>JBFYKJ010000031.1:0-7722 GCA_041306005.1 Candidatus Altarchaeota archaeon | reverse complement strand
CGGACTTGTTCGGCCTTGGCCAGATGTCGACTTCGGTCATCTTCGGGATAAAGATAATAGCGCTTGTTATGCTCTACGGCTACATGCACATGAACCTCGGCGGCGGCATATTGTCGACTGCGGTGTTCCTCGTATTCGGCTACTACTTCCTCTTCTACGCGAACGGCCTGCTGGCGATACTCGTGATGGGGATGTTCTTTGTGATGGTGCACGCCTTCGACATGATGTGGGGCGGGGATTTGGTCAAGAACAACATGGGCATGATGATGCAGCAAAGGGCCGAGATGGCGCAGATGCAGATGCAGCACATGAGGCCCCCGTGATGCGATAAACGATGGCGATATTCGACGATTTGAACTCGGTATGGCTCCTCGTCAGGCTCTTTTTGGTGATAACCATATTCGGCTTCGTGAAGAACTGGACCGGGAACACCACCATGTCGCTCGTGATAGGCGGCATATTGGTGTACATCTTCGTCTTCCAGTACCCGATGCTGGGCGTGGGGTGGATTTTCATCTCCCACATGATGATAATCATATTCGCCATTTGGATCTTCTTCATGATAGTGCCCAAGTGATCTGAAGCCGGGCTTGCGCAGGGGTTTCGCAGATCGCCGGGTTTGTTTGCCGCGCCCGGCCCGGGATAGAGGGATAGGACAAGCAAAAGAGGGATCACAATGAGGATAACCCTGGTCGAGCGGCAGGACGCGCGGCTGCGCTGCGTGCCGGACCTCGGCATAGCCCACCTTCTCGGCCAGTGCGGGGCGGAGGGCATAGACGCCACGCTCGTCCAGGGCTCGCCCACGACTCTGGAATGCCTCGTAGACGGCTCGGTCTTCAAGATATACCGGGAGGGGTACAAGTGGCTCGTCAAGGAGAATGGCGAGGCATGGCTCGAGGACTTTTTGAGGTTCAACTATGAGATAGCCCGGTCGAACGAGATCGCGGATAAGACGGACCCCGAGGCGCTATGCGATATGTGGGAGCTCCTGACGTTCACCCGCGACAAGGTCTGGCCCTATTGGCTGCCCGGGCACCTTTACGGCGAGATAGAGCGGTCAGTCCCCGACGCCGTCGGGTTCTCGCTCTGGGACTTCTACGAAAACCCGGCCGTCGGGGCCGCGCTGAAAGAGGTGATGCGGCGGGTGAGGGGCGAGATGAAAGTCCCGATAATAATCGGCGGCCCGGGGACTGTCACGCGGACCGCGAGGCGCGACATCCTCTCGCTGTTCGGGCCGGACTTCGTCGTGCACCACGAGGGGGAGCTGGCGTTGCCAAGGCTGCTCAAGGCGATAGAGGCCGGGGGGGCGGAGGGTGCGCAGTCGGCGGCCCGCGGCGGCGCGGTCCCGAACGTCTCCTTCGCCGGCTTTGACACTGAGGCCGCGCCCATCGAGGACCTCGACTCCCTGGCGATGCCCGACTTCTCCCAGTACGGCCTGGACTCGTTCTTCCTCCCGGTGAGGGTCCTGCCGCTCATGACGGCGCGCGGCTGCAACTGGGCGCGCTGCGCTTTTTGCAGCCACCACTCTACGTATAAGGGATACCGGGAGCACAGCGTTGAAAGGGTGTGCGAGACGGTGAGGATGTACAAGAAGAGGTATAAGACAAGAATGGTGATGTTCCACGACGAGACGATGACGGCGGAGAGGGCCGCAAAGCTCGTCGGGTTTGGTGAGAGCGCAAAAAGCGATGCAGGAGGGGGCGCAGCCAAAGGCGGCTCCCTCGCCGACATACCCGGCATGTCGTATTACTCATACGCGTATCCTTCAGGGTACAGCGCGCCGCTGCTAAAGAGGATGCGCGAATCCGGCTTTAGGGTCCTTGTGTGGGGCGTTGAGT
This sequence comes from Candidatus Altarchaeota archaeon, assembly GCA_041306005.1. Lineage (GTDB taxonomy): Archaea > Altiarchaeota > Altiarchaeia > JAFGQM01 > JAFGQM01 > JBFYKJ01. Next base: position 5,884 of record JBFYKJ010000031.1, on the reverse strand, counting down.
CCGGGTGCCAGGCGACGCTCGACTCGATGAGGAAGGGGACGCGAACGGACGAGGTCGGGAGGATACTGCAAGACTCGCACGGTGCGGGGATAACGAATGTGTGCTTCATAATGTTCGGCTTCCCGGGGGAGACAAGGGAGCGGGCGGAGGAGACGCTCGCGTTCCTCCAGAAGAACGCGCCACATATCGAACGGCATGCGACGGCATCTTTCCGGCTCGAGGAGGGTTCCCCGGTCTGGCTCATGCCCGAATTGTGGGGGGTCAAGAAACTGGGCGGCGGGAAATACGAGGCCGCTAGCGGAATGCAGGCCGAAGAGGCCCGCGAGTTCCTGAAGGAAACGGGCAAGCGAGGCCTCAAAACCTGCGCGAACACGAAATACCATTTCCCGGGCGACTCCGAGATGAGGGCGTACTTCTTCATGCAGGTCGTCTTCGGGGAGGGCGGCGGCAAGTACCCGGTAAGGAACGGGATAGTGAAGGGCGATGAGGTATGGCCCTCGCTGACCATGAAAAACGTGTCGCGGCCGAAGCTAAAGCTGGGGGCAGAGAACCGGGCGGTGTACGGGCTGTGCGACGGGAAACACAAGGCCGACGCCTCTGCGTTCATGAAGTACCCGTACGTCGTTTTTTATAACCGCCCGTTTAATTAGACACCCATCGCCGTTTGGCGCCACCCGGCATCGGCTAGACGGGCAACCGAAAACCACATGAAACCAGGGCTTTTCAGCGGCAGCGTGAAGCTGGACGGAAGGAAGGTCGGCTGGATATCCACCTTTCCAAAGGGCTCGGGCTTTGACTGCGCCCGCTGCGGGCTCTGCTGCTACGGCCGGATAGGCCTGACGAGGGGGGACCTTGACGGCTTCAAGAAGGCCGGGCTCGGGACTGCGGTGGCCGAGGTGAAGGTGATACCTTTGACGCCCTACGACGCCCGGATGAGGAACAAGGCCGACGGCTCGTGCGTGAACCTGAGGAAAGACAACCTGTGCGCGATATACGATGTCAGGCCCACCGTGTGCAGGACTTTCCCGTTCTTCCTTACCGGGGACTGCGAGGGGAACGCCGCCCTGGATGTCGTGCTGAAATGCCCGTTCGTGGACTTCGCGCCCGGGAAGGCGGATAAACCGGCGCCCGCGGGCGGGAGGGCTAAACCAATAGAGAAAAAACAGCTGGAGGAGGTCGTTTCACTCTTCTCGAAGAGCGTGCCGGGCATGGTATTAAACACAATCGCCTACCAGACGAGCCTTGCGTCGCACATAAGGTCCGTGGTCCCGGCCGCGTTCCCGCCGAGGGATGCGAGGGTATCTTTCATGGGAAAGGCGATAGAGATGCTGCGCCTGCCGTCGCCCCGGGACATCGCCGGCGCCGCGAGGATGTGGGCTGATGACTTATCGGTCGCGACGCACACCCTGATGATAACCCGCTGCCCGGGCGCCTTCCCCACAGACGAGGTGATGCTCGCGGGCGTCAGGGCGGAGGAAGGGCGCCACGAGGTCGACAGAAAGAGGCTCGCGAACGCGCTGGCGGACTTGAAGGGCACGCTTGTATATTCTGACGGCGAGAAGGTCGAAAGGGTGCGGGCCGCCTTAAAAGAGGGGCTAATCGATGTCGGCGGGAAGAAGATGCCGCTGGAAAGACTGTCAAGGCTCGAATATACCGACGGCGCCGTGGGCATCCTGCTGGATTATCTGAAAATGCTCGACCGCAGGCCCAGCATGCAGCTTTGCATCGAGAGGGCCGCCGGGTATATCGTGGACTACATGAGCGTGAGCGTCACGGGCTTCGAGCTCGAGGCGGCGATACTGGGCAACGGCGTCGTCCAGGACCTGGACCTGCTGGCAAGAACGATTGCCGCGTACGGCGGGCACGACGCCGTGGACGGCTGGGACATGAGGCTCGCCATCGCGAGCGCCGACCAGCCGATAATCCAGAGCCTGATAAACGACACCGTGATGAGGGAGCTCGTCGCGGGGATAAGGAAGGACCTGGCGAAGAGGCCCGGGTTCGCATGACGGCGGTTTAATAGTTTTAAGGGTATAGAATATAACCAGCTAATATGGGAATAGTAAAACCTACAAACCGGGCGAACCCCCTAAAACCGGCGGAGAAGGCGCAACCGTGGGCAGTTGGGATAAGCCCTAGGGCCCGCCAGATAAGGCTCCCGGGTATGCGCAATACCAAGGCAGGTTATTCGACCCGCACAAAGACAGAGCCGGCAATCCCGGGCCTCGAGGGTGAACGGCGCGTTAAGAACCTGACGTCGGCAGAGTGGGAGTCCCGCAGAGCAGCCGAGGCAAAGGCGTACAGGCAGCACCCGGAGAGATTCGACAGGCGCCGCGACGGCTATTCGGATGTCATCGGCATGAACGTGCCGCTGGAACGCGAGCATGCAATTCTTTTGGAGGAGCGAGCCAGGTTGCAGGCCGCCCGGGATAAGGCCCGCGCATCGGGCAACAGGGGGCTAGAAAGGGAGCTTGCCGGCAGGCAGGGCATTATCCAGAGGCGGCTTGAAAGGGCGGAAAATTATCAGTACAGTTTTAATAATGAGATGAAACTGCGGGAGGAGCTCAAGGAAGCCAAGAAATCCGGGAATCCGGAAAGGGTGAAAGCTCTGCAAAATAGGATCAGGGTATTGAACGAGGTTCACGACGAGGAGCTTGATGAATTAGAAAAAAGGCACGCCGGGGAGCGTGAAAGGTCCACTAAAGAAAGGGAGATAGCGGCCTCGAACGCGCAGAAGGCAAACAAGTGGGCGAAGGATGCTACTGCCGCACGGGATACTGCCATGCGTGAAGTGGAGAGATTAAAGCGGGAGCTTGAGGTAAAGCAAGGCTGGCCCGATGAGGAAAGGGACCACGTCATGAATCAGCTTAAGGAGGCTGAGAGGAGGGTCGAGTTCGCAGAGAGTAGAGCAAAGTCTGCTGAAGAGGATAGGGAGAATGCGCAGAGAGCGGGAAATGCTGCGGAGGCCAGGCTACGCGAGCTCGAGGGCGCCGGCGTGCCGCCACCGCCGCCAAGCGGTGGGCCTGCACCGCAAACAAGAGGCACCCCGCAGGAAGGCAGGGAGGAGTTAAGGCGCAGGATGAAGAAGTTGGAGAAGCGGCAGGACAAGAGGCTCAAGAAGCTTGGGAAAAAACTTGGGAAAAGGGTCGATCGAGTGATTGAGGAACTGCGCAGCGGGGCCATCACCCACGAGCAGGCCGGCGAGGAGGTCGGAGACATCATCCAGCAGGGGGGGCGGGAAGAAGGCGTGACCCGCGAGGACCTGGCAAGGTTTCAAGAGGATATCCTAGAGCAGGTCAGGGGAGTTGTCGGCGAGTCGCGGCAGCCTGCGAGTGAAGCCAAGGCGGGATCCTACGTGGACGAGCTGAAGAAGGCGGGCCTTTCGGCAAGGGACATTGAGAGGATAGTCAAGGCCCGCGAAGGCATCCCCACCGGCGCGGCCGCGTTCGCGGAGAATGGCCGCAACCTTGGGAGGGGGCTCATGGGGATCTTCAACCCCGGGATCTTCGCGAGCCTGCTGATGGTAGTGATAATAGTGCTGCTCATTTACATAGTCCTGCACCTGTTCAAGTTCGTGAACTTCTAAGATGGCTGAAAGGGCCCCCATATCGCATGAGAAGAGAGGGATAATAAACTCAATCTTCCGCAAGCGGGCGCCCGCCGCCGGGGAGTGGGCCCCGTTGCCGAAAGACAAAGATACTGCCCGCAAGGCAGGCATAAAAGACAGGTTCCACGATTTGCCGACAGGCTATGCCGTCGCTTCCGGGACCGTCATGAAGGCGGCCGAACACACGGGCTTTAAGCTCGACCCCATGGACCCGCTTAAGCTGGAGCCGATAGTCGAGAACTGGAAGAGGCAGGGCGGCGATGAGGCAAGGTTATATGAACTGCTCGAGAGGTACGACCGCGCATGGATGAACCCGGATGCGGGCAGCAGGGAGGAGAGGGCTTCGGAGATGGGGCGCATAGCCAAAGAGCTTAGGGGTTTTGTGGAGGCCAAAGAGGCGGAACAGGTCAGGGCGGATGCTGACCGGCTGGAGAGAGAAGAGGCCAAACGCGCGGAGAAGCTGGCAAAGGCGCAGGCAAAAGAGGGCAGAAGGCTTGCAAAAGAGGAAGCCGCGAGGGCGAAGGAGCATGCAAGGGAAGCCCCGGAAGCATTTATGTCCGGCCGCAGGATGATAAGGATAAATCTCAAGCCCGAACCCAAGGCCGTCAAGGGAAGCTTCGGGCGCAAATACCTGCGCAAGATACCCGACGCAGAAGTGGATAGGGCGTTCGGCTCGCTTTGGCCTCATGAGATAGTAGGGGCGGCAATGGGCGGGCCCGAGGGCATGAAGCTTTCGGCCGATGAGGTCCGGCAGAGGTTCTCAAAGAAGCGCGGCGGCGAGGCCGCGTTCGATGCCATAACCGCGGCTCTCGGCGGCAGGGAGCACAGGGATAATTTCATAGCAAGGCAGATGGGCTTTGCAGAAGACGTGCCGCTTGAGCAGCAATGGATAGAAAAGGGCCTTGACCCGAACGACTTGGAGCGCCATAGGAATGCCCTGGACAAACTGGCCGGGGATTACACAAGGAGGGCCCAGCGGATTTATAGGTTAAACAGGCAATTAGATCAGGGCAAAAAGAGGTAGAGCCAAAAAATAATGGAGCAATACCGCAGCCGGACGTCCTTGAAGAGGTCATTGCACCAGCATGAGAGGGGCATAGAAGGCATGCACAAGGCGGCGGGCAGCATAGTCGAAAACCTTGCGGCCGCAAGAAAGAGCATCGAGGCTCGCGAGGCTCCCAGCGAACCGGAAAAGAAGAGGCGGGGAAGGGGAACGCTATTGGGCAGCCCGGCTGCGTGGAAGAAGGCCGCGAAGCAGCGGAGTCAGGAAGCCGACCACTGGAAAGGCGAATGGAGGAAATCAGTGCAGGATTCACATGAGACGGAACGCCGGTTCCACGAGGTGAGCGGGAAACTGGACGAAACCAGCGGCAGGCTGGCGGAGGTGGAAGCCCAAAAGGCCGCGCTTGAAGGGCAGATGGCCAACGCCCGGAACCTGAGGCACGGGGATTACGAGAAGCTGAAGGAAGCGCATAAGCGCGTTAGCGCCGAACATGCGAGGCTAAGTGAAGAGTGCAATCTGCTTAATGCCGCACTCACGGACACCAAGGCGGAGCTCAGGAGGGTTTCCACCGAAAGGGATGAACTCGCGAGAAGGCAAGAGATGGAAGCGCGGGCCCGGCAGGCTGAGGAGCGCGCGGGCGCACCGGAAGGCGGCCGCGAAGCCGCGCCTGTTGAGCCCGAAGCCGAGCCTGACCGGAGAGGGCCAGGTGCCCAGAACGAAGAGGCAAGGGCGCGCGGCCAAGAGGCGGGCAGGCGAGCCGGGCCGCAGACAGTAAGAAGAGTGGTGCGCACGGCGGGCGGCGGGCATGTGATTCAAAACTTCAACAGGGGGCAGGGCGAGGCGCAAACCGGCGAGGCGCTGACCCCCGAACGGGCGCGGGAGATAGTAAAGGAAGAAGTAGCGGCTGCAAAGCTTGCCGGCGGGGAAAAGAAGAAGGATGGCAAAGTCAGCCTCGAGGAGCTGAAAAAGGCGGGCATATCCAACCGCGACCTGCGCGACATAGCCCTGACGAGGGAGGGCATCCCGGTCGGGACTGCCGCGTTCAGCGAGGGCGGGCAGTCGTTCGGGAAGGGCATGATGGGCATCTTCCACCCGGGCATCTTCGGCAGCCTGCTGTTGATAGTGATAATAATACTGGTGATCTACATAGTCCTGCAGCTCTTCCCGATAGTCGCCGGCTTGTTCGGGTGAGCGCGGCCCGTGATGGAAACTGCGCGCAGAACTGCAGGTTGGCGTGTGCGGCCCTTCTTGTGTGCGGTCAGAGCTTCTTCAAT
>JBFYKJ010000030.1:0-9794 GCA_041306005.1 Candidatus Altarchaeota archaeon | reverse complement strand
CGACAGCGGTGTCCTCTATCTTGTGCCTGACACCGTTCTTGTGCATCAAAAGGCCGGTCCAGGCAATCATGACGCCGTTGTCGCCGCAGTAGCCCTTTGGGACTGAGAACTCTACGCCGTTGTCTTCAGCCATAATCTTGAGCATCCCCCGAAGCCGCTTGTTGTTGGCGACGCCGCCCGTTAGCAGGAGCGAGTGAGACTTCAGGTGGCAAAGAGCTCTCTCTGTCGCTTCGGCCATCATGGAAAAAGAGGTCTCTTGCAGGCTGTAGCAGACTTCTTCCATAGTGTGCTTTGGGCCCTTTGGGCTTTGGAGCTTCTTTAGCGATTCGGTCAAAAGCCCGGAGAACGACAAATCATTGCCCTTTACCACATAGGGGAGCTCGATGAACCTGCACCCCTCATCCTTCCCTTTCCGCGCAAGCTCTTCTATCTTCGGCCCCGCGGGGTGGGCAAGCCCCGCTTCCCTGCCGAATTTGTCGAGCATGTTCCCGACGCCGATATCAAGCGTCTCGCCGAATACGCGGTACCTGCCGTCCTTGAACATGAGTATCTGGGTGTTGCCGCCCGAGACGTAAAGGACGAGCGGCTGGGCCCAGTCATTGTGCTCCTTAGACGCAATCATATTACCTATCTCTATATGCGCCACGCAGTGGTTGACGCCGATTATCGGGACGCCCAAGGAGAGCGCTAGCGCCCGCGCCCCGACCGCGGTGTTGGCAAGGCACGGCCCGAGGCCGGGGCCCTGGGAGAACGCTATGAGGCCGATATCCTTCTTATCTATGCCTGCTTTTTCTATCGCTTCCCTCACCGCGGAGCCGTAGTTTTCGGCGAGATGCCGTGCGGATTCTCTCGGGTGTATCCCCCCGCTATTTGGGGAGTACATCCTCTTGACATCCGCCAGTATCCGGTCGTCATCGACTATGCCCACACCAAGCGTGTGCGCAGTCCCCTCTATTCCCAGGCATATCACGGGAGAATTAGCAAATCAGGGGATAAAACCGATGCGTGGCCGGGCAACGGTGGACCGGCCGCCCCCTTTAAACCGCCCCCATGAAATCCGTCAGCCGGACGGTCGGCACCCCATGGTCTATGAGCGAAGCTTCGCCTATTCCAAACTGCTTCCACAGCTTCTTCGGCACGTTCTTAATCGCGAGCTTCCTGTTGCGCCTCGCGTCGATGTTTTGCGAGAGGTAGAAGGCCTCCCAGAGCGGGTCTTTCGCCCCCTGCCCGGCTTGTTCGCCGCTCTGGACAAACCCCCTCAAAGCGTTTCCGTCCGTTCGCCCCCACTTCGCGCCTTTGTACCACTCTGCGTCCTCCCGCATCATCCTGCCCCCGCACCCTACAAGCGCGCCGCCGCCCGAGACTATTACTACCTTCTTCATCGGGAAGCGGGACATGAAGTGGTGCAGGACGAGATCCGATACGTCGTTCTCAAACTCCGCATGCGCGACTAGCCAACACTCCTCCGTTTCCTTGAACCTAAGGAAGGCCTACGCCCGGTGGGCCTCGCCAATGACGCCGCGGTAGCTTTTGTAAAAACGGCGGGCCTCGTTAGAAACATTGGAAAGCACGTACTCCGCACCCAGCCTGTTCGCCTGCTCGAGGATCTTTATCAGCAGGCCCTGGTCAAAGCCCCCGCTCCGCCGGAAGTAGGCTATCCTGTGCTTAAGCTCCGTTTGCGAGCTCATGCCTTTGGGCCTTCGCCCCCTGCCGGGCTGTTCGCATCTCATTGGGCTTCCTTAAACCGTGATTCAGCTCAAATGGCTATGCTGCCAAAGTCGGCGAGGCTCGTCTGCCGCCTGCCATTAACTGATATGAACCTCTTGGCCCTGGCCATCACGACCCCGAGGTTCTTCAGCTCGCCGAATTCCTTGAACTTGAATCCTCCCTCGGTCAGCTTGGCTATCTTGAACGCTGATTGCAGCCCTATTCCCGGAACGCGCAGCAGGTCCGGGTAAGAGGCGTCGTTTATCTCGATTGGGAAATTCTCCCTTTCATGCATAGCGATGGACATCTTCGGGTCGAGGCGCAGGTCCAATCGGCCACTATCCCCGAAGACGAAGCTTTCTAAGTCAAAGTCATACTTCCTCATCAAAAAGTCGCACTGGTAGAGGCGGTGCTCCCGGACCAGCGGTGTCTGGCGATGCCCCCCAAAGTCAGTCCCGGGCACCGGCATGAAAGCTGAGAAGTAAGACCTCCTTAGGCTCATCTTAGCATAAAGGTCATCAACAGTCTTTAATATCTCATAATCGCTCTCGCCGCAGGCGCCCACGACGAACTGCGTCGTCTGGCCCGAACTTTCAGCCCCGAGCTCCGATTTAACCCATCTCATCCTCCTGAGCAAATCTATCTTGAAGTCCTTTGTCGATGTCAGCTCCTGGAACCTTATCCTGTTCGGGGCCTCAAGGTTTAAGGAGACCCGGTCGGCGAGCTCCGTGGCCTGCGCTATCATGTCCTTTCCCACTCCGGGCATTATCTTGAGGTGTATGTAGCCTCGAAAATGGTCTTCAGTCCGCAGTGCTCGTATAACTTCGAGCATGTTGTCCTCGGTCTCGTCGGCGCAGGCTCCGATAGCGCTGCTAAGGAAAAGCCCCTCCACGCAGTTCTGGTGGTAGAGGCTGAGGAAGGCTTTCCTCAGCTCGTCGGGCTCGAACTGCGCTCGCCGCGTATCCGCGCCGCAGCTGTTCGCGCAGTACCTGCAGTCGTTGCTGCAGTTGTTAGTCATAAGGACCTTGAACAGGGACACGCACCTCCCATCGGGCGTGAAGGAGTGGCATATCCCGGGCCCGGTCAGGTTCCCTACCCTCTCTTCTCCTCTTCCAGAGCCCTTGACAGCATCTGGCCGACAAGAAGTGCTCGCACAAACGTCATATTTCGCCGCCGAACCCAGGGTATCGATCTTTTCCAGGGTGTTCATTTCTCATTTTCCGGTAGGTTGTTCGGGTCTTGAGTCCTCGGTCTTGAGTCTTCTGCGGACCGCAGACTCGAGACACAGGACCCTTGATTGTCCGAGGGGGCCTCAGCGTGGAACTTCGCCGAGGCCCCCGGGACTTTTTGAAAATAAAGGGGTTCTCTCGAACCCCCACGCCCAGGTCTGTTTTTCTCCCTTGGTTTTGCCTCCTTATTTAGTTTTAACGGCCGGCCCTCGCGGGCTCTGCCGGTTTGCCCAAAAGTCAGGGCTTGATAGTGATGCCGGGGCGGAGCCCGGTTTTCTTTGGGCGAGGATTCGGAACCCGAAACTCGAGACCCGAATCTCCTTAATGAAAATGAGGCCGGGCGCCCCCCACAGCGCCCGGCCCCTTCCAACTGGATGCGGCCGGATGACCAACCGGCTGGCTTACGTGAAAGTGAACGAGGGGACTATCAGCATCCCTGGGCTTTGGGATTCGATAGCCTCCTCAGTCCCCAACACAACATTTTCGGATTGGTGCTCGTTTTTGAACGTTATCACGCATCTTGTTATCGTTTCCATCGTTGTTCTTTGTTTGTTCTTTCCCTGTCCTTCCGATGACGATATTGATGGGGGGTATTAAAAGGGCTGACCCTGCCCCGTGAGCGGTGAGCGGTGGCTACCGATTCAGGTTTTGGGTGAGCGGTGGATGTCACCAGCGTTTTAATCGTTGAATCTTATAACTAACTTCGGATGAAACCTCAAAAGGTGTTTGCACCGGAAGTCACCGGCGAGAAAGTCTGGTGGAGCGAATGGGACAAGTGGGCCCAGAAGCGCGAGGCGAATGAGCTTTGGTCTAAACTGATTTTCTATTCCGTCGGCATCACAATTATCGTCTTCATCCTTTCCCTTTTCATCTTCCCGACTGAGTGGGAGGCCGCAGGCGGCAATAAGGTTTCGTTCGAGGAGCGGTTATCTGCCTTCTTGCTGATGGACGGCCTACTATTAATTCCCGTCCCTTTGGCCATTGTGATATTCTGGCTCCAAAAGAGGTTTTGGGGCTACGACGGGCCGGAGCTTGTCGTGTACCGAAAGGGCATCGGCGTCACGGACAACTTCATACCCTGGGCGAATGTGAAAAGGATAAGGATAGTCTCGAACTCGGGTTTGGCCGCCGTAATGAGGTTAACCGGCCATCACGGCTTTGCACATAACGCTTCCAGGGCCGGGACAGTAATAGGCATAAAGGACGCCGCCGGCAAGATCCGGGACGGCCACGTACAAGACGTTGCCGGCTTTATAGCGGCTCTTGAGGAGCTGGGTCTGCAAGGAAAGATCAAGCTGACCAACTGGTTTATAAACATGTTTAGGCCTGGAGGGTAAATGGGTCTGTTTGGAAAAAAGAAAAAAATCCCGGATGAGCGCGAAATCACGGCGGATGTAAGGGAAGTCGCACATAAGATCCGCCAGGAGCTCGGCTCCGCGCCGGAGGCCGATTACTTCAAGGGCGTGCCGGTGCTCTATCTGGAAAAGGGCGCTATCGGGGTCTTTGACGCCGAAGCCAGCATGTCGTTGGGCTTCGGGATGGACGAGGTCTCCGCCGGCGAGCTTGACAGGTGCGGCGAGGCCATGGGCATTATGGGATATTCCTGCTTTGTGAGGCGGGATTACTTGGAAGCTGTCTTGAAAGCCGTATCAGGAGCGCTTTATAAAATCATGTTTGAGAAGGACAAACCGGTCTCCGGCTGGATGGTCGTGACGCCGAAGGTAAGGGTGTTCATCGCGCCTTTGATAAGGCGCGGGGTTTATTAGCCGCTTTAGGTGGGGCATCTTTGCCCTCCAGGCTCTTATTGCTCAAGCACCGCAGGGCGTTCGACTGATCAGAACTCGGGCGGGTTGTCGCTCACCTGGGCCTTCCAGAGTTCGCGGAGGTTGTTGTAGACGCGATCTGTGTCTCGCACATAGTCCATGACAATCTCAAAGTACACGCTACCAGCGGTGCTGATGCCTATAGTCCCCGTGCCACAAATCCTGTCTAATATGCCCCTCCTTGAGATTATGTCCGTAACGCGGGTGAGCGGGACTGAGCGCTTCTTTATTGTTATGAAGCCTTCGTACCACTCCGCCCTGTCGCTGTATATATTGTATCTCCGGGTCCTGGTCTTCAATAGGCTTATTATGCCAGGCACTAGCGCTATAAGGAGTATGGGCCCCAGCACTATCAGGATCACTGCCCCGACGCCCTCGCCGCGCATTCCGTTGCCTGCGAAAATGAACGCGACTATTATTAGCATCAATGCGACGACCATGCACATGCTTGCGATAGCCGGCGTCAGGGACGGTTTGAGCTCCATGACCAGCCGGCTGGGAGCCTCCTGCCTGCGGCCGATGAGCTTATCCCTCACGGACTCGATGTTCGGCGCTGTATTGGCCATCCTCAAAATCTGGGCGGGTTGCTGCCCACTTTGGCCTTCCACAGCTCGCGAAGCCGGTCATATACGCTGTCCATGTTCCGCATGTATTGCATCAGGACCTCAGGCCCGTGGCTCCCAGCAGTGCTTATGCCTATGGTGCCCGTCCCGAAAATGCGGTCCAAAATGCCCCTCCGCGACCCGATATCGGTGATCCGGTTCAGGTAAACTGTCCTCTTGTTCAGGGTAATGAAGCCCTCATACCACTCTATCCTGTCCTCGTATATCGAATAGACCCTGGACCGTATCTTCAGCAGTTTGAATATCGATATCATCGATGCATAGAACAGGCCGCTTAATATGACTGTGATCACCCTGCAAGACGGCTCTATCGCCGGCCCATATCCGAATAAGCCGTAGTATCTTACGGGGCAGAGCAGCCCGAACGGGTTGAATATGAACAGCGCGATTATGGCCCCTAAAAAGAGGCTGCCAAAGAACGTCTTGAAGATTGCGGGTGCCATGGATGGCTTGGTTTCAAAAACCAACTCACCCGGTCTGCTGACGCTTGCGAGTCGGGCCTTTACGGAAGCAACGTCTGCAGGGCGCAGTGCCTCCCGCATGACTGCCTTTATGTCGGCGTCGGCCATCTTCTCGCTTCTAAGCGCAGACAGGATCTCCTCATTGGATTTGCCCGACGCAGAGGCTTCTTTAACCAGCTGCACAAGCTCGGCATAAGCCTTCTGATCCATGTCTTATAATTTAGAGTTAATACATAAAAGCGCTACTTGGCCTTTCTAGTTTGCTCCCTCTTATACTCCCTGTACGAGTACGCGACCGCATAAAGCCCTATCACAATCATCGCCGCGATAAGTACCAGGAAAGCCAGCTCCCGGAGGAGTGCGCTGATTATTATGAAGAACGCCGAAACCTGGAACAGGAAACCAACGCGCTTGTTCGTCTTGTCCCACACCCTGTCGCTGCTCATGGTCCAGGGCGTCCTGACCCCGATGAACCAGTTCCTCCTAGACTTTGCGCAGAGGAGCCCGGCGTAGTAGAACAGTATCCCGAACCAGACGCACATTATAAGGGCCATGTCTGTTTGCGACCCCGTGTTCCACGACAGCACCACATAATGCAGGTTCAGGAGGAAGAGGAACATCAGGACGACGAACAAATCGAAGTATCTCCTGAACGACTCGATGTTCTTCTTCAGCGGGTCGGTGCCGGGTATGATCCAAAACATGAGCGCCAAAAGGAGCATTATCCCGGGGATTATCCAAAGACCCCCGGCCTTGTCCATCGCCCCGTTCGGCTCGCCGGCCGCGCCCCAGTGGGTTATCATCGGGTCCTGGACCTGCGGGGCGTAGTAGAGGCTAAGCAGGGCGGAAACCAGGATTATCCCGAAGACGGCTATCCACGCGGGTCTCATATGGGTTTAAGGCCGATGGATAGAAAAATGGGCAGTTGCCTGCCCCGGGACGCAGTCGCCCTCAGAACGCATTTACCTTCCCTCAGAACGTCTTGACCTTGCCGTCAATTATGTCCTGGGTGACCTTCTTTATGTCCTCGAGCATCTCGTCCGTTATCTCCCTCGCGCCCCTCTGTGCGGCGGAAAAGACCTTCTCATTCTCAGGCAGGATGCTTACATAGGCCATCCTCGGGTCGTTTATCGGGTGCCCGATCTGGCTCATGAGCTGGACATCGGCCTGCTTGACCCCGTCCACTTCTCTCACTATCCTGTCGGCGATCCTGAACGCCAAGATGTTATAAATCTTCCCCACGTGGTTTATCGGGTTCTTGCCCGATGCGGCTTCCATGGACATGGGCCTGCCCGGCGTTATCAATCCGGATACCCTGTTGCCCCTCCCAACAGACCCATCATCGCCGTTCTCTGCGGACGTCCCGGTCACGGTCAGGAAGAGGCCCTTTTCCTTCAGCTCCGGCAAGTCGCCCGTGTTGATGAGGATTTCCACATTCCGGTTAGTTATCCCTTGTGCCATCTGGGCCAGGTGTTCTTTCACTTTTGCGATATTCTCAAGGTAGTCCTGCACACCTGAAATATACTTGTCCACCTGCGCGATGCAAATCGTGAGCGTGATGTCATCTCCCGTCCGCAGGCCCATGACCTTGACATCCTCGCCGAGGCCCGGTATCTTCCTCTTCGTCTCCCTCGCGTTTATCCAGTTCTCGGACTTGAGGGTGAGCTGTTCGACCTCTGATAACGGTGCGAACCCTATCCCAAACGACGTGTCGTTCGCGCCCGGGACATCCTTCCTGTTCTTGAACACGCTCTGCAGGTCCGCGGAGCCGGAACCGTAACGGGGTGAGAACTCCATCTGGGTGTCCGGGTCGAGGTTGACTATGGTCTCGCGGATGTAGTCCTTTGCGGCCTTGAGCGCTATCTCGGGGACGGATATCAATTCCCCGTCAACATCGTTAGTCGCCCTTCCTACGAGGACGACGAAAATCGGGTCCTGCACCGCGCCGCCGCCGAACTTCGGCTGCGACTGGCCGGCCACGACCTCGGTCTGGTCGGTGTTGTGGTGCATGACGGTGCCGAATTTATCCAAATACTCCTTGCAAAGCGCGCGGCTGACAGCATCGGCCAGCCCGTCGGCCATCGAGTCCGGGTGCCCTATCCCCTTTCGCTCGACGATCTCGACTTCGGTGTCTTCAACGTACTTCGCTACAAGCCTGTCAACGACTATGTTCTTGGCCATCTTCCCCCCGAGTTATTCGGTGATAATATAAAAAGAATATATGGCGGTTATTAATGGAAGTAATATATTCTATAAGCCTATCCGCATCAAAGAACGCCCCGCCCGCAGCGCATTTTCACTCCACGTCCCTTTCGTAGTGCCCGCGGGTGAAGGCCTTAAAGGCCCGCTTCACCGGCATCCCGAGCGTTTTTTCCTTCAGGGACTCGAGGACCTTCTCCGCGTCCGCGACGGATAAGCCCTTAAAGTCCATCCCTACAGCCCCGCCCAGTTTTTCAACCTCGGGTATCATGTCGACCGGCACGGGGTTATATATCCTAAGGAGCCTCTTGTCGCCGAACGTCGTCTTATACCTGAATCCCATGCGGTCGACTAGCGTGTACTCGCCCTGTTTGATTTCACTGCTCTTCGCGTATGCGCGGGAGGTCATGAGCAGGGGGTAAAAGAAGGCCAACGGCAATATCCTCCCGCCGCCAGCGGCTTTGCCCGCACCGCCGCCGCCCGCCGCCATCATCCCGGCAACCTGGTGGAGCGAGCATTCAGCCGACGGGATTATCCTCTCGGCCCCGAGTCTAAGGACAAGCCTCGCGGCGAGCGAGTTGAACACATTAAGCTCCCTGTCCGCCCAGAACCTGGACTTGCTTTTAACGCACACCTGCAGTGCCCCGAGATTCGAGCAGACTATCCCGTCGAGCCCTTCCTTAAGCGCAGCCTCATACTCATCAAGCTCGGCAGACGTCTGCACATTCGGCGTCTTTGCCAGCACATCCCTCCCGGCAAGTTTTCGCTTGAAATACGCACCCTGCTTTGCGGATTCGGAGTAGCACACGACGGTTCCGGGCAGCCTGCGGAGGAGGTCGTCGGAGAGCTGCGACTCGTCTATGAACGCGACAGTCTCTTGCGCGCCTTCCTCTTTGGGCGCCTTCTTCACATCGCCTATCCCGGAAAGGAGCCCCTTCTTCCCGGTTTCAAACTTCTTCAACTCAAACCCGGCATTGCGCCCCCCCACTAAGTCGTCCTTGAAACCCTTAGCCTCCGCGAGGCCCGCAGCTTCTTCCACGTGCCCCCCCGGCGCGAAGAAGACCCTCTGGTTCTTGTCCAGGAACGGTGCGTTGCGGGTCCTGACTATGACGACCCATCCGGCGGGGGCGGACTTCGTCTTCCCGGTCTTGCTCACTATTGCGCCGACCTCGAACTCGTAGGTGGAATCCTCCCTCACCACTGAAAGCCTGTCGCCGACCTTGAGCGCCTCAAGGAGCTTTATCCTCAGGCCCCTGTTCTCTTCGCCCAGGAAGATGCCCGCCGCGAGGCCCTGCGGCGCCGGGCTCTCCGGGGAGACCATGTCCCCGTCCCAGAAGAGGTATCCGCGCGTTATCTCGCGGGCAAAGGCCATCCGCATCAGTTTGGTGTCCTCGCGGCTGGCGCCTCTCCCTTCGCCGAAGTGCGAGTCTATCGCCTTCCTATACGCGCGCCCGACGGCGGTGACATAGTCCGGGCCCTTCAATCTCCCCTCTACTTTGAACGCGGATATCCCGGCGGATATCAATTCAGGCACGCTCTCGATAGTCATCAAGTCCTTCATCGAGAGGATGAATCCCTTCTTTCCCTCGAGCCGGTTTTTCTTGCCGGTTTTGTTCTCATCGCTCCCGGCGGGGTAAAGTTCGTACCTCATCCTGCACGGCTGTAAACAACGCCCCCTGTTCCCTGACTTGTTGAACGCGAAGCTGCTGAATAGGCACTGCCCGGAGAAAGAGAAGCACAGCGCCCCGTGGA
>JBFYKJ010000029.1:0-5029 GCA_041306005.1 Candidatus Altarchaeota archaeon | reverse complement strand
GCTCTTTGACCACGCGGCCGCCCAGGCTGCCGGTTCCCGGCGTGCCGGAGCGAGATTCATGAATGACGAAATAATCGATCTCTGATACGTGCACATAGTTGTCGCCGTGGGTGCGGATGAGGCGGTCGTTGACCTCGGCGATCGTTAATTTGGCGTGTTTTATCTGCTGGCGCTTGCTCCACAGCGACGCGCCGAAGCTGCAGAAACCGCGCTCGTCGGGTGGTGTTACCTCGGTGAGCAGTACGTCGGGGGGTTCGCCCTCGGTGGAGAACGGGATGATGAGAGGCAGGTTCACGTCGCACCTTCTCTGGTCCAGCATGTCCTGCACCGTGGCCGTGGGCCACGATATCGTTATATCGAAGGACTCGTTCCAGCCCTCATCGTACCAGCCGAAGTCGTAGCCCGGCGAGGGAACGGCGATCTTGACGCCTTTTAGCTCGCCCAGTCGGGCGGCGATGGACATGCCTACGGTGAGCGCCTCGCGCCCGGCGGTGAATGCCAAATTATCGCCCGATTTCACCTTGTTCGCGGCTTCCTCGGCCGAGATCAGTTTCCGTTTATATTCATCCTGCCAGTTCTGCATTACTTGCCCTCTTTTTTCTTCGCTTCTTTCTCTGCTGCGGCCTTGGCGTGCGGCGTGGCTACCTCCGCTCTGTCCTTGAGGAAGCCTTTGAGGCCCTTGTCGCGCTTTTCCTTGTACATGTTCACTTCTTCGGGTCGGAAGCGCACGTATTGCAGCCCGGTGTGGGCGTGATAGTGCGCCCGCTGCGAGCCGCCCATGCCCATGATGTCCTGCATGCCGCTCATCCACTCCTTGGTTATGGCGACCGCTTCACTGGGGAGATGACTCAGCACCTCGGCCCATTTGAGGGCTTCCTCATCGAGCTTGTCTAGCGGCACGGATTTGTTGGCGAAGCCGCGATCGGCGGCCTCCTTGCCCGACATCTCGGTGACGGCGCGCCCGGCGTAGGCCTTGTTGGACCACATGGGCCACAGCGGGTACTCGGTCAGGCCGTGAAGCTGGCTGCCGAAGCCGCGGATGCCGAACTGGGCGTCGTCAGCGGCGACGATGAGGTCGCACGAGGCGGCGAATATCTGGCTGGCGCCGATGCATTTACCGTGTACCTGCGCGATAGTGATCTTGGGATAGTCCATGACGTCGTCGTATTTATAACAGCGGCGCCGCTCGAAGCCGTAGTAGTCCTGTAGTGTGGGGTTCACACTGGGGTGCACCGGGGGGGACTCTTCACCCTCCGGCGAGCTCAGGTCGTGTCCGGCGCCGAAGTGCTTACCTGCGCCCCTGATTATAATTACCCGAACCTCAGGGTCGTCGTTGGCCTTACGCATCGCTGCCGACAGGTCCTCGAACATGCGGTCGTTGAAGGCATTACGCTTGTCCGGGCGGTTGAGGGTTATGCGCACCACGCGGTCGTTTACTTTTTCGTAAATCGCGGTCTGGAAATCCCACTCGCGGGGGTCGTTGTGCTCGTAGAAGCACTCCTTATATTGCGTTTTAAATTCCCATCCAAATCCGGTTGGCATCTTTATCTCGCCTCGCAGAACTTCTTGAAGGGGGCATCGCGCCCTTCTATGGCCGCCTTGAGGCCCTTCTTCTCCCTTGTCGCGAAGAAGTCGAACTCCTCAGGCAGCATGGTGCGCTGCTGCATCACGAGCTGCATGTCGTTGGTGAAACGCCAGGCCGCTCCCAGGCCGCGCGCCTCCATAACGGAGTTTACGGCGTCTTTCACCGGCGCCATCGCGTCGCAGTTCATGAGCGCCATTCCCTTTGCCATATTATTCACCTCGTCCTCGAGGTCGTCGCGGGGGACGGCCTTGTTTATCAGGCCGATCTTCTCCGCCTCGATGCCATCTATGTAGCATCCGGTGAGGAGCAGCTCCCGCGTCTTCTTCATGCCGACGAGGTACAGCCACAGCGGCATGTGCGGCAGCAGCCCCATCCGCAGCAGCGGGTCGCCGAACTGCGCGTCCTCGGCGGCGATGGTGATATCGCATACCATCGACAGGTAGCATCCCGTGCCCAGGCAGTGGCCGTGCACCTGCGCGATGGTCGGTTTGGCCAGATTGAAGATGTACTCCCATCTGCGGTTGCGGCGGCGCTCCGCCTCCATCCGCTTCTTGATGGTCATGTGCTCGCCCGGCTCGGACAGCACTTCGTAGGTCTTCACGCCGGTGAGGTCCTGCCCGGCGCAGAAGTCCTTGCCCGCGCCGCGGAATATCACGACCTTCACGTCCAGGTCCATCTCCACCTTGGGGAGCAGCTTATCCAACTCGGCCAGCATCTCATCGTTCATGGCGTTGAGCTCCTCCGGCCGGTTGAGTGTTATATAACCGATTCCATCTTTCTTTTCGTATAATATCGTACTCATCTTTATTTCCTCTTCTTCGGTTTGGGCTGCGGGAAATTCTTGCGGAAGGGGGCATCCCTCTCTTCGATGGCTGCCTTCAGCCCTTTTTCCTCGCGCACTTTATAGAAATCGTATCCGCCGCGGTCGATCAGACTGCGGTGCGGCCGCTGTATAGAACTCATCACATTGACGTTGGTGGTCATCTGGCGTCCCGCGGCCAGCCCGGCCAGCTGCATGATGGACATCCACGAGCTCCAAAAAACGCCCTGCTGGTCCCAGCCGCCGATGCCGGAGGAGCGGGCGAAGCCGTCGGTCTCGATGGCCATTACCTCTTCCATCTCCTCGGCGGGCACGGCCTTCATGACAAGGCCGATCTTCTCCGCCTCCTTGCCGTCGATATATTTGCCGGTGAGCAGAAGTTCTTTCGACTTCTTCAATCCGATGCGGAAGGTCCACAGCGGGTTGGGCGATGCGATGCCCATCCTGACGGACGGGTCGCCGAACACAGCGTCATCGGTGCAGATGATGGCGCGGCAGGACATTGCCAGGTCCAGTCCCATGCCCAGGCAGTAGCCGTGCACCTGCGCCACGGTGATCTTGGGGTATTCGAAGATATACTGCCAGAAGGCCTGGTTTTTCATTCCCTGCGCGTACATGTCGAACAGATACGTTTTCTCCCTGGGATTGGGCGGCATGACCTCGTCGGTGCCTTCGCCTCTCAAGTCCTGTCCGGCGCTGAAGGAGCTGCCCGCTCCCTTTATGACGACTACCAGCGAGTCGTAGTCCTTGCGCACCTTTTCCAGCGCCTTCATCAGGTCGCGCATCATGCCATCGTTGATGGCGTTCAGCTTCTCCGGCCGGTTCAGGGTAATAGTGGCTATCCTGCCGTCCAGCTTGAGAAGCAAGTTCTGATATTTCATGTGGATACCTCTCTTTCAGATGGGTGTAACATATTTTAACGTAAAACGATGATGAATGACAACTTTTATAGCTGAGGTCAACCCCCTGCTATTCCCCTTGAAAGGGGGAAACAACATCCGAACCTCCGTGGTCCCCCACACTTGGGGGGCTATAAAAAGAATCTGGGGGACACCCCCAGTTCCCCCGCCAGAGGGATCGCCCTCTGGACTTCCTTTTTATTCCTTTGCGGCCCTACTTTTTTAAAAAGATCAAAGGGGTTGACAAATCAGCTAAAATAGCTTATAATCATATAAAATAAAGTATTATAAATTAAAATAATCAATTAGGCTCAAAAAGACAGAGGGAGCAAACAGAATTATATAGTATGAAGACTGTTAAGAGGGATTGCTATGATAAAGCACTGCGTCAAATGTAAAGGGCTTCTCGTCCAAGGAGCAGAGACTTGCATCATATGCGGCAAGACTATTACACCTGTTGACATGCCTGCATCTATGCCTAAGGTTATTCATATTTCTCAATCCAGGCCGGCTGGTGTTATTTCTGATCCGCATGTACGCTTCGTTACCGCCCCCGGCGGGAACCCCGATGCTATTCCTAAAGTTGCCCCTATACCACCATCCAGGCCGTCTGCCGCTAGTTCTGGCCCGTATATACGCTTCGTTACCGCTCCCGGCGGAAGGCGCATCGAAGACTCTTCTACTGCCAAGTCATATAAGGTAAGGTGGGGCGAACTCAACAATTCCCGCTGATTTCGGCAATGTGTCATTGCGAGGAGTATAACGACGCGGCAATCTCATCGTTAATATGGCATAGTGTAAAAGGATATCGCTTCGCTCGCAATGACGGCGATTAATACAAAACACAATCTGCGGTGAGCTTGGCGATCTCTTTCTGCGACAGGCCGAGCAGTTCGCGGAGGACGTGGTCGTTGTCCTGACCCAGTTCCGGGGCGGCGCGGGTTACCTGGGGGGGTGTCTCCGAGAACTTCCAGGGCGGGGCCACGGCGTAGAGACATCCTTCAGTCGCATGCTCCGTGGGTACGAATACGTTTCTTTCCTTGCAGTGTGGGTCGGTGAAGAGCTCCTTGCTGTCGAAGGCGGGAACGGCAGCAATGCCTGCCTTTTGTATCATCGCCATAAGCTCATAGTCGCTGTAGTTCAGCGCCCACTCGGCGATGTGCTTATCGATCTCGTCCTGGTTGTGCCAGCGGCGGAACTGGTCGGCGAATATAGCGTCACTGGCCCACTCCGGGTTGCCCATCGCTGCGACCAGCGCCTTCCACTCATCGTCGTTCGATATCGCAATGCTTATCCATTTATCGTCGCCTTTGCAGCGGTAGCAGTTGTTGGGGGCCAGTATATCGTCGCGGTTGCTGTGCCGCGTGCGCACGCGTCCGTTCATCGTGTAGTCCATGATGGCCTCGCCGATCTCGCAGCTTATGGCCTCGCGCGCCGAGAAGTCTATGAACTGGCCCTCGCCGCTGGTCTCGCGGTAGTTCAGCGCGGCGAGAATGGCGAAGGCGGCGGCGGTGCCCGGCCGAAGGTCGGCGCTGCTGCGGGTGACGGCGGGATTGCCCCCCTCGTAGCCGGTGAGGTGCGACACACCACCGATCGGTCCGAAGGTCACAGCGTAAGCCGAGTATGCTTTCGCCGGCCCGATGGCTCCGTGGCGCGATGCGGATAGCATTATGATGTCAGGCTTTATTTTTTTTAACTCGTCGTAGCCGAGGCCGAGGCGGTCCA
>JBFYKJ010000028.1:0-4826 GCA_041306005.1 Candidatus Altarchaeota archaeon | reverse complement strand
ACCAGCTCCTTGCCGAGCATGCCCTTGGCGTATGCCCACTGGGCCTTCGTGTCGCCGCCGATGCCGACCTCGATGACTTCCGGCTTCTTCTTCCTCATGCCTGACTTCCTCGGCTGGGTGTGGACTAAAAGCGTTAACTTGGTTATCTCCCCCAGGTTGTCCTCTATCTTCTTAGTCTTGCTGGGCCCCTTGCCCGC
Source organism: Candidatus Altarchaeota archaeon (assembly GCA_041306005.1). Taxonomy (GTDB): domain Archaea; phylum Altiarchaeota; class Altiarchaeia; order JAFGQM01; family JAFGQM01; genus JBFYKJ01. The sequence continues at coordinate 4,629 of JBFYKJ010000028.1, read as the reverse complement.
GCCCTTGCCCTCCTTTGGCACCGGCATCGCGCGCGCGAGGTCCTTGTCAAGCTTGTCTGCCGAGATATCTGTCAGGGCTTCCGGGCCGAGGTAACCCTCGGTGTAAGCGCGGATTCCAAAAACGGTCACTGGGGGGCAGTCGAGAACGGTCACTGGGATGCGGACATCCATGTTGAATGTGGGGCTGTTCTTTTTCAGGTCTTTTGCTATGATGTGGGTCATGCCCGCTTTAAAGCATATGAACCCGAGCGGCGCGGCCTTCCCGGTTTTGACCCTAGCCGGATAGTTGCCGATGCTGGGCGTCTGCTTCTTCGCCCTTCTCCTCGGTGAATACCCCTTCGAGCCTGCGCGGGGTTTGTGGTACTTGGCCATTGAAAGTTATGCTGCTAACGTCGCTTTGAAAGCTGTTTGAGGTTGCTGTTAAAAGTGATTGCCGGACTGCGGTTCCACGGGCCGCCTTGAAAGGGCTTGCCGGGCCATGCCTAAACAGGCATAGATGAACCTAAGCCGTGAATGCTTCGATTCAACGCAGAACAAAGCGGCTTAATTAGAAACAAGGGGTATAAAAAGGTTTAGGGATTGGCGACCGAACAAATCAAACTTTAATAGGGCGGGCATATAATCTTCCTCAAACTTTAATATGGCCAAAAAGAAAATAATCAAGCTAAAAGCTAAACCAAAAATGACCAAAGTGACAGTTGACAAGGACGCATGCATAGGTTGCGGCGCGTGCGCCGCGATATGCCCCGACGGATTTGAGATGGGCGGCGACGGCAAGAGCCACGTGAAGGACGCCAGCGCAGCCTGCGCAAAGGAAGCGGCGAACGCGTGCCCTGTCGGAGCGATAAAGGTTTAAGCCTGCGGGCTTGAACATATTATACTTCTAGCTTTGGCTGTTTTTCCCGCCAGCCCGGGAAATAGATTATGCCTAAAAAGGCGACCCCGCCGAAGATAACTAACAACTACGGCAGCATCTATATAGGCCCGAATAGCAAGGGCGACCTGACCGTGCTCAGGGGCGCCGCCCGCCACAAGTACCTCCTGAAATCCATAACCCAAAGAGGTCGCATGAGGGAAGCGCCCATGCTAAGGCTCGACTGGGTGCGTGAGGGGAAGACCATGCATTTGACAAACCTGAGCAACCTTTGGCACTGGTACAATATCTTTGACCCCAAGGGCGAATCCGGACAGCGGCAGCATGGGATACACGGGATAACTGCGCTCTGGGAGCTTACCCGGGAGATACACAAGGTCGCCAATAAGGCGAAGATTAACCGCATTGAGACCGACTACACCTCGGTGGGGGTAAAGCCTCAGTGGGGATGGAAGCGTATGGATGAGGACGGCCCCTTCTTTGAGACGTACGGCATGAAGGTCATGAGCCCGGTAGTGTGGGAGCGGAAGTACCCGAGGCCCGTGGCGGATGCGACGCAGGGGAAAAAAGCGGGCGCTGGCAAGTAGTCGCACCCGCCCCATTCCAGCTGAAACCGCTCGCGCAGCTCAAACCGGGGCGTACTGCGGCTCCCCAAGGTCCACCTGGACATACATCGCCCTGACAGTCTTCTTCGGCTGCGGGACAAAGCTTGCGGGTATCATCCTGTTGTATTCGGACTGCGGGAGGCGGTAAATCAGGTTCTGGTAGTAGGTGTTCGTCTTCTGGAAGAACGGGCCGGCCCATATCTTCTCAAAAGCCGCCGCCTCGCTCTCGGTGAAGCCGATAGAAACCAAATCGTTCTTCAGCAGGCCCGCAGTGGACAGCTCCTCAAAATTGGCAGTCTTCCCCTCGCCCGGCTGCAGGTCCCCAATAAGGACATTTGTGTAGCGGCCGTTGATGAAATCGCCCGTGTGGGTTGAGTAGATAACGTTATAGACGGGAGTATCCCCGTTGTTCTTGACAGTCACGCGGTTCGCGGGCTTCGTCTGGCCCAGGGCAACATCCACCTTGTTGACAAATGGTATCTCGCCCTCATAGAACAAGAACCGCGTCTTCGCCCCGCCATAGCTCAGGCAGTCAGAATCGACGTCGCTCAGCGTCGGGATCAGCTGCTCCAGCGGGACGAATGCCTTGGACGCGCCCCGCGTAAGCGGCGCCGAACAGTCGTCGACTATCTTGACACCGCGCCACGAAACGACACCCTCCGAAACCATTGCTTCGGGGTAAGTGTCCGTAGGGCGGCCGCCCTGCGCGAAAACGAATGATGCCTGGAACTTGTCGATGCCCTCGGAGTGGACATAAACCACGGGCTGCTTGACCATCATAGATATCTCGGGCCTGCTAGTCGCGAAGTAGCTGGCATTGTGCGCGCAGCCTGCCATGACACCCCACTCGTGGACCTCGAGGTCGTTTATCTGCGGGCAGTCGCCGCAGTCGGCGGGGCAGGAAGAGCAGTCTTCAGTCCCATTGCATACATAATCGCCGCAGCCTGGCGGGCCATATGGGCAGTTGCCGCAGTCAGCAGGGCATGATAAGCACGACTCGTGGGCATTGCAGACATCGTCGCCGCACCCGGGCGGGCACGCCCCGCAGTCGAGAGGGCATGAGAAGCAGGACTCGGAAGCCGTCAAGCACATCCCGTCGCCGCAGCGGTCAGAGACGCAGCAATCGAAAGGGCACGTCGAACAGGACTCGTCCGGTGCCATACACATCCCATCGCCGCACGGGTCAACTGGAGCGTTCGACCCTTGCATGATCAGGATTGCCGCTGTTACGGCTAGGATCGCCACTGCTGCAACTATCATCAACAGCTTCTTGTCGGCCAAAGGCTTGCGGTCCGCAGAGGGGGTGGGGGCCATGATAGAGTAAGGGGAAGGGTTATAAAAATGAGGCGCCGAGATTGGGATTTGAACCCAAACGTCCTTTCGGACACTAGATCTCAAGTCTAGCGCGTTAGCCAGATTCCGCCATCTCGGCATGAGATGTTGCTTATGCTTACGAGCGCTGAGATAGCGACCGATTCACGCTTAGACGGCGTGAGGGAGTTGATCTCGGCAAAGCATAGCAGCGCTATATTGCTTATTCTGCCTCAAAAATAAGATTTTGCCGGGTTGGCCGACCTGGATTTGCCTGAGGCGGCTAAACAACATTCGCCCTTCCGCTCGAGAGACCCCTATCGCCCGAAATAATCTCCGCACCGACCTTCTTTGCGGTCTCCTGCAGGATGGCTTGGCTCATGCTTACCTTCTGGCCCGCTTTCTTCATCCGGGCGTACCTCTCGGCGGCCTTCAGCGCAAGCTCGCTGTCCAAATCGACAATCTCAGAGAGCGTCTGTATCGCGCGGGCCGCAAGGCCGGCGTCGCCGCCGGCAATGGCTACATGCGCTACGACGTCGGCCAGCGTGGCCGAACCGGTGTACACGCTTCCAGTGTCCACCAGCTGTCTTACTTTCTGCCCGGGCGGGCTACCTCTAAGGTATTCTACCCAGGCATGTGCGTCTAGCACATACCTAGTCGGCATTTTGCCTGTACGAGTTGACCTTGGGGATGGCTCCGAAGAAATCGACCTTCGATGATCTCAGGTCTATCTCCACTAGCTGGTCCTCTTTGATGCCCATGGACTTCCTGACGTCCCTGGGTATTGTTAGTATGAGCGAGCCGCCTGCCTTTCTCGCGCGGGTGACGATGTGGGTCATTTCGGTCTTGAGTCTCCAGTCCTGAGTCCTGTATAACGATTAGTATAACTTTGTGATATATTATGTTATACGCTATAAAAAGCTTTCTGGGCTGGGGCATGTAGAATGCGTTTTTAGCTTCAGCCGGCAGGTGCCGCCTACCGCATAATGTTTCGCGAAGTTACACGGCCTGCGTCACGCACCTTCCTGAGCCGGGTCTCGCGGACTATCTGCCATACGCGGTCGCGCGCGCCATCGATGTCTTCGAGCCGTTCCAGCTTTGCCTTGTGCACCTTTTCGCCTTCAAGGAGAGGGTCCTCGAAAAGCGAGGCTATCTGCCCCTTCAAGCGGTTTGCCGCCCCCTTGTCCGAAACGGCGGCGCCGCCTGCAGCTTCCCGTTCCGCATCGGCCGCCAAAAGGTCGAAAAAACTTCGAAACTCCAGGTCTGCGTACATCTCGTCAAACTTCTTCGCAGCGTGCGCCTTTGCAAGGTCCTCGTTGCTGGCTGGTATTATGCCTGCCGACGCAAGCGCCCCGCGGGCGCGGAGGAACCGCCTCCTTAGGCCGCGAATAGGTTCCAGCCGGTCATTCGGCGCGCAGGCGCGCATGTTGTTAAGCTGCGCCTCCACCCTGCCCATCATCCCGCTTAGGGTCTCCACGCGGACCCCCTGGCGCTTTGCAGCCGCCGCTATCTCATCGTCCCCAAACCGCTCGAGGGTGGCGTAAAGGCCGGGTATGCGATGGTCGGTGTGGTACTGCCCGTCCTTTGCGATGTCATGGGTGACTACCTCGAATTCCGGGACCGCGAGCCTCTTCGGAGACTCCGTTGCGTTGAATGATCCGTCGAGGTCCTTTGGCACAGTCGGGTTTATCCCCGCGCCATACCTGTAAGATACATGGCCACTTCGGCCTAAACGCCTGTCCGTGAGGGCGCTGGTGTCCGGCTCATTGCTGGCGATGCCCGCTTAGTAAAGCGCATCGTCCACTCGCGTTAAGACCCTGGTCAACTCGTCTTCCGGCT
>JBFYKJ010000027.1:0-16634 GCA_041306005.1 Candidatus Altarchaeota archaeon | reverse complement strand
TTTGCACCTCTTTCAGGTCGCTTGTTATTATCCTGTGGGAGAAGGTCAGGTCCTTTGACGCCGCCACTATCTTCTCAAGCTTCCCCCTCCGCTCGCCATAGGGTTTTCCCATCCAGTTCTCGCCGTCGAGGAACAAGAGGTCGAATAGGAAGAGCCTGACAGGTATCTTCTTTGCGTATTCCTCGATTTCATACTTCCTCTTCCTTTGCATGAGGGTTTGGAAGTTCAGCAGCTTATCGCCCTTGACGGGCACGGCTTCGGCCTCCATTATCGCGGTTTTGGCCTTCACGCCGGTCTTTAGCGCCCTTATAACGTCCGGGTACTGGTCCGTTATGTCGTCCAGGCGCCTTGAGAATATCTTTATGTCGGCCCCGTCCTTGTGTATCTGCATCCTCTCGCCGTCGTATTTCTCTTCCGTGGCGAACTTCTCCATCTTCTCGGGGATCTCCTCCAGTTTCTGCACCCTCTGGGCGGCCATCATCTTTATCGGGACCCCGACTTTGGGCTTTATCCGTTCCATGCCCATGAGGCCTGAGGAAGCCAATTCCCTCGCGATCAGCCCGATGTCGCTTGATATATTGTATGCGGTTTCGACCACGGGCCGGTTCTTCTTCTCGTCCGCATATAGCGTCGCCAGCGCGTCAAGGAGGGTCATCGCCCCGGTACCGAGCCTCATAGTGCCCAGTGATATCCTGACTATGTACTTCGCCTCTGCGGGCTTTGCCTTGCCAAGCAGGCCTGCAAGCGTCTTGACCTTGATGTCCTGTGATTTCTCCCCCGACATCCCGGATATCTTCCTCAGGCTGTTTACAAGCTCCTTTACTGTGACCTCCCCACGCTCCTGGCCGCTGAATGCCGCAAGCGAGACGCCCTTCCCAAACCCTATCATCTCCTCTGCCGCAAGGCCCAGGTCCCCCACTTTCTTAAACTTCGCCTCGACGTCTTTTGGCAGGCGGTGCGCGGCCATGGCTATCGCCTGCATCATCATGCGGTCGCCGATGCCGAGGACGATCTCTTCATACTCCGGCGCGAAGTGCCCGAGGCACAGGTAGGCGACGCTGTCTATGTCATCTTTGGGCGTCTTTTTGAACAGTTTGACCAGCAGGTCGGTCATCTCCAGCCTTGACCTTGTGGCCTCGAGCTTGTCAAAATACTCGGCGAGTATGGAAAACTTCATCTTCAGTTAAGAGAGATAACGTCGGAACGGATATAAATGTAGTGTAACCCCCGCATCAAAAGGTAGTGTAAACCCTTTTTATCACTGCCGCCGAAAGCTTATCATGCCCGGACAAATCCCCTGGGAGATAAAGCGTGAAGCGCTCAGCAGCTTTGCCCATGACTCGCTCGCAAGCTTTATGGGGCCGAGAGGGGCGTTGGGAGCCGCATTTGGTTTTGAGCTGGATGCCCCGACCTTTCTGAAGTTCGACAACGAGCTCGACGATATAGTTAAAAGGGTGCGCGGTGTGCACTTGAAATACGTGAAATACCGCAAGTCTGAGGCGCCGCCGCCTAACGAAGCCCGGCGTTTCAAGGCTTACAAGGCTGAACTGCAGGCCGCGCATGAGCAGCTGTACAAATTCACAGAGAAGCTTAAGGCCTACCGCGAGAAGCACGGCACTTCTCTGAACGATTATCGCCGGGAAGCCCTCGATAACGCGATAGGTTCTCTAACGGTTTGGAGAAAGGACTTCTCAATCCGGTCTTTTGGAGAGAAGCTGAAAATATCGAACTCGCCCAATAACCTGCACAGTTTTCTTACTGACTTCGCAAGGGAAAAGTACGCGGACCGGGACGGCCACCCGGTCGAACTCGTCCTTAAGAGCAGGGATGTTGGCAGGGTGCCATTTGAGAGATTCACTCTGCGCAGGGCGCTGTACAACCTTGTCACGGACGCTTACAACCATCGCCCCGGGCGGCCCATCTATGTCACTATGGGGAATCGGGGCAAGGAGGTCGGGGTGCATGTAACAAACGAGGGCCCGCCGCTCAAGCCGGAAGAGATAAAAAAGATAGGCCACGAGCGCTTCACGCGCGCATGGCATGACCCGCTACGGGGATACGGCAAGATGTCGACGCGGCTGCTAACGGAGGCCATGGGCGGCAGGTTCGAGGCGGGTAACTCGAAGATTGGGCCGCGGCTTTCGATATACCTGCCTGTTAGAGGGCCCGAGCGGCGCCAATCAATTTCGCGCAAGGCAGTAACTGCATATGGCCCAAAGAAACCGGTGCTGGCAAGGAAAATCGCTGCGAGGAAGCGTGTAGTGTAAAAAGCAGGTTCTAAAAACCAAAAAGAGGCAAAGAGGCCGACCAAAAGGGCGGCCGAAAGGCATTAAGGCCGATTGATTTCAGCCCTACGTCCTGTATTTGTAGGTCAGCTCCTTCTCGCCGTTCGCCGAAATGGTCACGTTCAGCTCCATTATGTTCCCGGGCTTCATGACCCATTTGTCGCTCGCCTGGAAGGTGCCTTCGATCACATACGGGTAGTAGTCAACGATGTGCACGGTGACGGGCTCAGCCTTGCGATTCTCCAGCTTGAGCGTTGTCGTGTGCGACCTCGTGTCCCGCAATATGGCCCCGGTCTCCTCAGTTGTCGTGTCCTTGGACACGTCTATGTCCGGAGCCTTGCCTATGGTGATCTCGGCCTTCTCGCCCTTGGGCGTCCAGTCCATGTAATCCTCGCCCACCATTATGCCGCCCTCAAAGACCTTTACCTTGCCCTGCGGCCAGGTCTTACCGGAGTTCTCTATCTTGTAGACCCGTTGGACCGAGTCGCCGTAGCTGGTTTGCCAGAGGTATTCCTTCTCGGGCTTTACGTTGCCTTGGAACACCGAAAGCAGGCGGGCTTCGTTCTTCGTTATAGCCCTCTTGCCGAGATCGTAGACCTCGTATTCTCCAAGGCTGGAGACTTCCGGCGCGGAGCCCATGTAGCCGCCGCTTGGGGCGGGCGCGGCCTCCATCGCCATGTCATAGTCGGCGTATTTATACCGGGAGTTGTAGCTGCTGCTCACGATGTTCACGTTGCCTGCTATGAGCTTGACGCTCGCGTTGATGTCCTCAAGGCTGTTCTCGACGCTGGCCCAGAACTCTATCCTTGACGAGGCGTCAGCGGCGTCAAGGAAGTAAGTCGGCGTCCAGGAAAGGCCGCTGCTCAAGTAAGTCACTTTCACTTGCTTCCCGCCTGAGCTGAGCCAGGTGACGTTGACCTGGTCCTTGCTCTCCTGCGTCTCGTTCGGCGCGGACAGCGAGCCCGGGCCCTCGACGGACTGGATGGTGCCCACCGGCATCGCGATGAAGCCGCCGGCGCCCGTTATGCCGAGCCACGACTCGGTGACCCACTTGAGCGTGCCGCTCTTCTCGCCCGCGTCGTTAGCCACCTTGACGTTCTTGCCGACCAGCTGGTCCAGGAGCTGTTTCGCCGGGCTGACATATGCGTTGTACCACGGGCGGTAGGACTGCTCGCGCTTCACCGCGAACTCCTGCGCCCCCGAGACGCGCACAGAGTCTGTGTAGGCGTTGCTGTTTATCTGCCCCATGAACTCCGCGCCCGCGCCTTCATTGCCTGTTTCGGTGACAAGCCCGACCGACTGAGGGTAGATTGTCACGCCGTCCACTTCTAAATCGACATACGCCGCCGCGCAGGCCACGGAGGCCATCGCGACGACTGCCAATGCGAATAGTCTTGGATCCATTTTCTTACGTCTTGAACTACAACGCGGGCTATATAAATAGGGTTCGAAACAAGCGGAAGCCTATTTTAATAGCGCCAGCGTTAAAGCTGACGTGGCCAAAGAACTCATGATTGTCACGGCGCTGGCGCTCATAGCGCTCGCCGGCATCGCCTCTGCGTGCGTGTTTTATCCCAGCGTGTCCGGCGGGGACGGCTGCAGCATAGGGTTTGACGAGAAGTACCGCAACGCGACGGCGGTGTTGGAACTTTTAGGGGATAACAGCGGTGCGTGCGGGCTTACGGGTGAGGACATCGCGATAATCAAGGAGTTTGTGATAAACGGGTATTCAGTTGAGCGCCAGGACGATGAGAGCTACCGGGCTTTCCTGCAGGAGGCTGCGGATGCGAACGCGGCCCGCCCGGCGGACTGCCAAGATTACCTTGCGGTCGCCAGGAACGGCGGATGGACCGGCTATGTCAAATCCGGCCGCGGCTACGAGAACGGGCAGTGCATCACCTACAGGTGCAGCGCCCCCGTCGCGCAGATACTCTGGAACGACCTTGTGCCCACAGCCCCGGGTGAGGGCTCATCTACGGTCTCTGCCCCGCCGGCTTGGATGGCCTACCTAATGGTCGCAGTTGTGATGACGGGGCTGTTTTTATATATGCTGAGGTTGCGGAAGAAGTGAGGCGGCAGCTTTTCTTCTTTGATTTCTTAGAACACCCTATAACGTCTGAAAACCATGCAACCCAAACTAAGGCTTTCTAGGCCTACGAAGACGCTTGTCAAAGATCCGCACTACGGTCAGTCGCACCAAGTCCGCATTACCGGGGAACGTGGCGAAGGCACGGTGAGCTATACCCTTCCTGTCATCGAGAGGGCTAAAAGCGGCTTTACAGTAGGGGTAGGGTCGATCGAGTCCCGGCCAACCGGCAAAGGCCTCGGTAAGGAGATGCTTCAGCTCTTCCACGAGGTAGTGCAAGAGCACGCCAATCGCACGAAGGAGGCGGTGATTCACAACCCTTATCCTAGGGATGTTGGCTCCAGGACGTTCTTCATGAAACAAGGCTATGCCCCCGTAAATAACTCGGGCGTCGGGGGCAAGTGGACCCGCACGTTCAAGCCGAACGGAAAGCCAAAGGAGCTTTCGCGCTATCAGGAGGACTGGTTGAGGCTCTTGGCCGGCGAGCACTATGTGCCGCCTCCCCACGCAAGACGGGCTTAGCCCCCCTTAGACAAAACTTGCTCAGCTTTGCTCATACAAAACTTGCTCAGCATCGCCCATACAAGACCGCAGACCCCCTAAGCCCTTCCCTCAGCCACCACATCGTGCCGATGGATGCTCTCCTGGGAAACGGTCTTGGCCCTTATCCTGCAATCCTTAAAGCGCTTCTTCGCAGAGTCCAATATCCCTCGCGTCACGTCCTCCACGAACTTAGGGTTGTCGTATATACTCTTGACCATCTCGTTCTCGTCCTCTGTCTTGACTAGGGTATAAACCGGGCAGGAGAACGCCCCTTCGGCGCACTCTATCATCTCCTTCAGGTCGATCACCTTGTCGAAGCCGCACTCGATTTCCAGCTCCGCCACGGCCCGCTGTATGTGGGGCTTCCCGGTGTTCTCCTTCGAGTGCGGGCATGCCGTGTTGCCGATTACCCAGACGGTGAGGGCCTTCGTGTACTTTTTGTTTTCGCAGACGACCTTGACAGCCACGTCGTGCGTCTCCATGCTGGACTTCTTTGACGCAGGCGTCTTTTTCTCGACGACAAGAGCCGTCCTCAGCCCGACTTCGGCCCGCTCAAACCCGTGCTTGCCCCAAAGCTCCTCTATTATGTCCCGCTCCAGGTTCTCGAACGTCTCGTGCTTGTATGCCGCCTCGGAGTTGACGGCCTCGCTGATGGATTCCACCAGCCGGGACATATGTATGCCCCTTTTGTCCTCCGCCAGGTCTATGAAGATGTCGAATGTTGGGACAAACTTGTACATGTGCCCGCCAAAGCCCGTCATGACTAGGGTCCTCAAATTCGTCACCCCCACGCGCTCGAGCCTCTTCTTCACGCCCGGCGCGTCCTCCTGCGTCTCGCGGTTCATTCTGATACGTCTATTACGGCTTTAGAACTAGCTGGGAAAGAGAGAAATTAAAGAAGTGACAGGCTCAAAAACAGCCCTCACGGGCATATCCCGAGCTGCTCAAGCCCCGCGGCCTCGTTGAAGCCCGCCATGATATTCATGTTCTGCACGGCTGCCCCCGAGGCGCCCTTGACGAGGTTGTCTATCGCAGAGAAGATGACAGTCCTCTCCCCGTCCTCGGTGAACCCGCCGACGTGGCAGTAGTTCGAGCCCCTCACCGCCTGCACGGAGGGTATCCGGTCGACTACTTTTGTGAACGGTTCGCCCTTGTAGGCCTTCTTGTAGACGTCCCTTAGCTTCTCCATGTCCCCCTCGACGAAGGCGTGCACAGTGGTTTCTATGCCCCTTGTCATCGGGACGACGTGCGGTGTGAAGAACACCTTCATCCCGAGCTCTTGCTCTATCTCCGGCACGTGCCTGTGGCTTGCGACCTTGTAGGGCGTCACATTCTCGTTCACCCAGCAGAAGTGGCTGCCTTCGGTCGGCTCCTTCCCGGCGCCGCTTATCCCGGTCTTGGAGTCTATTATCACCCTCTTGACCTTGAAGTTTCGGGCAAGCGGCCAAAGAGCCAGTATCGCCCCGCTTGCGAGGCAACCGGGGTTTGCAAGTATTCTTGTCCTCTTTATCTCCTTCCTGTGTATCTCCGGCAGGCCGTAGACCGCTTGGGGAGCCAGCTCCGGAGCGCTATGCCTCACCTGGTAGACCCGCTCGTAGGTGTCGATGTTCTTGAGCCTGAAGTCGGCTGAGAGGTCGATTATCCGCGTGTCGAGCTGGACTGCGTACTCCATCGCTTTTGTGTGCGGCGTGCAGGTGAAGACGAAGTCTGAGTCGTTCGCATTCTTGGCGCTGAAGTCCTCGAACTTGATGTCGATTTCCAGCCCGGGGTGCAGCTCAGCTACCCTCTTTCCCACGTGCTGGCGGGAGCTGACAGATATCTCATCCACCTTCGGGTGGTTCGCCAGTATCCTCAAGAGCTCCTCGCCGGTGTAGCCGGACCCGCCGATGACATAGACTTTGGCCATTTCGGTATATTTTGGGATAGTTAGATAAAAGTGCGGATGTCTTACTTCTTTCTGAGGACAAATAACGCCCCTATGATTAGAACAAGCGTTGAACCGCCGATTAACCAAAGGACGAATTCGCCCTCCCCTTCTTTAACTGTATTAAATGTCCCATCGTTGAATTCCGAAAGACTTCGCCTTAGGCAGTACATATACTCCATCGATTTTGGGTCTTCCTCATTCACACAAAACTGATGTCGCAGCTCCACCAGTTCATCATATAAGTCTCGGGGGTAATTGACCCCGTGGATGGTTATTTTCTCGTTTGGATTGTCCTTGAAATAAATCTCCCGAGTCCATTCTACTCCGATACCTTGTGGGATGTTGCCGTCCGTCATAGACGAACCCTCATTTACGTATCTTTCTGTTTTGGTGTCCCTGCTGTTCAATTCCTTTGTGATTCCTTGCCCCACATAGACAATGGGTTTAAGACAATTCGTATTCTCAATGACTAACTGGTGGGGACTGTTTGGTCCACAACCGGGGCTAACCTCCACTCGTATGCACTCCGTGGGTGGATCAAGATAGGCGTCGACACCCATTGTCGCCTCTGTTCTGCCCGGGCAAGCGCCGTTAGCCGACGCGACCCATACAGCCAGGATTATGAAAACCGAGATTAAATAAGTCCTATCCATTATTCTCAAAAGCTCATCGCCAGTATGTCCCTATCTGCCTCACTTCTTCAGGTACTCCAATATTCTCCTGTACTGGTTGTCGTCTATGAGCTCCTTCTCGTGCATGTGCGCGAGGAGGTCTTTTAACGTCACGAGCTTGTGCAGCTTCACTCCTATCCCGGCGAGCGCCTGGTCCCCGCCCTGCTCCCTGTCGAGTATTATCGCGATGTCGTCCGCCTTTGCGCCCGCCTGCCTCAGCGGCTCGATGAAATCGAGCTTGCTCGTCCCCTTGGTCATCAAATCGTCTATCAGGACGGTCGTGTCCCCGCTCCTGAGGACGCCCTCTATCCGCGACCTCGTACCGTACTCCTTGGGTTTCTTCCTGACGTAGAGCATGGGCTTCTTTAGCTTTAAGGCGACAGCGGCCGCAAGGGGTATGCCCGCGGTTTCAACGCCTGCAATAACGCCCGCGCCCGTCTTCTTCACGAGGTCGGCCAGGGCGGTCGTTACCGTGTCAAAGGACGCCGGGTAAGAGGGCAGCATCCGCAGGTCCACATATATCGGGCTCTTCTCGCCGCTGACCAGCGTGAACTCGCCGAATTTCACGACATTCGCGTCGGCCAGCGCGCCCAGAACCTTCTTCTTGTCCATCCCGGTTTTATTTTAGACGGACGCCCTATTAAATATCCGAATGTTTGGCCGGATATCCAGGATCTCCATAATCCGCCCCTAATACGATAACACGATGCTAACAAAGCGTATAATCCCATGCCTTGACTGCGACTTGTCCGCCCCCCTAGGGCGGGTGGTCAAGGGAGTCAAGTTCAAGCAGATACGCTACGCCGGCGACCCGGTGGAGCGCGCCGAGTTCTATTACAAGGAGGGCGCGGACGAGATAGTGTTTTTGGACATAACAGCCTCCGCGCACCGCAGGGGCACGATGTGGGACGTCCTTGAACGGACTACGGAGAAGGTCTTCATCCCGGTCACCCTCGGGGGCGGGGTCAGGACTACCGATGATATCAACCGGGCGCTCAAGTCCGGGGCTGACAAGGTCTCGATAAACACGGCTGCCGTCGAGAACCCGAAGCTGATAAAAGACGGCTCGAAGATATACGGCGAGCAGTGCATGGTTGTTGCGATAGACGCCAAGCGGGCGGGCGCATGCAAGGGCCCCCAAAAGGCGCCCTCATGGAACGTCTGGACCTACGGCGGCAGGAAAGACACGGGCATGGATGCCGTCGGCTGGGCAAAGAAGGCTGAGCAGTTGGGGGCGGGCGAGATACTGCTCACCTCGATGGACGCCGACGGTGTAAAAACTGGATATGACCTTGAGCTTACAAGGGCGATATCCGAATCGGTTTCCATCCCGGTCATCGCCTCTGGCGGGGCCGGGAGGCCCGAGCACTTGCTTGACGCATTCAAGAAGGGAAAGGCCGACGCCGCCCTAGCCGCATCCATTTTCCATTTCGGGGAATACTCGATAAGGGGCGTGAAGGAATACCTCTCTAACAACGGGGTGCCGATGAGGTTTTAAGGTCTTCAGTCTGCGGTCTTCGGTCCGCAGTATTCGGTCCGCAGTCTTCGGTCCGCAGTATTCGGTCCGCAGTATTCGGTCCGCGGCCTGCCCGCGGGATTGCGCATCAATATGATAATCCGCGAGTTCCAACCGGGTGATGCAAAGGCGTTTGCCAATCTCAGCAACGCCAGTTCGGGCGCGTTTCAGTACGCGGCAGTCACGCCCGATTTCATAACCGAGCTCTCCAAACGGCCCGGGATGCGCCTCCTTGTGGCGTCCGGCGGGGCGGGGCGGACTAAACTGGCCGGCTTTTGCGGTGTTGATTGCTCCCGGTTGCCCGCGGCGGAGATAGGGCCCATCTGCGTGGCTGGGCCGTTCAGGCGAAGAGGCGTTGGCTCCAAGCTGGTTGATGCCGCAGCCGCGCTCGCATCGCATGCGGGTGCCAAGGCGCTGATTATTAAAGCAAAAGCGTCAAATACTGCGGCGCAGTATTTTTTTATCCGCGAGGGGTTTAAGGAAGCCGGCACGGTCACGTGCGGCGGCGAGCCCGCGCTGCTGATGGAGCGCAGGATAGATAATAAGCGCCAGACTTCAGACCCAAGACTGAAGACCGATATGGACTGGAAAGGCCTTAAGAAGCGGAAGATCGGCGGCAAGCCGCTTGTGATAGCCGTAGCCCAGGACGCGGGGACAAAAAAGGTCCTAATGGTGGCTTTCCAGGACAAGGGCGCGTTTGAGAAAACGCGCGAGACCGGCGAGCTGTGGTTCTACTCAACATCCAAGAATAGGCTGTGGAAGAAGGGCGAGGTTTCGGGCAACATCATGAAGGTAAAGAACGCGTGCGTGGACTGCGACGGCGACGCGCTGCTCTACCTTGTCGAGCCGAAGGGCGCCGCGTGCCACGAGGGCTATGAAACCTGCTTCTTCAGGGACCTAAACGGGAAGATAACCGGGAAGAAGCTGTTTGACCCGAAGACGGTCTATTGACTTGGCCATTGGCCGCTTTTGAGGCAGCTTTACTTCTTCTTTGAGCCCTTTTCCACCGCAGCCTGCAGGTCGCCGCTCGTTATTATCCCCCGCAGCCTCCCGTCCTTGTCCACGACGAACGCGAGGCCCGCCCCGAAGACCTTGCCGACGACGTCTTCCCTGTCTTCGCCCACGGTTATCGACGGCACGGTAGTTTCCATGAGCTCCCCTACTTTGCCGTCTTTGCCCTCGAGCGCCTCGCGGCGCACTATGCCGAGAGGCCTTCCGGCTTCGTCAAGCACGGGATAAGCGTTCTGCCCAGTCCTTATCTGCAGGGCGTCCTTCGCGCCGACGGCGGGCGAGACGCATGCAAAGCCGGTGCGCGAGAGCCTTTGCAGGTCGATGCCCTTTGCGGCGGCCCCCATCTCGGCCAGCTTCAGCTCGCCAAGCCCCAGGGACCATATGAAGATGCCTATCGCCGCCAGCACCAGGTTCCCGCCGCTGACGGCGAATATTATCAGCAGCACCACGAAGAACTGGCTTATGTAAACAGCGACGCGCGTGGCCTTTACCCGGTCCATAACCATGCTGAGCATCGCCCGTAGCACCCTCCCGCCGTCCATTGGGAATATCGGCAGGAACAGGTTGAACGCCCCGAGGATGAGGTTAAGGTAGCCGGTGAGCACGAGAAAGTTGAAGGCTGACGGGGCATAAGCGCCGCCGGCAAGGGCGGTGAGGACGTTCTCGCCGCCAAAGAGCGCCGCAAGGGAAAGCAGCACCGCCGCGCCTATGATAAAATTCGACAGCGGCCCGGCAACGCTCACGACGAATTCCTTCTTCGGGTCGCTTATCGGCCCCACGCTCGCTATCCCCCCTATCGGCGTCAGGATTATCTGCCCGACCCTCGAGCCGCCGCTTATCGCGGCGAACGAGTGCATCAGCTCGTGGACCAGCACCGAGGAGAAGAGCATCACGTAGATGGCCAGCGAGTAGATGTATGCTTCCACCCCGCCGCCTATGCCCGAGGCGAACGACAGGACGAGGAACGGCAGCAGGAATATGAATGTCAAGTGCAGCCTTATGTCTATCCCCCAGGCGCGGAACAGCTTGTATGAGCCTTTCATGGTATATTCTGGGCTGGCGGGATTAAAAGACGGCGCAGTGCCCCTGGCACGGCACGATTAATGCCCGGCCGGGCGCGCCTCCCGGCCCCGCAGGTAAGCGGTAAACAATATACAAACACGCGCAGCTTACGATATCAGCAGTTTTGTGATGACCGTCATCAGCCCGGAAGCGTCGGCCTTCTTGTTATCCGTCTTCTTGCCGATGGCGAACTCCAGGACCGGAGCCTCGCATTCGAGTTTCTCCACAGCGGGCGGTTTTGCCTTTGGCGGCTCTTCGGCGGGCGCAACAACGCCCCCCGTGGGGCCGGGGTCGATAAAAGTACCCGAGTCCAGCACGGGATTCTCCTCTATGCTCAAGTTGGTTATGAACTTCCCGACCTGTATGCCGTAATATGCCGCGACGTTCGGCTTGAAAACGAATGTCCCATCCCTCCCGGTCTTCGACTGGTAATACTCGACGACCTCGTAGTCGTACGGGTCGTAGCCGGTGACATAGACCGTAGCGCTGGTCATCGGCCTTCTGACCCATCGCCCAGCCTCCTTGTTGCTCTTTGTGCAGTTGACCATTATCTCGTCGCCGACCATGGGCGCAACAGGCTTGTCTATGGTGCACGACACGTACTCGTCGTACATCTCAGGCGGCGTGCAGCTTGGCGAAGCGAGCGCAAACGAGGCGAATGCCAAGCCCCCGAGGACGGCCATCGCGGCAATCGAGAAAAGCAGCAATTTCATTTTTAATGGATTTTTAATAGATTTAGAATGCCTTAAGTTTGGTTCAGACCCGCCGATTCAGCACGGACCCGCCCTCAAAACCCGGTGGAGATTTTGAGCGGAATAGTATAAAAACCTTATTTGCCCGCCGGAAAAGCCCGTTATCATAAAACATGCGTCGGCAGGCTAAGTATTCCTCTTTTGCTCCTCCTGCATATAGGCCACGAGCGATTCCCACAGCCCGCGCGTCCTTTTTGGGTCCAGGCCGAGCCCTGCGGCGCGCTTCTCCACGCGCGAGAAGACCTCCCTCAGCCTTGCATCGTCGTCGCTGACGCCCCTCTGCCTCTTCAGGCGGGCTATCTCGATCGCGACCCCCTTCCGTTCGGCCATGAGCTTTAGCATGGAGTCGTCTATCTTGTCTATCCTGGACCTTAGCCTCCCCAGCTCGTCAGAGCCTTTTTCCAAGCTTCTCCTTGATTGCGGCCTCGCCCTGCTTTTGGCAGTCGCGGCAGACCGGGTAGCTCTTCTTGGCTTTCTTCACATAAGTGCCCCTAAGCTTGCCCATCACGCCCGTCTTTATCTCCGCACTGCACAGCGCGCAATCCACGCGGTATTTAACTGCACAGCGAATAAAATCAAAAGCCATTGGCGCTTATGCGGGATATCGCAGACCGAAGACCGCGGACCCAAGACCTCCCAAGCTACCTCACTACAAGACCCAAGACCTCCCAAGCTACCTCACTACAAGACCCAAGACAGCAATGATACTCGTCGTATATGAGCGGGACACCTACAAGGAGACGCTTTGCAGGCTGATAAAGCCGGGAGACACGGTGATAGAGATAGGGCCGCACGTGGGCGTGACGACGAAAGCTATAGCCTTGAAGGCCGGGAGAGTAATCGCCATCGACAAGTCCGAGCAGGCGGACGATGCTTTCAAGTCCGGCAAGATGCCCGCCAACATCGAGTTCATCAAGGGCGACGTGCGGCTTTTCGACACGGTGGAAAAGGTCTTCAAGATGATTAAGCAGTGCGACGTCGTCGCCATCGACATGGGCGGGGGCCGGTTCCCGGACACCGTTTTGAAGGTGTGGTCGATATGGTCCGGCGTGTTCAAGCCGCGCGACAGCGTCATAAGAAATCGCGGCGTGGGGGAATTCCTTAAGCGGGCGAAGATTGCCGACCCGGAGATAGAGAAAGCGTATTCCGACAAGAAGGACTCAGGATGGCTCAACGACTGCGGGAGGAAGACCCCGTCGCAGCTGAAGGAAGGGCTTGACGAGATGGAGTGCTGGATGGTCAAGAAGCTCGGGCGGCGGTGAAACGGAGAGTCGCCAAGGGCCATGTTCGCCCCCGTGATCCCCGGCTCACACCAGCTCGCACTTACCGCCTATGTAATCCGATATCTTAAGCTCGAGCGATTTCCTCAGGTCGACGGCCTCGAGCCGCCTCTCCTCGAGAGTCTCCTCCGCCCTCTCCACGCTCTTTGACGCCTCCGCTATCTTCTCGTGCAGGCTGTCTATCTCCCTTTGCAGCTTCTCCCTCTCCTTCTCGACGCTCAGCTCGTTTATCTTGACCTCGAGGCTGCGTATCCTTGACACCAGCACGTTGTGCTCCGAGCGGGCCTTGTCCAGGTATGAGAAGCTGATGTTCCTTATCTTCTTGACAGTTTTTTCCCCCTCGCCCTCGTCCAGCTCGAGGCTGCCCGCCTGGACTGCGCGAATCGTGCTTGCCAAAAGGTCCGGGAGCCCCTGGTCCCCCCTAAGGTATGTCCCGGACGGGTCGTCCGCGTACTTGTCGACGTTCATGCCTGTTGCTTTGCCGTCTTCTATCGCCTTAGCGTACTTCTTAAACGCCCTCTTCAGCGGGCCGAGCACGTTCAGGACAAAGTTCTCAAGCTCCTGGCGCTTCGCGCGCAGGTCTGTGAGCTCATACTCCATGGACCTTATCATCTCCATGTTCTTGCTGTTGTCTATCTCGTCGACGCCGCGCACATCCTCCTGCAGCGCCCTCTCGGCCCCCCTCAGCCCGCTTGCGGCCTCGACCCGCCTCTTCGCAAGCTCGTCCTGCTCCGCATTGATCTCGTTTAGCCTATTCAAGGCATTCTCTATCTCTTTTAGGACCTTGAGTTTTTTCTTCTTCTCGCCCAGCAGCGCGTTCAGCTCCCCGGAGGCGTCGACCAGCCGGTTAAAACATCGCCGCAGCGCGTTCAGCTCGTCCGGATACCCGAAGTTCGCCCGCTCGCCGTACTTCATGTCCACGGCGCTTATCTCCTCCAGCGTTTTTCCCAATTCCTCGCTGAGCCTTAGCGCGTCTGAGGCTTCGGAAAGCCCCTCCAGGGCCTTGCCGACCTTGGCCACGTAATTGTCGCGGGCGCTCGTTATCATGCTCTCGGCGCGCTCCTGCAGCTCGCGCTTGAAGGGCGCCTTGCCCAGGGCGTCAAGCCCGGACCGGGCATCTCCTATTATGCCAAGTGCCCTGTTAGCCGCGTCGTTGGACTTCTCGTCGAGGGAGCCGCTTAGGAGGAGCCTTTGCTGGGCCTCCCAACCCGTCAGCTCGGAGAATTGTATCTTCTCTACCTTCACACCGGGCTCTTTCTTGCCCAAGAGACCCCCCAGGAACCCCATGGAGAGTATAAGGAGGAAAGTATTTAAACCCTCCCGGCAGGTATAAAAAAGATGCCGCCTTGCAGGAAAAACAGGTGCTGCCCCCCCGCGTTAGGGCTGTAGCAGGAGCACCATGGCGGCCACTAATGTAAGGGCGGTCCCCACGCCAAGATATGCCAAAGCCGCGCGCCTGCCGAACTTGCGCCACACGACAAGCAGTTCGGTCAAATCTGTGGCCACGCCCACCATCAGCAGGACAAAGACCGCCGCGAGGCCCGCGCCCATCGAGTACAGCTGCCCCCCGACTATGGCGAACCCTTCCGAACAGGTCTCTATAACGGCGGCGAAGGGCAGGGCTATGAAGATGGAGGATATGCCGCTCTCTTTGCCGAGATATCGGGTTATGGTGTCTTCGGGTATGGACGTCGCTATGAACGCCGCGACGAACAGGCCCAGGATTATCCACTTCCCTATGTCAAAGACCGAGTGCCAGAAGTGCGCCGGCACGTTGTAAAAGAGCCTTCTTCTCAAAATAGCCTGCGCATCCGCTTTGCATTTGGCGCAGTGTTGCTCGCTGGAACGATACCCTTCTTCCGCACTGTTTTTCCCGCCCCTCGCGCGGTGTTCGTGTGCGGCCCCCCTCGCTTGCTTTAGCGTCCCTTGCTCTATAATCCCCTTGTTCTCCAGCCTTGCAAGCGTGAGCCCGGAGCAGAAGGCCACGATCAGCCCGGTCGCCATAAGCAGAAGTGTGTTCGGCACCCCAAGGAAGCTGAAGAAGACAAAGAGCATGGGCAGGCCGAGGAAGGGCGCAGCGAGTATGAACGTCAGCATAGTCGCCGTGGACGCGCCCCTCTTCTTGAACGACGCTGCCATTATCAGCGCGCCGCAGGAGCACGTGCTGGCCATCGCCCCCGCGAAGGTCGCGCGCAGCAGCGACGGGACGTCGTTCTTTCCGAAGTACCTGAGGAGCCGCTTCGTCGAGACGAACTCTTCGACCACGGCCGCGGCCGTGAATGCGATGAACAGGTATATCCATAACCCCCCGAACAGCATCCAGAGGGAAGCCAGGTATTGGGTCAACAGGTCGGCCACGGAGGTTTATTGGGGCGCGGTATTAAAAGAGTTTTTTGAGGCGGGCCCCTTATTTCTTCCCCAGCAGATCAGTCCTTCTTTTTCGGCGGCAGGTCTATCCTGACCTTGAGCTCTTTTAGCTGCCGTTCAGACACCTCGGCCGGGCTGTCCTCCATCAGGGACTGGCACGCCTTGTTCTTCGGGAAGGCGATGACTTCCCTTATCGATTCGTTCTTAGTCAATATGGCCGCCATCCTGTCAAGGCCGAATGCGATGCCCCCGTGGGGCGGGGCGCCGTAAGTAAACGCCCCCATGAGGAAGCCGAACTTATCTTCTGCTTCTTGCGGGCTTATGCCGAGGGCCTTGAACATCTTCTCCTGCATATCTCTCCTGTGTATCCTGATGCTGCCGCCGCCCAGCTCCGTCCCGTTCAGCGCGAGGTCGTATGCCTTCGCCCTGACCCTTGCCGGGTCCGTGTCCAGGAATTTCAGGTCTTCATCCTTAGGCGACGTGAACGGGTGGTGGACCGCGACGTGGCGGTTCTCGTCCTCGTCCCACTCGACGAGCGGGAACTCGTGTATCCAGAGGAAGTTGTACTTGTTCTCGTCAATGAGCTTCAGCCTTTTTGCGAGCTCCACCCTAAGGGCCCCGAGCGCGGCGTAGACTACCTTGTGCTTGTCAGCGACGAAGAGCAGTAAATCCCCTTTCTTCGCGCCCGTCCTCTCAACCAGCTCCTTCTGGAGCTTCTCGCCGAAGTACTTGACCACCGAGGACTCAAGACCGTCGTCCATCTTCATCCAGGCCAGGCCCTTGGCGCCATATATCTTCACAAATTCGGTGAGCTCCTCTATGTCCTTCCTGCTAAAGGCGCCGCAGCCCTTCGCGTTTATGCACTTGACGGCGCCCTTCATGTCGATTACCGACTTGAAGACCTGGAAGTCTGACTTAGCGGCGATATCGCCAACCTCGATAAGCTCGAGCCCGAACCTCGTGTCCGGCTTGTCGCTGCCGTACTTTTCCATCGCGTCCCTGTAGCTCATCCTTGGGAAGGGCATCTTGATATCGATGTCAAGTGCAGTCTTCCAAATGAGCTTCATGAGCCGCTCCATCATCTCGAAGATGTCTTCTTCATCTATGAACGACATCTCGACGTCGATTTGTGTG
>JBFYKJ010000026.1:0-2633 GCA_041306005.1 Candidatus Altarchaeota archaeon | reverse complement strand
GCAGCTTCTTCCCTACCCCCCGCAGCTTCTTCCCTACCCCCCGCAGCTTCTTCTTCACCTTCTGCAGAGTCTTCTCCCTTCCCGCCCTTCTTGGGTTTTGCCTTCCGCTCCCTGCGTATGACTTTCTTCCAGAGGATGATCCCAAGCAGTAGCAACAACAACACTATCAATATGTTATTGTCCGGGTTTTGCTTCCCCCCCTGGCTGGCGGCGCCCTCGCCGCCGGCAGGCCGGGTTTGCGGCGCGCGCAGGGCCTGTGAGGCGTTGTTGTTCGTCCTGTCGCTCTCGTTAAGCTTCCCGTCTGGGTCGACCGCCACCAGCAGTGTGCGGTCGGCGGATGCCGGCGCGTAGTTGAATGCGAATTCGACGTCTACCCGCCCGAATGGCGGTATCTCGACGCTCTTCTTGTCCACTCTCGCGGCATCGCTGCCGTTCAGCAAGACGAGCGCGACCTCGACGCCCTTGAGCCAGACGCCCCCACTGTTCCCAATGGTGGCTGATATCTTTGCCTTCTCCTTTGCAGGCAGCCCTTGCAGCCTTTCAGGCACCTCGAACCCCGCCACATACGCATCGGTCAGGAACTCCTTATATCCCCAATTGTCGGTCTCGTCCGATTCGCTGACATTCCCGAGTGCGTCGGCCCTCGCGGATATGCCAGACCTGCCCGCCGGGAAATTCACCCTCCAAGTGAAGTTGGCATCCGCCGATTCGCCCGGCCTCAGCGGCCCGACAGGCACGTCCCCGAGCTCCTGGTCGGCAAGCACCCGCAGGTAGAATCGCACATTCGACGCGCCGGCGGGGGTATCGCCGCGGTTCCTGACAACCGCGGTTATCGTGACATTCTCCCTGTCCCTCGGAAAGTCTTTTGAGAAGCGCAGCGATTCCACGATCAGCTCGGGCTTGTCCGGCGAGTCGAGCACCTTCACGCTGTTGCTGTACATATACGATACTATAATCTCAAGGTCGTTGTCTGCGTCTATGTCGGCGAGCACCGGCGACGCGAACATGCCCGTGCCGCCGAGGTACGTCCAGTCTTGTTTTCCTGTGGCGGCCTCGATAGCATACAGGCGGCCTTCCCTGGACCCTATGACCGCCTCCACCTTCCCGTCCCGGTCTATGTCCGCCATCGCCGGCGACGACAGGATGCTCCAGCCGTCCGTCCGTTTTTCCCAGAGAACCTTCCCGTCGGCGCCCGCCCCGTATATCCTGTTCTCGGAGTACTTGACATACACGCCGTGGAGATCCTCCTCCATAGCAGTCCCGAATACGATAAGCGTCTTGTTGCTTTCAATCGCGGCGCCCGCCGAACCGCTTATCGCGGCCTTTGATAACCTTTTTGATATTTTCCCGCCCGCCACGATTATGAGGTCCCCGCCCTGCGTGCCTATCGCAAGCCCGTTCGGCAGCACCGTAGGTGTTGAGTAGGTAACCGCCGAGCCGAGCCAAAGCTCCCATGAGACCGTGCCGTCGCCGTTGACCGCGTATAGCGTCCCGTTGCCGGAGCCGAACGCTATCTCCATTGCCGGGTCGGAGTCCAGGTTGGCCAAAGCGGGCGATGAGGTCACGTCCCCGATGCCCTCCATCTTCCACTCGACAATCCCGCTCTCCCCGTCTATCGCGAAAAACCCCCTTGAGGAGCCTATGTAGACCTCAGGGTTGTTGTCCCCGTCCAGGTCATAGACCAGTGGCGACGACCTAAATGCGCCGACAATGTTGTCAAAATCCCAAAGCAATTCGCCGGTTGCCCCCCTAAGCGCGAAAACTTCGCCGTCGTTCGTCCCGAAAACGACCTCTAACATCCCGTCCCCGTCAAGGTCGGCCACTGCCGGCGACGAGTAGACCGCTCCGCGCGTGGTGTGCCCCCAAAGCTGCTTCCCGGACCGGTCGAGGGCGATCAGCCCCGCCTGTTCTGTGCCTTGAGTCTTTGCTATAGGCACGAAGATTTCCAAAAACCCGTCGCCGTTGACATCGGCTGCAGCCGGCGTGCCGAAGATGCCGTTTGGTGCGGCGAACGTCCAGGAGACGTTGAAGGTGCCCAGGTCGCCAGTAGCGGGGGTATAGCCAGTCCTGCTGGGGCCGGCCCTGAACATCGGCCAGTCGCCGCCTGCGGCCGCTAGAGGAATGCACAGCGACAGAGCCAACAGGGCTGCGAGGCATGCTCTCATGTAGAATTAAGCGGAGTGTGCTAAAAAAGCAGGCGCATGGATTCAAAGGCGGCGCAGCGATTCAGCCGCTAACCCCTCATTCATACCTCAGCACCACCGCGGGCTGCAGGCGCGCAGCCTCCCTCGCCGGGAGGAGCCCGCTAAAGACCCCCAGGAAAACCGCGAAGAGGGTGACTTGTATTAGAAGCCCCGGCGTTATCATCGCAGAGAACCCGACCGCGGCGCTGTTGAATGCCCCGACCGCCCCAACACTAAGCAGCAGGCCTATCGCTTCGCCTATGAAAGTTATCACAAGCGCCTCTGCAACTACTTGCATCAAGATCTCATGCGTCGTCGCGCCAAGCGCCTTCATGGCGCCGATCTCTTTCCTTCTTTCCCTCACGCTCATGAACATGACATTCATTATCCCTATGCCAGCTATGATTGCCGATATAGAACCAATAGCAAAGGTCATCACGCTTATCTGGC
>JBFYKJ010000025.1:0-5785 GCA_041306005.1 Candidatus Altarchaeota archaeon | reverse complement strand
CTCAGGAGGCCGGGGGCCATCCCATAGGTCTCGAGTACCGAGTCTTCGGTCCGCTCTTCTATCCAGTCCTTCAGCATCATCGCGGTCTTGAAGCGGTCGAGGTAATCCGAGTCGCTCTGGTCGGTTATGAGCTTGCCCTCGCTTTCGTAGTAGAGGCCCCATATCTCATCCTCCTCGCTCTTCTTCACCCGAAGGAGCGGGCGCAGTTCGGTCGTCGCGCAGAACAGTTCCAAGAGCGCGAAGTCGCCGCTCTTCGCGGCGCTGCCCGTCACCTTCCCAGTCTTCTCGACATCTTCAAACGTCGTTACAAAGTCCCTTGCAGTCTCAGGGTCGATGTAAAGCTCGGAGACTCGGACCCCAAGCGGCGTCGCGATGAGCCTGTTCGGGTCGTCGGGGCCGCCCGTGGCAGGCTGGCTGGATGCCCTGCGCGCGCTAAGCTCGGCGGCTGAGGTGAAGAGCGCATCAGCTTTCATCCGCGCGCCCCCAGCCCCGTCGCCATATCCTGCCTTTATGAACCCCCAGTCGTCGAGTTGTCTTAGTATCCTCTCGACCTTCCTGCGGAATTCTCCCTCGGTCCCGTACTCGTGGGCAAAGAAGGTTGACCCGAAGAAGTCGAACAGCTGTTCCCGCGTCCGCGTGAAGCCCGAGGCTATAGACGCGAGGACGTGGGTCCTTAAGACGGGCTCGATACCTAACTGCGAGTGTATGTCCTCGGGTTCGCCGTTGATATAGTTCTCCTTGAGCAAATCAGCTTCGTACTCGTTCGCCGCTAGAAGAACGGATTCCCCCTCCTTGTCGTACTTCGGCCGCCCGGCCCTCCCGCACATTTGAAGGTACTCCAAAACGGGGATGAAATCCATGCCGTTCGCCGTGTACCTCTTGATGTCGCGGATTATTACTTTGCGCGCGGGTAAGTTGACGCCCGCAGCCAGTGTCGGCGTCGCGCTTATGACCTTTATCCTCCCTGCTTTGAATGATTCCTCGACTATCTCCCTCTGCCCGTTCACTATCCCCGCGTGGTGGAAGGCGGCCCCGCCCTTGACGGCTTCGGCAAGCCTCCTGCACTGCGCGGTCGGCGGGCTCAAGACGTCGAGTATCTCATCCGATATCTTTGCGAGCGCGGCTTTGTCCTCTTCCTTAAGCGCTTTCCCCAATTCATCGGAAAACAGGTCGGCAACCGCCTCCGCAGACCTTCTCGAATTCACAAAAACCAGCGACTGCGCCCCCTCCTGCATGGTCTTTTTCGCCTCGTCGACCATAGTATGCGCCTTCCCCTCTGCAATGCGTTGCGTCAGCTTCACCGGCCGCCAGACGGACCTCACGAGTTTTGCCCCGAGCCAATCGGCCAAATCTTCAGCATTACCAACCGTAGCGGACAGCCCGAGCATCTGCACCCCCGGGAAAAGTCTTTTGAACTTCGCGATAAGTATCTCATAGGTAGGCCCGCGGTCGGTAGTTATCAGATGTATCTCGTCCACAACGACCAGCTTGACGTCCCGGAACCAATTCGGCTTTGACCTTAGTATCGAGTCGCACTTTTCGGCAGTCGCTATCAATATGTCCGCGGTGTTCTTCTGGGGAAGGAACTTGGCGTCCAGGTCCCCCATCTGCAGTTCGACGCTAAAGCCGAGTTTCTCCCATTTCTTGAAGTCCTTGAACTTCTCGCTCGCTAGCGCGCGCAGCGGGACCATGTAAACGACCTGGCCGCCCTTTCTCATCGCGCTGAGGGCGGCAAGCTCGGCAATCACCGTCTTTCCCGAGGCGGTCGGCGTGCAGATGACCATCGAGCCGCCGTCCATGAGCCCTGCTTTGACCGCGTCCTCCTGCGGCGGGAAAAGCACCTCTATCCCCTCGCTTTTGAAGACTTCTTCGGCCTTGGCCCCCAAACCCAGTTCGGATATTTTCATCCGGCAAGCCCCTAGATTCGCATCCCGCACAGACACCCCTACGGGCTTATTTTGCCCTCGAATGGTTTAAAAGGAGTCGGGCCTGTGAGCGGTGGGCGGTAGGCCCAATCCCCGCGCGTTTGCGGCTGCAAGACCCCTTTTATTGCCCCTCCGATAATAATCACAGCTCTCCATTATCACAAAATGAAAACACGCTTGCAACTTCGTTGCAACCTATTTTCATTTTTAACTACGCCAAACTTAACCTCAAAATGAAAACACCCGCGATAGTGATAAACTTCAAGGCCTACACGGAATCCACAGGCAAGAGCGCCCTCAAGCTTGCCAAGATATGCGACGAGGTCGCGAAGAAGACAAGGAAGAGCATAGTCATTTGCCCGCAGCTCGCAGACGCGCAGAGGATTGCGGAATCGGTGAAAATCCCTGTCTTTGCACAGCACGCGGACCCCGTGGACCCCGGCAGCAGGACCGGGTGGGTGCTTATCGACTCGCTCAAAGGGATAGGCCTTTCAGGCTCTTTGATAAACCACTCCGAGCACCGCGTCGAGAAGGCGGACATGGGCGCCCCGGCAGGTTCGCTCCTGGTCCCCGACAAGGACAAGATACAGGCGACGATAAACAAGCTGCGCGCCGCCGGGATGGCCTCGATACTATGCACCCGGAACGTCAGGGAGACCGCGGAGCTTTCGCTCCTTAAGCCGGACTTCCTCGCCATAGAGCCTCCGGAACTTATAGGCTCCGGGGTTTCGGTCTCCACGACAAAGCCCGAAGTAGTCACCGGCGCGGTCGATGCCGTGAAGAACGGCGTTCCAGTCCTCTGCGGCGCGGGCATAGCCACCGGCGTGGATGTCAGGAAAGCGCTCGCTTTGGGCGCGGCAGGCGTCCTTTTGGCGTCGGGCGTCGTCAAGGCCCAGGACCAGAAAAAAGTGCTGATGGACATGGCAGAAAGCCTGTAACGCACATAATCCGGCCGTGCTAATCGCTAAGATATGGCCCTGAAAATCCTCTCACGGCCGATGTTCGAGGGAAAGCTGCCCGCCCAGGTCGAAGAGCACATAGGCAAGATAGTGTACCGCCACGGCAGGATACGGTGGGGCCGCAGCCATATCCTGTCCGACCCGTCGCCGCGGACCTGGAAGAAGTATAAAAAGTTCAACTCTGTGCATCGGGCCAAGATAGAAGAGCATACCGCGTCGCTCGCCGAAGCGCTCTCCCGCGCCGCGAAGGGCAAGAAATCGCTTCGCAACTTCCTCAAGGGCGCGAGGTATTCCTACATAGACAAGAACGGCAGCCTCAGGATAACGGACGCCCGGCGTGGGATATACCCCCGGATGGACAACAGCGCCCTTCTTGGCCGGGCGTGAAACCTATCGCCGCTTGGCCCTTGCCGCCAAATTTCTACGCGGCTTGTTACCGGCCGCTTTCGGTTTTACCCTGCGAACTTTAGCTTTTAGCAGGGACACCGGGGCGTCGTGTATTTTTTCCTCGGGCATCCTGTTCTCGGGCGGCGACAGCCGCTTTTTTGATATAGCCTCCCGGCTCCTTGCATGCAGGTACCCGCCGACAAGGTCAGTTAAGTAATCTCTTTGCGCCTCGTTGTACTTTCTTGAGTGTATGAGGTCCTGGATTATCTCGGGAAGCCCGTCCCTCTCGGTTATGCCATAGGCCCGCACCACCTGGATTATCGCGTGCGCGTCGTTCGCCAGCTTTTGGCCCTGCCTGCGGCCGAAATCGCCCTCAGCCCGGCGGCGTATCGAGCTTATGCCGGCGTCCCTCCGGCTTACGACTCCCTCGGCCTCCTTTGCGGCCTTCCAGCCTTCGTGGGGGAGCCCCGCATTCACCGCGCTGACAAAGAACTCCCTATGCGCAGCTTTCTCCCGGTTCCCGAGCCGCATATTCTCCCCGTGCGCGTTTTTGACGGTCAGCTTACCGGCCATCACGGTGCCGATGCGCATCGCGAGCCGGTCCTTGATCTCGACGGGAGGGTTGAATGTCCTCAGCGCCTTTACCAGGTGCGAGGCCCCGGGCTTAGCTACTTCTGACCTAATAACTATCACGTCATCCGGTTCGGGCTTTTTGGTGCTGTACTGTCCGTGCATCTTTTGGTGAGCGGCTCAGGCCTTGGCGACCCGAAGCAGGCCCCTTGCCGCGAGCAATCCGGTGGCCGCGGCGTTCGTGATATCCCTGGAGAGGCCGCACCCGTCGCCCGCCGCAAACAGGTTTTTAACCGTCGTTTGCATGTCGTCGTCCACCTTCGTCATCGTGGCGTAGAACTTTATCTCCGGCGCGTAAAGCAGGGTTGAATCGGAAACCACTCCCGGTATAACCTCATTGAGTTTCTCCAGCCCCTGTATGATGTTCATCATCAGCCTGTGCGGGAGCGCCATGGATATGTCCCCGGGCGTAGCGTCCTTCAATGTCGGCTCGACCAAGTTCCTGCCTATCCTCTCGTCGGTCGACCTCCGCCCATTCATCAAGTCGCCTATCCTCTGGACTATGGGCCTTCCGCCGCCGATGGTTGTAGCCAGCTTGCCAATCGACTTCCCGTATTTGGTGGTGTTCTCAAGCGGCTTAGTCAGCTCAATCCTCTGCAGGAACGCGAAGTTCGTGTTCTTCGACTGCTTCCCCCTCAGCGAGTGGCCGTTGACCCCGATGTGGCCGTCGTAAGTCTCTTTCACGACATACCCCTCGTGGTTAGTGCAGAACGTCCTCATGAAATCGTCGTACTTCTTCGTCCTGATGTGGAATTTGGGGTCGCGGTTTATCTTGATTATCGGGTCCATGACTATCGAGGGGACTTCCACCCTCACGCCTACGTCCAGCGCCCCGAACGAGAACTCGACCCCGTGTTTGGTAAAGACGCCGTCTATCCACTCGCCGCCTATTCTCCCCGGGGCTGCGATGACGTGTTTAGCCGCTATCTCCTTCCCACCCTTAAGGACCACTCCCTTGCAGACGCCCTTTTCTATCCACAAATCCTCGACCTCGGTGTCCATCAAAAACTCGGCGCCCAGTGATCTTATCTCCGTTGCGAAGCTGTCGATGACCTTGGGGGCATTATCGCTCCCTATATGCCTTTGTTCTATATCGATGAAGTCGACGCCGACGGATGCCGCCTTCCTCTTCATGTTCTCGGCGTCCTTGGTAGTGGCCTTGTAGAGTTGTTTGGGCGCGCCGTGTTTAAGGAAGATGGCATCCACTTCCCTTATCAGCTCCCACGACTTTCCGTTGTCGTGGGTGAATAAGTCAAGATCCCCGCCGATGTCCGGCCTCAGGTTGAGTGTCCCGTCGGACCAGGTTCCGGCCCCGCCCATGCCGCACATGATGTCCACCCCGGTGGCGTAGCCGTTGCCTTTCTTGGCGCCGCCCCTCATCCGGTCCTTGATATCGTTGCCCTTGTCTATGACAAGTATGGAAAGGCCTTTCTTCGCCTTCGCGAGCTCGTACGCCGCGAACATGCCGGCCTGCCCAGCGCCTACGATAACGACATCATATGCCTTGCTCATTTGCAACACCCCAGAACTTGGAGCTAGGCGTCCCTTGCAGGTGCCTTTGGGCTCCTTTTAATTAGCGGGTAAGTGTTTAAAAGGGGCGTTTCTCGAGCGGAAAAACCGCTCATCCCCCAGCACGACCGACGTCTCCACCTGCCTCTCAGGTATGGACCAGTACTTCCTTAAGAGGCGGTTTTTCTCTTCCTCGGAAACGAGCTTGAACCCATGCTTCTCGTAGAATCTTATCGCCCACACCGCGTCCTTCCAGGTCCCGACGAGTGCGGGCTTTGTTATATTAGACTTCAGCGCTTCGAGCAGCTCGCCGCCTATGCCCTTTCCGCGCTCGGCGGTGCGCACATATGCATGTCTAAGGAGCGTGACGTCTTT
>JBFYKJ010000024.1:0-4039 GCA_041306005.1 Candidatus Altarchaeota archaeon | reverse complement strand
GTTGAAAGAGAGCCCGAGAAGCCCGCAGGGTTTCACCCTTTTGTCACAAAACCATCCAGCAGATCCCCAGAGCATTGGCGTGGAATAGCTGCACCTAAGAGATTTGAGGATAGGCATCCATACGACGTGGCTCTCATGCTCATAAGCACCAACCCCAAATTTCGAGAGCGGGCGGATGACCCCGTAGGTCTGTCAGTCGAGATTGGAAGGGGGCAGCACGCGGAAGCTGTGCAGCGGCTGCGTGGGCTGCTTGGGGAAGAGGGGTCAGCTAAGCCGCCCGCAGCGAGAGTGGCCGTCCGCAGGGGGTTTGACGACCTGGGTCTTGCCGAAAGGGTCCAGCTGCTCAAAACTCACGATGAGGATTTCCGTTTTGACAACCCGCTTGATATAGCGTGGATGTTACAAAAGGGTCACTACAGCTCAAACCTGAAAAGGCTGCGTGAGCGCTGGGAACGAGGCGAACTGAAATAGGTCACTTGTATATAAGCCGACCTTTAAATTCCTTTGTCCGCCCAGACACTTTTTATCCTTTTGGTCATTAGTCTCCTTGCAAGATGGCGAAGATACCCGAGATGCATCCCGATGTAGCCCCGTTGATGCGCAAACACCATCCTAGTTGGGGCATGAATGAGGCCTATGAGGGGATAGCCCAGGGCAAAAAAAGCCCCGCTCTCGACAGGATAGTGGAGCTGACCAAGACCGGAAAGATCCGGCCTATGGGCGGCTTCGCGTCGGGCCAATGGTCCAGCTACCTGGCGACGCTGAGAGCGACCGGGCAGGTCCGAGCTAAACCCAAGGAAGAAGCCCCTGCAAAGGAAAAAATGCCTGAAAAGCCAGCCACAAAAAGAGAGACCGGGATAAGAGGTTCTTGGGATGAAGGCGCGCGCAGTTTCTATGGCAGTGAGGCGGGAATGGCAAGGCCGTCTATACCTACTGCCGAAGGAAACGCTAGGCCCAGCTTTGATAGCATACCTGCTAAGCAGAAGGCGGAGTGGTTAGTAAGGCATCATCTTGCATATCGAGGGAAACCTGTCGCAGACGCGGAATGGGATATTAGAAGCGGGAGGGCGGATAGCAGCTTAGTCTATATCCGCGAGTTGTACAATGAAGGGCGCCTGAAAGCAACTCCCGAGAAAGAGAAACCCGCCGGGCGCATGCCGTTCGAAAAATTGACGGACGTCGACCGCGCTTTCCTGCTGCGAAAACACGCATTTAATCAAGGTGAGGGGCAGGTTAGGACTATACTCCATGACTGGCTCCCGTCCGGTGCCAGAGAATCATTATTAGACCCGCTTAGAGAACGATACGAAAAGGGTGAGATAAGCGTGGTGCCGGAAGAGGAGAAGAGAAAGCTGCTAGAGGAAGACTGGAATCGGATCCCCCCCATGGGGAAGGCTTACTTGTTGAAGGAACACGTCCCCTCCAGAGAAAAAAGCGACCCGGAGTTTTTGGAGAGGGATATAAAGGAGGGGGGTGTAGGCGTGCTCATGGACCTCCATTACCTAAAAGAGCGCTGGCTCCAAGGGAAGCTGTTGGGCAAGGGCAAATAGCCTATATAAGCCCTCTCCCTCAAATTCTCCTATGGTCTGTCCCCTCTGCGGAAGGAAGTCGGAAGTCGGCATGTTTTGCTCCGATTGCTACCTGAAGAAGAACCTAAAGCTAGAGCTGCCGGGGACAGTCAGCCTCACCCGCTGCAAGAACTGCGGGACGTATCTGCTCGCCGGGAAGTGGCTGCGGGACGTGACTGAGGAGGATGCGGTCAAAAGGACCGTCCTTGCGGCGCTGAAGAGCAATGTCAAGGGGCTGGAAAAAGCCGGGATGATGACTATCTCGACTGAGCCCTCGGACAAGGACCACATAGCGACTGTTACATTCACCCTCGGTGAGACCGAAGTGTCGAAAAATACTATCGTGCGCATAACGGGCGTAGCCTGCCCTGACTGCAGCAGGATGGCTGGGGGGTATTTTGAAGCAGTCCTCCAGATACGCGGCGGGGTCAGCAAAAAAACAATCGACGACGTGGTAAAATCAGTCTCCGGCCACAAGGACAAGTTCGCATTCATCGCCAAGATAGCCAAGGTGCCGGGCGGGTACGATGTCTACCTCGGGAGCAAGAAGTCGGCCGAGCGCCTAGTCAAGGGGTTCCGGGGCGCGGAGGTAAAGAAGAGTTTCAAGCAGGCGGGCTTTGACAAGCAGGCCGGGAAGTCAAAGCATAGGTTCTATTACTTGGTGAGGGTTTGATTGCGGCGGCCGGGCATGTGTCGGGCATAAAGCGCCTCCAACCGCGCCGCAACGTGGCCGCCGCTTGGCTTTTATCTGTATAAAAGCAATAAGTGGGGCAGTTTGAGTAAGCGATAACTGGTGTTTTATCGCTGAGTAGCGGCGCACGCCATTTACAAGGAGAAAGATTTGGAAGGAAAACCTGAAGAGCTCGAAGGCGGAGGGGAAGTCGGCGAGGTTGTGACCCCAGATGGGCCAATCAGGGTCAAAACTCCCGGCAAGGGACAGCTTCTCGGCGTCATAGAAGAAAGGCTCGGCAACCGCAGGTCAAAAGTGCGGTGCAGCGACGGGCACATCAGGATATGCAGGATACCCGGGCGCGTGAGGCGAAGGATGTGGACGCGCGAGGGCGATATCGTTCTACTCGAGCCCTGGTCCGTGCAGGAAAACGAGAGGGGCGACCTTCTCCAGACCTACAGCAAGCCGCAGATAGAGTGGCTGCAAAAGAAAGGGCACCTCAAGTGGATGTGAGGCAGCCTGCCGCTTATTTGGGCGTATTGCTTACTAATTACCTTTAGGCTTATTGCCTCATAGCTTCTGCAGGTACTCCTCTTCGGAGAAGTGCATCTTGCCGGGCACGATGAGTATGTGCGGCGCCGGGCCCAGATCCGCGTTCATGAGTTCTTTCGCAGCCCCATACTTGATAACCGTGTCGCCGCCAAACCTTGCAGCCCCGACGCACTTCGTATTCTCGTTGAATATGCCTTTGCCCTCGCTCGTCTCCAAGTCAAGGAGCACGCCAATCGCTTCTTTCACCGTCATGTACCTGTTCTCGGCGGCCTTCACGTCCAAGAGGAGCAGGGTATGCGCGCCGGACTTGAGATTCTCGGCTAGCACCTCGTACGGCGTCTTTGGATAAAACCCCTTCTCGGGGTAAGCGACAGTCGCCGTCCTGCCGAACTTGTATATCTGAAGCCCGGTCTCGGCGACTGCGGAGAATATTGAGGATGAATGTATAATCTTAACGCCAACGCCCTTCTCCCGCGCCTCGGTCACAAGCGAGGAATGCGTCGTCGCGACGAGCGGGTCGCCCGGTACAAAGACGGCGATGTCTTCCTTTGATGCCTCTTCGATAAGCTTCTTTGACCTCTCCTCAAGATCAGCCCTCTGGAGGATGGCTATCTTCTTCCCGATGTTTTTCCCGAGCGCCTCAAGCGAGCCCTTCCAGGGGGAGGTGTATAGCTCGGCGTAGACCTTATCGCAGCCCTTCGCCGCCAGGACGCCCTTTTGCGTCACGTCGCCCTCGTCGTAAAGGCCGAGGCCTATGAGGTAAAGCATCTTAGTTGTCGGCTATCGCTTGGTTATCGCCAGGCGAAGACGCCCGGTCGAAGCGTTTTTAATCCTGCCGCGGTTAATTAGCGGCTTTGTAATTATAGACAAAATGGACTTAAAGAAGTTTATCAGGGACGTTCCGAACTTCCCGAAGAAGGGGATAGTGTTCAAGGACATAACGCCGCTCCTCCAGAACCCGGACGCCTTCAACGACGCGATATTCCAGCTCTACGACAAGGTCAAGCACCACAAGTTCGACTATGTGGTGTCGCTCGAGGCAAGGGGATTCATCTTTGGCGCTCCCCTCGCCCTAAAGCTAGGCGCAGGCTTTATCCCGGTGAGAAAGCCGGGCAAGCTCCCTTATAGGGTCAGGGAGGCTACCTACGAAAAGGAATACGGCCAGGACAAGCTTTGCATGCACGAGGACGCGATCCAGTTCGGCAGCTCCGTCCTGATAGTCGACGACCTTTTGGCCACGGGCGGCAGC
>JBFYKJ010000023.1:0-9647 GCA_041306005.1 Candidatus Altarchaeota archaeon | reverse complement strand
CCCCTTCCACGTCCTTCTCGAACCAGTCGCCGACCATGACCGCTTCCTCGGGTTTTACACCGAGCCGTTTCAACGCCTCCTTAAACGGCGCCTCGTCGGGCTTCTTCTTCCCGGTGTCGTCGAATGTGACGACGACATCAAAGAGGTTATCCATCCCTATCAGGTTCAGCCTCTGGAACGCTTTCAATCTGGGCGCGTCGGTCACCACCGCCACTTTGTATTTCGCCTTAAGTTTCCTTACGGTCTGCAGTCCGCCGTTCACGGTCTTCG
Organism: Candidatus Altarchaeota archaeon; assembly: GCA_041306005.1. Classification (GTDB taxonomy): domain Archaea; phylum Altiarchaeota; class Altiarchaeia; order JAFGQM01; family JAFGQM01; genus JBFYKJ01. Next base: position 9,377 of record JBFYKJ010000023.1, on the reverse strand, counting down.
TCGTGGCGAGCTTTCCCCGGACATAGCCGTTTATGCCCGCAGCAAGTATCCGGTCGTCGAGCTTCCCCGCCCGTCTAAGGAACTCGGATATCGCAGTATCCGACTCTATATCCTCCCAGTAGACCGCAGACAGTTTACTGTAGACGGTCTTCGGTTCCCCCTCCAATCCCGCCTTTACCATCGCCCTCGCCGCCCCCATTATCGCGGCCTCCTTCATCCCCCGAAAGTCTATGAGGGTGTCGTCCAGGTCGAACAATATGGCTTTGATCATCGTTAACCGCAGACTGAAAACCGCGGACGCTCAAATCTTAATCGCCTTCCCGTTCTCGGGGATCTTCACCTCGGCAAAGTCCCTGAACACCTCGGGATTCTCCGTGTGGATGGGTATGACATAGTCCGGCTTCACCCTTTTCACCATCCTCTCGAGGTCCTGCCTATTAGCGTGCCCGGAGCAGTGCGCCTTGTGCAGCTTCACGCCGAAGTGGTCAAGCCAGTTCTGCATGACCATCTTCATCCTCTTGTTCTCGTCGCCCTCGAGGAAGTGCTCCGAGGAGGAGTATACATAGTCCGCCTTTTCAGGCCTTATGTGCACAAGCTCCATCAGCCTCCCGAAGTTGATGAACAGGACATAGTCCTTCGGCCTCTTCCTCAAATCCTTGAACGTGACGTTGTTCTTGTGCATACCCTTCTCGCCACGCCAGCTGTCTTTCTTACGCCTCCCCGCCGAATCATAACAAGAAGCTGGCAGCTCAGGGCCGAAGAAGTCCCTGAAAACGCCCGAGTAGTGCTGTTCGTCCCAGCCGCCCTTTGAGTCCAAGCGGTAGTATATGCAAAGCTCCTCCCGGGCATCGGGCATCCACTCGATCTTGGGACCCAGGACCGTTAACAGATGGCCGTAATACGGGTCCACCACCAGCTTCCTGCCGTTCTCGCACGCGGCCTCCCAGACGCTTCTAAACCTATCGATGTTCGTCATCGCGAAGTGCGCGAAGACAAGGCCCTTGGATTCGGAGATTACTTCCTTGAACTTCCCGGACACGGTCTCCTCCGTATAATTCTTGCCGGTATATGGGTCGGGGGTCATGTTCGTCCCCTCGCAGAGCATAGTCTGCGGCCTGCAGTGCGCGGCTTCCCGTATGAACTCCTCGGTCATGTCGCTCCTCTGGCCGTGCATTCGAAGGTCGCCTGTGTAGACCACGGGTCCACTGTTTTCGGTCTTCGGTCCGCGATTCCCGTTCGGCTTTATGATGAACCCGTACGCCCCCGGCGTCGAGTGCTCGACGTGTATCGGTTTGAACTGAAGACCCTTGACCGTGAACTCACGGCCGCTTTGGAATTCCCTCATGTCGTGCTCGCCGTATTTTGCAAAGCCCGGGTACATCTCCGCATACGCGTCCATTATCGCGCGCGTGCCGTGGCCCATATAAACAGGGATGCCCTCGTCGATGAAGCTGAGCTCACCCGTGTGGTCCGAGTGGTGGTGGCTGATTACGACCCCGTCCACGTCCGGCTTCGCGTATTTCAAACTCGTGAGCTTGAGCATGTCCTGGGAATATAGACCCGGCACCGGGGGCATCATGCCCAGCTCGAAGTATGGGGAGAGCCCGTCCGCGGCGCGCGCGTCCAGGTACTGCTCCGGGTAGAGGTAGTCCTCGCCGAAGTCAAAGGGCATCCCGAAGTCGAGGTAGACCTTTGTCTTGCTGCCCTCCAGAAGTATCTTGTTCCCGCCTATCTCCCCCGCGCCGCCAAAGAAAGTGAGAGTGGCCACATTAAGTATAAAGGGAGCCGGGATTAAAAGGTCTTCGGTCTGGGGTCTTCGGTCTTGGGTCTGCGGCCTGGGGTCTTCGGTCGTGGGTCCTCGGTTCGCGGCCTTGCCTCGGTTTTTCTTGCTTTAGCCCTTAGTAATTGGATGGCTCGTATCCGAGCGAACAAGGCCGAGCAATGGCGCAGGAATGAGAACATCCGCGGCATACTGAAAAAGCACGGCAGGTCCCGAAGCAGCATCAGGCATTTCATGGAGACGTACCCGCAGGTCTACGCGCTGACCGAGCGCCAATCCCGGCTGTTCGACTACTTCCTGGGCAGGGGCGGGACGCCGAGGGAGGCGTGGCAGCTCTCCAGGGGGAGCATGAGGGGCGGCAAGCGCACCCTCGAGCTGGTCAGGAACAAGGTGCGCAGCGTCGAGGCGAAGCTCGACCCGAATGTCCACGGGGTGTCGGAGCTGCCCTGGGAATATGTCAAGACCCTTGTCAATATGCATTACAGGCCCCCAAAGGTGAGGGGCAGGATACTCTTCCCGCTCGAGGACGCCAGGGCGCAGGAAAGCCTGGACAAGCTGATGCCCGGCCTAAAGCCCAAAGGCAGGCTGAGGTTGCACAGGTCCTCCAACCTCCTGCAGAAATCCCTGGCCTGCCTTGACACGGGGATAGCGCCCAAAGACCGCATCCTTGTGAAAGGCTCTGCGCACGGCATAAGACAGATGAGAGCGGAGGTCCGCCACGGGCTGGACCGCGAACTGCTCGGGAAGGCGGTGGCGGCCAGCAAAGGGGACGGCGCCCAGGCCCGCCTCAGGCAGCGCATCGTGGACATAATGCTGGAGAGGCCGGAGGCTAGCGTGCACGACGAGTGGCTGGCCGGCACGCTCATGAAGGAGGGCTACAGCAATGGCCAGGTGGGGAAAGCGCTGGATGCGCTGCGGGGGCGCGGGATATTATCCCCAAACAAAAAGACCATCTATGGCAGGGACTATCTCTCTATAAGCAGGAGGTTCAGGACTTCGGAGGCCAGGGCGAAACTGGATTATCTGAACAGGAAGATAAGCCTTGAGAGGCACGGCGTTTCAGAGTTCCCCGAGGAGCGCTTGTGGGGGGTCGTCGGGATGCAGACCTCCGAGGTAAAGAAAAAGACCGTGAGCATCCTTGCCCCACTGGAGGAGGCCCACGCAACGGCCCAGTTGGACAAGCTGCTGGGCAAGCATATCAAGGGCTGGAAGAGCAACAAGTCGCTAAAGCGCGTGGGCAGGGTTACGCTCCTTGACAGGACGAAGGCGTGCATCGATAAGGACATAGTCCCTACTGCAAACATACTCACCCATTACAGCTTGAACGACATCAAGACCGGGAACCTGCCCGATGGGATTGTAAGGCCGCTTAGGACGCATATCGATGTGCGCACCGCGCTATGGAAGATAGCCGAGGCCGCAGGCGAGAGCCCGGCGGGCCGCAATGTCAGGGATGTCACCATAAGGATGGCAGTTGACGCGCACAGCCCGGAGCTGCCGCCGTCGACCGACGGCGTGGTCGACGCGACGTTCCGCAACGTCGACGGGGTCTTATACTACCTCCTGAAAAACCCCAAAGCCAACACCGGAACCTTCATGGAGCACTCAGTCTCCAAGGTGCCCGCCGACTTCGTCAAGGGAGGTGTGGTGAGGACGCTCGGCGGCGCGAGGCTGAGGCCGATAAGGGGCGGAGTCAAGATAAGGTATGAGTAGGCAGGGTCTTGAGTCTGCGGTCTTGGGCCCGAACTTCACGGCACGTGAAGTTGGGCGCGAAGAACCTTCGGTCCTTGCGCACAGGAACCGCAGGTTCCTCGTGCCCAGGTTCGGCTTTGCCGAACCTTGGGTCTACTGTCTTCTCAGGACTCCAGACTCAAGACAGTAGACAGTCTACTTTCGGTGGCTTTCGGCCCTGCGCTTCCTGCGCAGCGACTCGAACTTCCCGGTGGAAAGGTCCCCTATGAAAGCCTCCTCCATCTGCTTCCCGGTCACCGGGTCTTTGTATACGAAGTTGCCCGCGGGGATCCCCATCCTCTCCACCATCCGCTCGGCGTGGATGGGGTGCATCACGACAATGGACCTTGCCGACGCGCCCCTGAGCGCCTCTGCCCACGCCTTCTCCCGCGCGGAAAACTCGCGGTGCCTGAAGAGGCCGTAAAGTTCGCCCCCCTTGATTAAGTCGCCATCGTCCAGGTCCCTAAGGACGTGGGCGCGGATGTTTTTGAACTCCCTATCCCGGAGGTCGGTGTCGAGCGGCACGACCTTCACGCCCACGCTCTCGGCGTATTCCACAAGCGGCTTGTACTGGTTCCTGTCAGAATGGAGGATGCCTGGGGAGCCCTCGATATATAGGCGCGCCTTCCCAGAGAGCGCCTTCTTGAAGTGCTCCATCGCTTCCTTGACGGGACCCTCCTCATGTATTATGCCGAGGAATACCGGCTTTGTCGGATGAACGGGCATGGTTATATAGCGAATAAGTGAAGAAAAGCGGTCTTGGGTATTCAGTCCTCAGTCTGCGGCCTGCGGTCTGCGGTCCGCAGACTGCGCTCAAAAAGCCCCCACGCCCTCCACCTGGACCATCATGGAGAACAGGTAGTGCAGCCTCTTGAGGCTCCTTAGGGCCTTGGCCTCGGGGATGCCGAGGCGCCTTGCCACGTCGGCGGCCGACTTGCCCCTCGTGTCCTGCATTATCTTCAGGACTTCAAGGTCCTGTGCTATTTTCTCTCTTACCCTAGCCGGGGCAAAGAGGCGGGTGAACAGAAGGTTCTTCGTGTTCGCCTCGGTGACCCTGATGCCATATACCCGCCTCATGTGCTCGGGCAGGACGCTGTGGTGCGTGCCCGCGATCGTGTTTTTGTTTTTGGGCGACCGCTCCCTCTTGCCCGCGACTATCACCATGCCCTTGTGCCAGTTCGCCAGAGAGCGGAGCACGCCGTAATAGCCGTGCGTCGAGGAGATTGCGTTATAGCCCTCAAAGCTCGTCGTGAAGTCGGCGGGCGCCTCCGTAGGTATGAGGTGGAGCGGAGCCTGCATCGACGGTATTCCCGGATGCTTTGCATATTCCTCCAAGGCGTCCGTGTGCATGACGCTTATGCCCGCATCCTGCAAAGCTTTCGAGTACTGCCCCGTGTAGCCCGCAAAGACTATCGCCTTCGGGTTCTTCTTTAGGACGCCGCACATCCGCATGCCGCGCATGAGCTCCTTCGGTTCGAACTCCTCCCGGCTCATCGACGTGAATATCCGGGCGGTCCTCGGGTCCTCGGTCTGCAGCTTGCGCTTAAGGGCTTCCGGCTTCCACCCCCTTGCGCCCCTTAGCGCCGAATCCCGTATTATGCCGCGGTCCCGGGGTATGGAATCGCCCGTGTACTCGCCACGGGGGGTGAACGCCTCCTTCAGGTATCTTTTATGGGCCCCTTCGAAGAGCGACCTGGGCATCGTCGACTTCATCGACCGGGCCTTGGGTTTCATCTTGCTCAAGTAGGCTGGCAGGTAATAAGATGAGTCAGTAGGCCCTAAGCCTTGGCTCTCGCGCCCCGCTATACGCCTTTGCCACGAGCTCGTCGACGAGCGCCTTGTTCTCCTCCAAAGTCCGCTTGGGCGGAACGATCTTTTGGGGCTTGCCGCCGATTAACCTCGTATGCTCTTTGCCCCACCCTGCAAAATACCGCTTGGCAAGCTCCCTTATCTCTGTCTCCGAAGCCCCTTCGAGTATGTGCCATTTCAGTATGTCGTGCGCGTGCTTAGTGTCGACGCCCTCGCCCCAGGCGACCTCGCGCGCTTCCTGCCAGGTCCTCTCGGCGGGGGGCTTTGCCATCCCGCTGCGCCAGAGGCCCTGCCGCCATTTCCGTATCTCCTCGGTCCTTGGGTCTTCCGAGGGCTCGCCCCAGGGTTCGGCGAGCGGCGCGCCCTTCTTGAGGAGCAATTCCCGCCTCTTCGCCCGCCATGCAAGGATATCCGGGTTCTCAAGCATGCTTTCCCGCGGCGCTGGCTGCGCCTTCTTCCCGGGCGGCATCTTCTCCCCGAAAGGCAGCATCGGCTGGCATGGTTTCTTCGCTTTCTTCCGTTCGGGCTCCCTCGGTTCGAGCATGCAAGAGTTACCAAATAGCGGATAAAAGCGGAAAATTCGCTTTTCACCTTTCACCTTCTAGAATAAGGTGGAAAAGAAGACTATAGTGTGCGCGAACTGCAGGAAGGAAGTGGAGGCGCTCCCGGGGATGAAGTCCCTGTGCGCGGCATGCATGGAAAACCTGCCGACTGCCAAGTACAACAGCAGGATAAAGGAGTAAGCGCAGCTTATTTGATTTATATCGGGCAAGCGTCTAATATAGCAGAGGCATACAGGAAGGATAGTCAAGCGGTTTGATAAGCACGCGTTCATGATTCATAGAAATCACAGCGAGTTCTTCACACCCGTTCCGCGGACAGCGGAATTTTGACCGGCGACAACGCCGCATTCTACCCCGTAGAGGATAGGGGCCCTTGGAATACGCAGGGCCCACAGCCGCATAGGCGGCGAACCTTTAAGGCTGACCGATCCCTCCTAGACATGCCCCGAAAGAATAAAGAGGTGAAAAAGATGGTAATGACAGTTTCGATGATAGCATATCTGGAGCGGGCAACGCGCGGTAAGCGAGGATAGGAAAACCAAGGGCGGCCCCGTAGGGGGCAGCCTATTGGAACTTTTTCTCCCAGGAGCAATTAACAAGACATGAGGCTTCCCAACAGGGCCAAGGTCCGCGCGATCGCGCGCGCACACGCGACAAAAGACAGCGAAGCGGCCGGGAAGATACATGCCCACAGCCTGATAGTGGGCGACGTTGCCGTAGGGATAGGCAAACAGCTTAAGGATAGGGGGCACGAGGTCAACCTGCGGCTGCTAAGGAAAGCCGCGTTGCTCCACGACATCAAGAAGCACGAGGGCATGGGCCACGCGCAGTCTGCGGCGAAGATAGTGGAGGTCGAAGGCTACCCAGAGCTTGCAAGGGTGATAAGCAGCCACGACATCCGCGACTTCGGGGAGCGCACGCCGCACGGCATGAGCCTTGAGGAGGTGCTTTTCCTTTATGCTGATTTCAGGACCGGCTCGCGCTACCAGGCCCTGGAAAAGCGCCACGATGTGCTGAAGGCAAGGTATCCGAGCGACGTTCGCGCAATACACAACACCTTCAACCGCCTCAAGGAGTTCGAGGCCTGGCTTAGGGGCCAAGGTGTCGACCCGGAAGCGGCCGTACAGCCAAGGCGGGGCAGGGATGCGCACCCCCGCGGGCATCCTTAAGCTTTTATTCCCGGTGTCTTAATTATTTCGACCTAAAATGATCGGGACTAAGATAGCATTGGTGGGAGCGATACTTCTTGTCGTAGGTGCCGCGATGTATTTCATCGCCCAGGCGAGCCTGAGCGCCGCGGACCAGGAAAAATACAACCTCTGCAACGGGCCGAATGGTGCCGACCTTCCGGAATGCAACGATTTCCTCAGGGGCCAGAGCACGAACCCCGTGAAATCCTGGGGCTTCATAATCGCGGTGGTCGGCGTGTTCGTCATAGTCATCGGCATACTCACGGCCATGCTCCTTGGGAGGAAGAAGGTCAAGGTAGTCAAGGTCATTGAGAAAGTAGTATACAAGTGCCCGAAGTGCGGCTTTGGGAACGACGAGGACGCCGAGTTCTGCAAGAAGTGCGGGGAGCCGCTGAAGAAGAAGCCCGAAGAGCCCTTGAAGGAGATAAAGGCCGCGGAGTTCCAATAAGGCGGTTGGCGGTTTTCGGCCCGCAGTCTTCGGTATTGGGTCTGCGGTCTGGCGCCCTATGCTTGCCGGGGTTAGCCCCATATCCCTTTTTTTATCCGCTTTCCGGTAACCTAGCTATGCCTACGCATATGCGGACAACTCCGTTAGCTCAAAAACAGTAGTCGAGACCGGGCCAGGTAATGGATATGCGATACGCCTCCACGGCATGCATTTTCTTTACGCTCCCTTAAACTAACCCATGTCTTTCACAGTAGTCGACATAGAGACCACCGGATTGTCAAAAGGCCGCGACAGGATAACGGAAATAGCGGGCGTCAGGAGCGACGGCGTCAGGGTCACGGGCGAGTTTCACACACTCGTCAACCCGCGCATGCGCATCCCGCCGTTCATCACGCACCTGACGGGGATAGACAATAACATGGTCAAGGACGCGCCGGTCATCGAGGACGCGCTCCCCGGGTTCTCGCGGTTCCTCGGCGACTCGGTCTTCGTCGCGCACAACGCGACCTTCGATTACGGTTTTTTGTCGCACAATGCCGAAATATCGGGCCTCGATTTCGATAACCGGAGGCTGTGCACGCGAAAGCTGGCAACCCGCCTTGTCCCTATGCTGACAAGCAAGAGGCTCGACGCGCTTTGCAGCCACTTCAGGATAATCAACGAGCGGCAGCACAGGGCGCTCGGCGACGCGAGGGCGACATTCTGCATCTTCAACAACTTCAGGAAGATGCTCTCGGGGATGGGTGTCGAGGAGCTGGACGACGTGATAAGATTTGAGAGGAGCACGAAGAAGGCGATAATCAGGAGGTATGGGGCGCCGTGGCTGAGTGAGGGTCAGCGGTCTACGGTCTTGGGTCAGCGGTCTACGGTCTTGGGTCAGCGGCCCTAAACCCGGCTTTGCCGAGCCTCGGGTCTTGGGCTCAAGACCTTTTTTTATTCCGGGCGCCATAATGTCCGTCATGGACAAAAAAATGCTTATCGTGGTAATCGCGGCCGCCGCAGTGGCGGCCATAGCAATCGCAGTCGTGCTGATGTCGCCCGGTGCGGCGGGGCCGGCCTCAAACGGGGATGGCGGCGACGGGCCGGACAATGGGAGGCTCGCCGAGACCTGCGCAGGGATGCCGATAACCGAGGCGATACAAATCGCGCAATCAAGCGCCTGCGCCGCCGAGGGCGCCCTGAAGACCACGCGCATGTGCAACGAGGGGACAAAGACCTGGTGGCTGGACCTTGACATCTCAAGGCCAGGGTGCGCGCCGGCGTGCGTCGTGAATGCGGAGACAAGGCAAGCCGAGATTAACTGGAGATGCACCGGGCTGATACCAAACGGCGAAGAAGCCCCGTGCGTCGTCGACCCGCACAGGATGTGCACCATGGAGTATGCGCCCGTTTGCGGCGTTGACGGCATAACCTACGGCAACGCGTGCGGCGCAAAAGCGATGTGCGTCGAGGTCGCATACCAGGGCGAGTGCAGGCCCGAGGACGCTTCAGTCCCGGAGGGCGAACTCATGAGCCACAACACCGCGGACAACTGCTGGGTGGCATATGCCGGCAAGATATACGACATAACCGAGTGGCTGCCGCAGCACCCGAGCATGGGCGCGGCGATAATCCCCTACTGCGGCAAGAGCGCAGAATTCGCCAACCAGTTCGAGAGCGTGCACGGGACGGGCAAGGTGAGCACCCTCGAGGGGCTCGTGCTGAAGGGGAACGCGGTCTGACTGTCTGCGGTCTTGGGTCTGCGATGATGAATGCAAAACAGGGGGTAGCGAAGGCGCCCAGGACGCATGACTGCAGGCCCGAGGTTCGCTGGAAGCGAACCTGGGCACGAGGAACCTGCGGTTCCTGTGCGCAAG
>JBFYKJ010000022.1:0-16422 GCA_041306005.1 Candidatus Altarchaeota archaeon | reverse complement strand
TATCAGGCCGAAAATAGCAGCAGATAGGTCCATATTCATGAGTATGTATCATGAATCGCCACAGACATAAATAGCGTTTGGACGGGTGGATGGGCCCTAAAACATCGTGCGCCTCTAAGGCGCAATAGAATCTGAAACACGGTAAAACACAGCGCCGGGTCATTCGCCCCGCACACGCGCCGCGACCCCTTCCTCATACCGCTTCATGCTTATCTTAAGGCGGGCCAGGCCCTCGTCCATGGCCGCCTTCGCGACGTACGCGGCGACTCTCGGCACGACCCTCGGGTCCAGGGGCTTTGGCAATATATAGGTTTCCTTCAGCGGGTCGTCGCCCTCAAAGATGCCGCTCTTGGCGTCATTTGGATAAGCCTCGGCAAGCTTGTGCTTTATGTAGTCAGGCACCTCTTCGTGCGCGAGCTCGGCCAGGGCCTTTGACGCCGCCCTCTTCATGCCCTCGCTTATCGCGGTCGCCCTTACGTCTAGGGCCCCCCTAAATATCCCCGGGAAGCCGAGCACGTTGTTCACCTGGTTCGGGAAGTCGGAGCGCCCGGAAGCGACTATAAAGGCCCCCGCGTCCTTCGCATCCTGCGGCATTATCTCGGGGACAGGGTTTGCCATAGCTATGACTATGGCATTCGGGTTCATGCTCCTGACCATGCCTTTTGAGACCGCGCCCGCGACAGAAAGGCCAACGAAGACGTCCGCGCCGCGAATGGCGTCGGAGAGCGTCCTATCTGCCGTCTCGTGCGCGAACTTGGACTTGTAAGCGTTAAGGTCTTTTCTTTCCGACTGCACGACGCCCTTGCTGTCGCAGATGGTGATGTTCTCGCGCCTGACTCCCGCTGAGACGTAATACTCGGCGCTTGCAAGGGCCGCGGCCCCGGCGCCGTTGAATACGACTTTGATATCGCTTATGCTCTTCCCGGCCATCTCGATGCCGTTCATGAGGGCCGCAAGCGTTATTATCGCGGTCCCGTGCTGGTCGTCGTGGAAGACGGGGATGGCCATCTCCTTTTTCAGCCGCGCCTCTATCTCAAAGCACTCCGGGGCCTTTATGTCCTCGAGGTTTATGCCGCCGAACGTGGGCTCCAGCGCCTTCACGACATCCACTATCCTGTCGATGTCGGGCTGGCCGTTCTTCTTCAGGCCGCCGAGGACGAGCGGGAACGCGTCTATCCCCGCAAAGCGCTTGAATAGGACGGCTTTCCCCTCCATCACGGGCATCCCGGCTTCGGGGCCGATGTCGCCGAGGCCCAGCACTGCACTGCCGTCAGACACTACTGCTACCAAATTGCCGCGCGCAGTATACTCCCATACATTGCCGGCATCCTTGTGTATCTCGATGCATGGCTCCGCGACGCCGGGGGTATACGCAAGTGAAAGATCCTTCTGCGTCTTGACGCTCTTTGTCGGAGCCAGCGCTATCTTGCCTGGCGGATTTTTGTGGTACTCCAAAGCCGTTTGTTTTAAATCATCCATAAAAGCCCGTGAGATTACAAGTATATCTATAAAAATTCTGGGCTTTCGTTATTAAGGGTATCGGGGCATGAAAACCGCTAGCTTACGCGTGTTTAACGCGGGTTTCGGCAAGCCTGCTCTCTAAAAACATGGTCAGGTACTGCTCTTTCCCCTCGCTTCTCGCCTTCTCCTTGAAGCCCTGCCTGCGCGCAAGGCGGTCAAGGGCCTTGTGCACCCCGCTGCCGTATTGGGCGGCTTTCTTCGGCCGCCATACGATGCCCTCCGGGAGTATCTCCTCGGCGTATTTTTTCTCGCAGAATTTCCTTATGAAGCATTTGCCCTCGTGTTCCTCACACGGGTGCTTCAGTTTCCTCCCCGCCGACGCATCGCCCATCCAGAGCCTTTCCCTGATGTCTATCGACAGCGCGTAGTCTATGAACTCGTCGGCAAGGAATGGGTTCCTCAATTCAACGCCGTTATTCGCGCATATCGCGCGGTCTATGCCGATTATGAAATCCCTCAGCTCGACGGTGTCCTTCTTGAGCAGTTTCTCCAGCCCGCCGTAGCCTTCCTTCATAAGCACCGGCAGGTATCTCGCATACCCGCCAAACATCTCATCCGGCCCCTGGCCGGAGAGGACCACATTCAGCTTGCCCCCCTTGGCAGCCTTGGAGGCGAAGTAAGTCGGGAGCTCCGCCCCGACCCGCACGGGGCTGACACCGCCTTCAGCCCTCTTTATTATTGGGAGGATGACATCAAGAGCCGCATCTATGTCGTCATCGCTGAGCTTTATTATCTCATGCCTGAAGCGGCTCCTCAGCTGTTTGGCGAATGGTATGTCCGGCGCGTCATCGACGCCGACCGTGTATGCGGTCACGTCGCAGTGCCTTGCGGCAAGGACTGCAAGCAGGCTTGAGTCTATTCCGCCGGAGAAGACGACTCCGGTGCGCTTTTCACACATCGCGCGGACGACCGCATCGAGCCTTTCCAAGAATTCGTTCATTTTTCGCGGCGGCCCAAGAATGCCTTAAGCCGCCGGATTATGGCAGATTGCGGCTTTATTTTAACCTAGAAGCATAAAATAGGCAGGTAAACGCCCCGCACCAGCCCGGCCTGGACTAATGCTTACCGGCCGAACGGGGCTATCGGCTTTACCGGCCCGCAGCGAAGATGCCCAGACACCGCAGCAGCGAGAAATTGCCGAACCGGCTTATCGACACTATCAGGTCTGCCCTGGGCGAAGAGTCGCCCGCGCACGGACGGGTGCACACAGTGTTCGGAGGCGGGCTCACGGGCAAAAGGCTGGGCATAAGCAGGCCCGCGATGCCGGGTGGGAAGACTGCGCCTGCCGGCGCGCCGCTGGATGTGTATTACACGCTCAAAGACGGGATAATAACGCGCGCCGAGTTTGTCAGGGGCGAGCCGTCAATACCCGTCCACATCGCCCACTTCGACGCGGGGACCGGCATGAGGTTCTCGACGGTGCTGGACTGTTTCTGAGACGCCGCCCCATATCGCCCAAAAAAGGCGCGGCGGGCGCAAAGAAGGTTTTTATATGAAAGTCTTCAAATTAAGGGCGGCATCGGCCCGTGCGGGCGTTATTCTGGCGGGTGCCTGAAGAAAGATGAACTTTGAAGAGGAGATGAAGCGGGTGTTGAAGGACGGCGAAGTCGCCATGGGCGAGAGGAGCGCTAGGAAGGCCGTGCTCACCGGCAGGGCTAAGATGGTCGTGGTCGCCGCCAACGCCCCCGAGGCGATGAAAGAGGACTTGTCAAGGTACTCCAAGCTGTCAGGGGTCAAATATTATGTGTACCCGGAGTCCGCAAAGGAGCTTGGTTACACATGCGCAAAGCCGTTCCCGGTCGCGACGTTCGCCGTCGTGAAGGAGGGGAGCAGCAAGATACTCAAGCTGTAGGGCCGGGCGAGCTTATTGAAACGCCCGTGCATGCATTCCCCAGAACCCTAATATCCTGCAAAACCATAAAATGCTGCTGAACACCCGGGACATCCAATTGATGAACGCATTTGAGACTATTACCCATGCCCGGGCCGTCGACTGCTTTGAGGCCGAGGACAGCATAAACTTCCTGATACACCACGGCGACTTGGGGAAGGCTATCGGCAAGGGCGGGGAAAACATCGCAAAGGCCCGCCAGCGGATGGGCAAAAGGATAGTGGTGTTTGAGGACAGCGACGACCCACAGGAGTTCGTGAGGAACGCGTGCGCGCCGCTTAAGGTCAGCCCGACGATCGACGGCGGCAGGGTCCGCATAGACGCCCCGCGCAGCAAACGGGACGAGATAAGCGGGAAGCAGATAAGGCTAATCAAGGAGCTCGTAAAGAGGAAGCTGAAGGCCTCCGAGGTCGAGTTCGTTTTCGTCTGAGCCCCAAGCTAATGCTGCCCAGAGAATAACCGTCTAATCCGGAGTTCGGGCTTAATAGATCTCCGCAGCCCTTTTCACGAACTCCATGGTCAGTTTCACCGCGTTCTCGACGTCGCCCATGTTGCAGATGCCGCTCGGGGAGTGGATATACCTTGTCGGCACGGATATCCCGCCGGTCCGGATGCCCTCGCGGGTCATGTATATCACGGCGCCGTCAGTCATGCCGCCCTTGGTAGCCTCCAGCTGGTAGGGTATGTCCGCATCGACTGCAGCCCTGATCAGCAGCCGTTTTACCTGCGCAGACGGCACCATCCCCCTGCCGCTCGACTCGACAACGGTTATAGCCGGGCCTTTGCCCATCTTGACCGAAGTCTCGTCCTCTTTGATATCGGGGGTGTCGCCCGCTATGCCGACATCCAGGGCCAGCGCGAAGTCCGGGTCTAGCTTGAAGGCCGAGGTCCTCGCGCCCTTGAGCCCAAGCTCCTCCTGCACGGTCGCGACGCCATAGACGGTCCCCTTGAACTTTGAGGCTTTAAGCCGTTTCATCGCCTCGATGAGGATCAGGCATCCAGCCCTGTTGTCGAGCGCCTTTGCGATGACGTTCTCGCCGAGGTCTATAAACTGCGAGTCAAAAACAACAGGGTCGCCGACCTGGACCCGGCTCTTGACATCCTCAGTCTTCAGGCCCGTGTCAAGGTACATGTCGTCCAGCTCCAGCTTCTTCTTCCGCTCCTCCTCCTTTCTCTTAAGGTGCGGGGGCTTGAAGCCGACTATCGCCGGGATGGCGCCCTTTTCGGTGAGTATCTTGACCACTTTTGTCGGCAGGGTGTCGTCGTCCACGCCGCCCATCTCTATAACGCGGATGAATCCCTTGTCGTCTATGTGCTTGACAAGGAGGCCTATCTCATCCATGTGCGCCGCGAGCATTATCCGAGGCTTGCCGCTGCCGATGGTGCAGATGACGTTCCCCATCCTGTCCGTTTCCACGGCCCCGTGCTTTGACAGCTCCTTTGATATCAGCGCCCTGACATCGTCCTCATAGCCGCTTACGCCATTGGCGTCCGTAAGCTTCTTAAGAAGTTCTTTCATGCCTATTTTTGAAGGATGGGAATGAAAAATAGAGTTGCAGATAATAATTTTGCAAGATGGTCAAAATACAATTCCTTGGGACATCAGGGTCCGTGCCCACAGAGGAAAGAGGCATGCCCGCGGTCTACCTTGAGCACGCTGGCGACCGCATGCTCTTTGATTGCGGGGAGGGGACGCAGCGGCAGATGAGGATAGCCGGGATACCCTTTATGAAACTGGACCGCATATTCATCTCCCACTTCCACGCCGACCATTGTTTGGGCCTGGGCGGCCTCATACAGACCATGGACCTCTTCCAGCGCAAGGACAAGCTCGTGATATACGGCCCAAAGGGAATCCTGGACGTCATAGAGAAAATAATAACGACCGGCAACTTCGTCCTTGAGGGCTTCGACCTTGAGATAAACGAGGTTAATCCCCGGGGGGTCGCCAAGATATTCGGCAATGACAGCTACGTCATCAAGGCGGCGAGGATAGACCATCGCGTGCCGTGCCTAGGCTTTGCCTTCGAGGAGAACCCCAAGAGGAAGTTCCTCAAGCAGAAGGCGCTCGAGCTTGGCGTTCCTGAAGGCCCCATGTTCGGCAAGCTGCAGTCCGGCAAGAGCGTGACCGTGGGCAAAAGGACGATAACGCCGGGCCAGGTCCTTGACAAGGCGGTCCCTGGCAGGAAGGTCGCTTACGTTGCCGACAGCCGCCCGTGCGCCGCGGGCGTGGAGCTTGCCATGGGCAGCGACGTCCTGATACACGACTCGACATTTGCCCATGACCTGCAGGAGTCGGCCATCGAGGGCAAGCACACGACCGCCAAAGAGGCCGCCGAGGTCGCCAAGAGGGCGAAGGTGAAGCAGCTTTGGCTGACCCACATAAGCCAGCGGTATGCCAATGCTGATGGGCTGGAGAACGAAGCCCGGGACGTCTTCGCCAACACCCGGCTGGCCAAGGACTTTGACGTTGTGGAGATGTAAAGCCCTCATTAGGCATATGCGCGGCCCCCAACTACTAACTGCCAAAGCTAGGCTGTCTCTAAAATCAAGCTTTTGTTCGGCTCAGACGACCTCGAAGTTGCCCGTTTGGTCCCAGTAGACGTCCTTTGTGCCTAGCTCGGTATTGGCTATAGTCGCGCGGCACATCTCCTTGCCGCTCCGCGTCTCCTTCCCCACTATCCTGAGCGTTGCCGTGCCGGCACCCGGGGCTATCGCGCCCATTTGGATTGTCTGGCCTACCGGGCACCATTCGCGCGGTGCGGTTGCCGCGTCTATCTTCGCCTCAACGGCGTCCATCTTGGCCCCAAGCACGTTCATCTGGCTGGAGAGCGTGTTCGTCGATGCCTCCAGGTCCACCAGCTGGTCGTGCATGACCCAAAGCGAGGTTACGAACGTAAGGGCGAGGAGCAGTATGGCGCCGGCGGTCAGGATGTAATAGCTCTTCCACCTCATGAGGCCGAGCTCCTCAAAGCCCCTGAGGACGGATTCATTGTCTTCTATCCGCTTCTCCTCGGACAGTATCATGCGCTCTTCGGCCTCTATCTTCCTGAGCTCGTCAGCCAAGTCCATCCTTTTACGGGCCATTTTTGTATCAGATTTTAGCGTTGCAAGCTGGTTTCAACCGGTTTTGCAAACAGTATGTTAATAGGTATGTTTAAGGGCGAGCGGTATAAAAACCCGCTGGGTTGGGCGCATTGGGATTATAGGGCTTTCAACTTACCTCCGCCCACTTGCCCTCGCCTTCCCACAGCCTTACCGAAACCAGGCGGAGATCCGGGCGGAGCTTCGCAAAGGCGGGCGAAAGCTTGTCGAATATCCACTGCGCGATGAGCTCCGCGGTCGGGTTCTTGAAAACCTTGTTCAAATCCTTGTGGTCGAGCTTTGGCATTATCTCCTTGTTGACGAGCCCCTTCATCTCGCGGAAGTCGACGACCATCCCGTCGTCCCCTACGGGCCCGTCGACCACGACCCTAAGCTTGTAGGTGTGCCCGTGCGGGTCCTCGCAGGGGCTGCCCTTGGCATCGAGTATGTAGTGGCCTGCGTCGAAGTGGAATTCCCTGGCTACTTTCATGGCTGCTTTCATTGTTAATTTTCCCCTGAATGGAAAAAAAGCTAACCGCAAGCGAAAAAGCTACCCGACTATCCTCTTCAAGTCCAGGTTCTTCTTCATGGTCTGCCCCAGCAGGTCTATGATGTCCTTCTGGTCTTTTGTAAGGAGCGGCTCAAGGTCGTCCACCATCTTTGCGGCCTTGAAAGTGTCCCAGGGCACCATCAGCATCGGGACGCCCTTTTCCTCGGCCTTCGAGATTATCCTTGGCTGGGGCAGGATGTCATTAGTCAGCAATACGGCCTCCGTGTTGCTCTCAAGCGCGGCGAGTATCATGTCGCTCCGGTCGCCGCTCGCTATGACCAGTTTGTTTTTCCGCTCGGCGAAAATCTTTTGCAGCGGCGTGTCGACTGCCATCGCGCCTATAAGCACATTTTCCACCAGCCGGTCAAGGCTGCCCTCGCCGGTTATTACCTTTGCGAACAGCATCTCGGCCAGGTAGGCCACGGACATCCTTGACATCTCGGCCAGGTGAGGGAGCACCCCGATAACGTCGACGCCCAGGCCCTTTATCTGGGGCAGGTGCGTCTTTTTGAAGTCCGCAACGTCCTTGACCTTGTTGATTATCACGCCGCCGAAATCAAAGTCCTTGTGGTACAGGTACTTCTTGAGGAAGGCGACGTCGTCCACGACGCTGTCGCTGTCGCCGGAGACCACGACGATAAGCTTTGCGCCGGTGTGCTTAGCAAGCGAGAGGGAGCCGAGATGCACGTACGTCCCGTACATAAGGTCCCTGCCGCCCTCGATGAGGAGCAAGTCCTTGCCCTTCCCGACATCGCTTGCGGCATCAAGAAGCCGATCCCGCGTGCCGTCAAGGCTGTACATGTACTTCAGCTTCGAGTGGTCAAAGCCGAAACACATGTCCTCGGGCGCGTCCTTTAGCCCGAACACGTTTGTCATCAGCGCTGTGTCATAGTCCCAAAGCCGCTTCTTGCGGTATATGGGGCGGTCCCCGAAAGGCTTCATGTAGCCTATCTTGCCCCCGAGTGCCTTCGCGATGCCGACTGCAATGCTCGTCTTGCCGGCGCTCGGATGCATCGAGGCTAATATCACCTTATCCATTTTGCTCCCTCTTTTTGGTGAATGTTATCGGTCATTTTCGTTATTATAACAGTCTTATGCATAGCATCATTTCTCTTTGGCCGCACTGTTCTCCGAAGCCAGCAGTATCCGAACGTCCACAGCTTTGACCCCCTTGCCCTGTTCATAGACCGCCAGGGGGTTGAGCTCGATGTCCGATATGCTCGGGCACTTCTTGATGACTGCGGCCACCTTGATTATGGTGTCGACGAGCTTGTCTATGTCCTTTTTGTCCTCCCCGCGCACCCCAAGGAGAAGCGGATACGACTTGATCTCCTTTATCATGCCCATTATCTCTTTCCTGTCAAGCGGCACAGACCTAAAGGAGATGTCCTTCATTATCTCCACATATATGCCCCCCAGCCCGCACATTATTATCGGCCCGAATTTGGGGTCCTTCCTCGCCCCGACTATGATGTCCGTCCCCGGGGCGACCATCTCGGCTATTTCGACGCCCTCTATCACGGCCCCGGGCATCCTCGACTTGCAGGCTGACATGATAGATTCGTAGGCGTCTACGATCTCCTGCTTATTGTCAAGCCCGAGCTTCACTCCGCCGACGTCGCTCTTGTGGAGGATATCCTTTGAGACTACCTTCATTACAACGGGATATCCTATAGATTCGGCGTACTCGACCGCATCGTTAAGGTCCCTGGCTATCCGGCTCTTCGGCGTCGCAACGCCCACGATGTCCATTACCTTTATCCCCTCGTTCGCAAGGAGAAAGCCCCTGCCCTCGAAAAGGGCCTTTTGGGCTATTGCTTCTATGGCGGCTACGTCTATATCCGCATCCACAGCCTCCGTCGAGTACGACTCCCGATACCTGCAGTACCTCTCCATCGCCCCGAGGCAGGAGACCGCGTCGTAGACGTCGTCGAAAACGGGTATCGCCTTGGACCTTAGGGCGCCCATCGCGCCCTCTATCTTTTCCCCGCCGAATATCGAGAAGACGAGCGGTTTCTTCCCCTCTTTGAACTTCTTAAAGTTTTGTTCAATCATCGTGGCGAGGTTGTCAGCATCGAAGACCGCGGTCTCGCAGTAAAGGGCTATCACCGAGTCTATCTCCCTGTTTTTCAGCGCCGCGCCGAGCGCGGCGTCATAGTGTGTTGAAGTGGCCTGGCCGGTCAAATCCACCGGGTTCTTCGTCGAGCCGAAATCGGGGGTGACGTGCGAGAATGCCCGCTTTAAGGCGGCGGCATCGTCGTAGAGAAGGACATCGTACTTCTCGCAAGCGTCGGCGGCCATCACCCCTATCCCGCCGCCGTTGGTTATTATCAGCGAGCTTCGCCCGCGCGGCAGCGGGGCGCTGACCAAAAACTTGCACCAGTTGAATGCTTCCTCTATGCTCTCGGCCCTAAGGACGCCCGCCTGGCGCATCACAGCGTCGAATATCTGGTCGGAGCCGGCAAGGGAGCCGGTGTGGGAGGCGACGGCTATCGCGCCGCGCTTCGACCTGCCGGACTTTATTACAATTATAGGCTTTTTCCTAGAGGCCTTCTTTAAAGTCTCCAGGAGGCGCTCCCCGCGCCGGACGCCCTCGATATAGATCAGTATCGCTTTGGTCCCCTCTTGCCCGACAAGATACTCCAGAAGCTCAGACTCGTCGACGTCGGCTTTGTTGCCCACTGACACTATCGCCGAAAGCCCCATGTTCTCAACGGCAGTCTTCCCTATCATCGACAGCCCGAGGGCACCACTCTGGGTGATTATGGCGACCCCGCCCGGCTTTATGTTCCCGGCCGCGAACGTTGCGTTGCTGGAGGCCTTTGACGAATACACCCCAAAGATATTGGGGCCCAGGACCCTAGACCCCTTTGAGCGGGCGTATTCGACTATCCTTCGCTCTTCGTCAAAGTCGCCCACTTCGGAAAAGCCCGACGTTATTATCGAGATGAACTTCACACCCTTGTCGGCGCATGCCTTGACAGAATCAAAGACGAACTTGGCCGGGATGCATATGCAGGCCAGGTCTATAACCCCCCGTATCCCGGCCACGTCCTTGTACACCTTAAGGCCGAGTATCTTCCCACCCTGCGGATTTATGGGGTAAACCTTGCCCTTATAGCCGCCTTTGACGATATTCTCAAGCAGCTTGTACCCTATCTTGTCCTTGTGGTGCGAAGCGCCGATGACCGCTATAGACCTCGGCTCAAACAAGTACGTTATATCGGGAGTTTTCATTTGGTCCTGCTTTGAGTGTTTATCGCCCTTATTCTTCACTGTGCGCCTTAATCAAGAGTCATCTGAACATCAGTTTCATCTCGTATACGCCCTCTTCGCTCCTCTTCTGTATGTCAAAGCCTATATCCTCGAAAAGGCGCATCATGCCCTCGTTGTCGACAAGGACTTCGGCCGTGAAGCCCAAAAGCCCCTGCCTCTTGGCAAGGTAGGTCAGGTAGGACAAAAGTTCCCAGCCTATGCCCCGGTTCTGCAGTTCGTCCCTGACGACGAGCGCGACCTCCGCAGTGTGGCGGTTCTCATCAATGCCGTACTGCCCGACAGCGACTATCCGCTCCATGCCGGCGCTGCCGTCGATCGCGACTATTACCATCTCCGACGTGTAGTCGATGACCGCGAACTCCTGCAATCGCTCGTGCGGCATGTCCCTTCTTGCGGAGATGAACCTCTTGTACATACTTTCATCGGAGAGTGAATAAAAGAAGTCTTTTAACAACTCCTCGTCGCTTATCTTGACCGGGCGCAGGAAGATGCGGACCCCTTCGCGAGTCTTCTTGTAGGTCTCCAGCTGGGCTGGATATTCACCTCTCCTGCCGTCTATGAACGCCTGGTCGCGGTAGATGAGGCCAAGGTGCTTTGCCTTTTCCAGCAGCATCGGGCGGAAATCCGGATGCGCTATCCCGATAAGGTCCATGGCCCGCTCCCTTATGCTCTTGCCGTGCAGGTATGCTATGCCGTATTCAGTGACTACGTAGTGGACGTCGCCGCGGTTGAGCGTGACCCCCGCACCCTCGCTGATGCACGGCACTATCCTCGATTTCACCCGCTCGCCATGGCCCGCTGTCGACTGCATCGCGAGTACGGTCTTCCCGCGCTTAGACATCACCGCGCCGCGCATGAAGTCCGCCTGGCCGCCTATCCCGCTGTAAAACGTCTTCCCAATCGACTCCGCGCTGGCCTGCCCGGTCAGGTCGATCTCAAGAGCGCTGTTTATGGCGACCATGCGGTCATTGCCGGCGATGACTTTGGGGCTGTTGGTATAATCTATTGGCCTGAAATCCACATCAGGATTGCCATCGAGGAACTCATAAGTCGCCCTGCCGCCCATGCAGAAGGCGGCAACGGTCTTCCCGGTGTCCACGCTCTTCCTTGAATTGTCTATGGCCCCATCTTTCATCAATTCCGCGATGCCGTCGGTGAAAAGCTCGGTGTGGACCCCCAAATGCCTCTTCCCCCTCAGGTTCGAGAGTATGGCATTCGGTATGCTCCCGTAGCCGACCTGTATGGTGTCGCCGTCCTCGACTATCCTGGCGACGTGTTTGCCTATCTTCCCGGCTACGTCGTGGGGCGCCTCCGATGCGTATTCCAGCAGCGGCTCGTCGTGGACGACCAAGAAATCCACGTCCTTGAGGGCTATGCGCGAGTGCAGCCCCGTGTCGGGCATGCTGGGGTTGACCTGCGCGATGACCACCTGCGCCGCCTCGACGGCGGCTTTGGTTATGTCCACGCTCACCCCAAGGCTCATGTTGCCGCGGGCGTCCGGCGGCGAGACTTGCACCAAAGCGACGTCGAGAGGGATTACGCCCCTCTTGAAGAGCGAAGGCACTTCGGACAGGAAAACGGGCGTGTAGTCCGCAAGCCCGCTATTGACTGCATCCCTCACGTTCTTCCCGACGAAGAACGAATTTAGCCGGAAGTTGGACTTGAACTTCTGGTCGGCATATGGCGCCAGGCCCAAGGTCAGCACCTGCAGGACTTCTGCGTCAAAGAACGCGGTGGGGTTCGACTGCACGTGGCTTATCAGCATCTTCACGAGCTCCTGCGGCTCGCCGCATGCGGTGGAGACGAATATCCTGGCGCCGGGGTGTATCCTGCCGAACATCTGCCCCTGCGGGGCGAACTTCTCCGGGTGGTCCCACTTTAGGTGTTCGGCTTCGCGCTTGGCCATCTTTTGATTAAGGCTTTGCCCAGTTGTACATTGTCCGGTCGTTAAATGAGTTTTAAGACGGTTAATTAAAAGAGCCGGGCTATTAAGGCTTTTTGGATTCTGGCCCCGGCACAGCTGGCCAGTTATCGGTTATATCGCGAGTCAAAGCCCGAATCAGAACACCTGCGTCCCCCGCGGCTCGACGATTTCCAGCTGTGCTACGGAGAACAAGTCCAGCGGACAGTTCGCGACAGATCCCCTCTCGGCCATGACATCCGAGAACCTGCGGTCCTCAAGGCAGGTGTTCTTCGTGACTATGGGCGCGAAGTCCTTGAAATTCGGGAAGTCGCCAACCAGGGTGACTTTCCCCTTGTAGCGTATCGCGTCGTTCAGGTCGCCGCTCGGGTCTGTTGTGTCCATCGAGGCCGTCACCTCGCTGACAGCCTTCTTGATGTTGAACTTGTTTATGTCGGTCATGAACATGAGCCGAAACAGGACTATCTCTATCGCCCGCGCCGGTATGTTTATGAACTGGGCCTTCGAGTCCTCCTTTGTCCAGAGAATCTCGGCCGATTCTATGCCGTTCTTGACGAGCTCGTCTATGAGGGCCTGCTCGGAGACTTCGCCCTCGACGCACGCGACGTCCTGGAGGGCCGGCATCTGGCCCAGCATAAGCTTGTTGAATATGGTCCTCGGCTTCATGGCCTTCATCCTGACCGGCCCGCTTATCATGGCGTCCCCGACGGTCCACCCGGCCAATTGGCAGCCAAGGGCGGCGAGTACGGGCTTGAGCGTTGTTGTCTTAACGGTTATGCTCTGGCCCCGCACGGCAGCCTCTATTCGGCTCATAAAGCCCATGGAAGCCTGGGCAAAGACCTTGCCGCCCTTCAAGTCGTCTATGCGGTAGATGGGGAAATCAGAGCTGCCTTCAGGCTGTTTCTTCAGAAGCTTTGATACGTAAGAATCCATGGTTATCCAATACTCCTTTGAATGGCGCGGCTGTTTAGCAAGCCGCAAAGAGGTCGATATATCCGGAGAAAGGATAAAAAGAAGCAGAAGGGCAAACCGCGAGACTGGATAAAAAGAACGAAATAAGGATAGACGGCTTGCGATGGGCAAGCCGCTTATATAGGCAGCGGAGGCGGCGCTACGTCGCCCGAGCCTGAAAAGACGTCGGATATGCTGCCGGTATCCCCGCCCGAGCCGCTGTCATCAGAGCCGCCCGGAAGGCCGTCTCCCGAACCGCTCCCGTCCGGGAGTTTTGGAGGGGGGTTGCCCCCGCCTCCTGACCCAATGCCCGCCTGCCCCCAAAACAGGAGGGCTACTCCCAGAACCGCACAAAGCGCTATGGCGCCTGTGAGCGCTAATATTTTTTTGTCCATTCTTCGAGTATGGATCGCTTCAAAGCCCTTACTCCGGCAGCGGCGGAGGCGATAAAATCGCGCCCCATCCAAAGCCGCACGACTCGGTCGCCTTTGCCACAAAGCCCGTGTAAAGCGGATAATTGCTCGACCCGAGCTTGCCGCTCATGTCCATCTTCGCCCAGTCCTGCGCGCCCGCGTTCCAGTAGTAGAGCTTCTCGAAGTCGCAGTCGCCGGCTATGCCGCTGAGGGTGTTGCCCTGCATGTCCTGCGTTATCGGCACGAAGTTCCAGCCCTTTGCAAGGGATATGTCCTGGAAGCTGGTGGCCTTCCTAAGCGAGAACTCCAGCGAGCAATCCCTAAATGAGTATGCCCAGAAGGAGTTTTCCCTCAGGTATTCCGCAAGGCGGGCGTCGCCCATGTAGGCCTTTGCCTGTTCCATGCTCATGTATTCGCCCTTCTCCTTCACATAGACAAAAGCGTAGAGCTCGTCGACGCTTGTGCAAGAGCCCTTGGACAGCTTGCCCTCGCCCGGAAGGGCGATGAGGTTCCAGCCCTGCTCCAGCCGGAGCTTCAGGGTATCCGTAGGCGGCGGGGGCGGAGACTCGTACAGTATGTTTAATATCGCGCTCGCGGTAGCCTGCGAGCCCCCCTCGGAGCCCACATAGACCGTGAACTTATAAGC
Organism: Candidatus Altarchaeota archaeon; assembly: GCA_041306005.1. GTDB lineage: Archaea > Altiarchaeota > Altiarchaeia > JAFGQM01 > JAFGQM01 > JBFYKJ01. The sequence continues at coordinate 2,169 of JBFYKJ010000022.1, read as the reverse complement.
CCTGCCCGGGGCCACTTGTGTCGGTGATACTGCCACCTTCTCCACAGTCAGCACGGCCTCTGAGACCTCGACATCGGTTGCCGTCTCGGCAAGCGCCGCCTTGGCAGCTATGAGCTCCTCGTAGTTAGCCGGCTTTGGCGCAATTGTAGAACCGGAACCAGTCAGCTCGACCGGCTCCTTTTCATCCTCGTCCAGAGCCCCGTACCTTGAGGTATACACATAAAGCGGTACTGTGACCTCGCTGTTGGCGCCGACTGTGACCTCTTTTTCATATTCGGTCACAAACGGGATGCCGCCGACTTTTATGAGGTAAGTATACGTCGACCTGCCGCCCTCATGCATGTCCCTTATGACTAGGTCGTACTTTGCCATCTCGCCCAGCCTAACGCTGCTCTGGCTCGGTGATATCTTTACCGCAACCGGGGTGCCCCGAGACTCCTTGCCGGAGACTGAGAACGTCCCGTCGCTGTCGCCAAGCTCGTGGCAGGTCACCTTGAGGCCGTCTATGGTCTCGACGGTCTGGCCCTCCTCCACTGAAATGCGCGCGACGGCTGTCGGGGCCCCTGCGCCCCCGGACTGCGACACCATGAAGTTCGCATAACGCACGCAGCCCATGCACTTGTCGCCGCCTATGCCCTCAAGCGTCAATCGCATGCTGTTGTAGTCCACGACCTCGGCAGTCTGGCTTACCTTAATGCCGAACTTCTGGTCCAGGCGGACATATATGACATCCCCGCCCGAAACGGCGTTGAAGCCCGCGCTTGCCGTCGCGGTGTATGGAGGGCCGCCCTTGCCGGAGGCTTCAGCCTTCGCCTTTATCGAGTACCAACCCTTTTCGAAGGGCGTGTAATAACCCGTGTACTCGCAGCTCTGGCCGTAGGTGCATACGCATCCTGCCGAGGGCGCGACTATGCCTCCGGAAGGCGCGACTATGCCCGCATCCGCCGCGTAAACCGGGCAGTCGCAGGCCGGCGTCACGCAAGAGCCCCTAGTGAGCTCCATATCGCGGGTCTCCCCGTTCGGGGGCGTTATCCCTACGCGGACAGTGGCGCTGCCGACTTGAAGGTTGGGGTTGTCTGTGCTAACCGTCGCGGTTATCCTGCCGCTCTTTCCAACCTGTATGTCGGAGTCCACATAAAGATTCATCTTAAGGCTTGTGTCGCCCGACTGGCCCGAGGTCGAAAAGGATGCGCTCGCCCTTGCGGATGCGCCCTCAACGACGGCAACGCCGGTGACCGAGTATTCGCCCTTTTCAGTGACGCTTATCTTGGCCTTGTATTCGCATATCTTGGTCGGGTATACGCACTTTACCCCGGGCGCGCACGGCTCGGAAACGACCTCGCTGCAGCTGCCCGAAAGGTCAAGCTGCTTTGAAGAGCCGCTTGGGTAATAGGCCGTGGCGCTCATGTCCGGGTCTTCGGAGACGGTATAGAACGTTGTGCGGAATGTCACCTGGGCGGTCTCGCCGATATTGTACTCGGGCTTATCCGTCGATATGGCAGCCCACATTGACGTCGTGGCTGTGCCCTGCGGCACGCATTGGCAAATCGGGGTGCAGTCGGCATCGCAGCCGCGGCACTCCGCATAAGTCCCCAGCTTGCAGAGGAGCTGTGCGCTGGCGCATACATCGCCCTTGCAGCACGAGTCGCCCTGCTGGACGCACTGTGCATCAGCCGGTTCGCACCTCACATCAGGGATGCAATCCGAGTTGCAGCCGTAAAACGTGGGGATGTCGGTCCCTACACAATCCGCGATAGCGCTGGCGCAGACATCGCCAATGCAGCAGCTGTCGCCCTGCACGAAGCAACCTGCCGGAGCAGGTTCGACTTCGGCTGATGCGGACACTGCGGCAACAAGCAAGGCCATCATAAGGCCCGTCATATACGTCATTTTCATTTTGTTTGTCTCGATTTGTTTTTTGCCTTATTTTTCAGACATTCGCTTTGGTTTTTCTTTATGTGTTGCTTTTGGGGCTTGTGTTAGCGTTATTTTATCCACGTCCCTATCCTCACCTTGTCATAGACTATCTCGACGCGGGCGTACTCCCCGTCTTCGCGGAGGAGGTCGTCTGCAGTGAGGATTTCCACCCAATCCGATGCGGCGTGCTTTGTTTTCATCATAGTCTAGTCGTCGCCTTCGCTGATCTCCTTAAAGACTAAATCCTGGGGG
>JBFYKJ010000021.1:0-12286 GCA_041306005.1 Candidatus Altarchaeota archaeon | reverse complement strand
AGGTTACCGATCCTCAAGCACTACAAGAAGGACGACGGAGCGTACATAACCGCGGGCGTCGTAATCGTGAAAAACCCGGACGGCAGCCAGAACATGGCTTACCACAGGATGAAGAGGATGGGGAAGGACAAGCTCGTTGCGCGCATCTGCGAGAGGGACACGTTCAAGTGCATGCAGGCTAAGGGTGGCGAGACCGAGGTCGCCATATGCATAGGCAACGTCCCGTCCGTCTTGATCGCGGCATCTACGTCCTTGAAAGGCATGGACGAAACCAAGATCGCGGGCGCCCTCGAGGGAAAACCCCTTAAGCTCGTCAAGTGCAAGACCGTGGACATCAATGTCCCGGCGGAGTGCGAGATAGTCCTCGAGGGGAGGATAACCAAAGAAACATTTGAGGAAGGCATGTTCGTGGACATGACCGGGACCTACGACGGCCTGCGCCAGCAGCCGGTCGTGAAGATCTCCAAGATAACCCACAGGAAGGACCCGATATACCAGGCCCTAGTCCCGGGCAAGACCGAGCACCGCCTATTGATGGGGATGCCTAAGGAGCCGACCATCTACAAGGCCGTCAAAGCAGTATGTGATTGTGTAAATGTGAATTTGACGCCCGGCGGCTGTTCGTGGCTGCACAGCGTCATTCAAATCAGGAAGAAGGGCCCGGACGACGGGAAGAAGGCGATAGAGGCCGCCTTCAAGGGCCACGCCTCGATGAAGCACGTCACGGTGGTTGACGACGATATCGACCTCTTCGACCCGAACGACGTCGAGTGGGCGCTTGCAACAAGGTTCCAGGCGCACAGGGGGCTTGTCCTCCTGGAAAACCAGCCCGGATCATCTCTCGACCCCTCTGCCGAGGACGACCCGAAGTCCGACAGGAAGCTGACGACAAAGTGGGGCCTTGACGCTACGATACCCTGGGGCGGGAAGAAGGAAGACTTCCTCAGGGCAGCACAGCTGCAGGGGTGAACCGTTTAAATAAGCCGTCAATCTAAGCTAAACATGGATGCGGATCTGGAGTGCCTCCACAAGGACCTGATAGAGCTGAAGAGGGAAGTGGCCGTGATAAAGCACATCCTTGCCTCCGAGGGCGAGCTTACCTCCTGGGCGAAGAAGGAGCTCTCTGCGGCCAGAAAGCAGAAGCCGGACAGCTACGCCAGGCTCTCAGCTCTTTGAGCGTTTTGTGGCAATGGCAATAGATGACCAGCCGGCATTTGACATCCTTTTCTCGAGGAAGGCCGGCAAGTTCTTTCAGAAGCTGCAGAAAGCCGTCCGCGAGCACGTGCGATCACGATTCAATGAGCTTGCAAAAGACCCCTGGCGCTTCCTTGAGCATTATGAGGGCGATGACTTTTATAAGTTCAGGGTAGGTCCCTATAGGGCGCTGATAGATGTTGACTTGAAGAGCCGCCTGCTTAAGGTTCGGGTTTTTGACAACAGGGGTCGCATCTACAAGCGCAAACCCTCACAGGCTTGCAATATACAGATCGAACTGGGCAGCGCCAGGGATTAAGAGTCCGGGGCCGCGCAGCTGCAGGGATGAGATGAAACCTCTAAGAGACCTTATCAGAACCAAGCGGCCCGAGCCCGCAGTCACGCCAATGGCAGAAGAACAGGTTTTCCCGTGGACTGGCCCGCATACGCGCGAGAACCCAGAAAACCCGGGCCCGGGCGACGACAGGATAAAGACCCAGCGCCCGTTCACACTCCCTGGCAGCATCTCCGGCATTGGATACTTTGACAAGGGCGGGAAGCTTGTCGGCGTGAGGGCCGTTCACGGCGGCACGACTTTAAACATCGGCGTCCAGAGCAAGATAATGATAGTTCCGCGCGAAGGGGGCCTAACGACCCGCAGCATGGATGTCACATCGCTAGATATCCGCGCAAGCGATAAAGACAAGGCGCATATCATCGGCCAGAGGCTTGGGGACGAGACGACGATGTCACCCAATATGTACGGGCTTGACCGCAGGAGGCTTGCCGAGGCGAGCCGGCTGTTCAAGGAAGTCGGCATGCCCGTTCTGTCGGGGCTTGGCGTCAAATCCATCGAGTCGGTGACGCCCAACGAGATACTTGCCCGCCACCTGGAAAGGCATCTCGGCGCCAAAGTGTTCCCATACGAGCCGGCGACGCCCGAGGAGGCGCTGAGGTTTAGCAATATCCGCACGACTTATGACGGGTACGCAGAAAACCGGCTTGTGGACCCGCGCTTCAAGGCCAAGGAGCAGTGGCACAAGGTAAGGATAGCCCTCGAGCCGCATCAGGCCACAAAGCGGCCGGAGCCCCATCACCGCTAGCCAAAGCATTATCACGGGTGTGCGGCCTCGTTTCTCGGGATTCCCATTATTTTTATCCGCTTGGGGATTAACAAATAGGGCTTTTTGATCATCATCAACGCAATAAAAACCATGCACATCACAAAAGACGACGAGGCGATCCTCGCCGGGGAAAGGGGCTACGCGGCCAAGAAGTCCATGGAGATACTGGTGGCTTTGGGCGACCTCTTTGGTGCGGATAAATTGATACCCATTAAATCAGTACAAGTAGCGGGCGTCTCATACCATAACTTGGGAGACGCGGGCCTGGAGTTCCTCGCAGAGCTGGCCGAAGACGGGCGCGTCATAGTCCCCACCTTCCTCAACCCCGCCGGCATGGACCTGAAGGACTGGAAGAAGCTCAAGATATCCGAGGAGTTCGCGAAGAAGCAGGAGCTGGTCATCGACGCCTTTGCTAGGATGGGGATAAGCACGACCTGCACGTGCACGCCGTACCTCATTGGCATAATGCCGAAATTCGGGGACCATGTGGCTTGGGCGGAATCCTCCGCGGTCACTTATTGCAACAGCGTCATCGGCGCGAGGACGAACCGCGAGGGCGGGCCTTCCGCGCTCGCGTCGGCCTTTGTCGGCAAGACTCCCAACTACGGCTTCCACCTGGACGAGAAGCGCGCGCCGAACCTTTTGGTTAAAGTGGACTGCAAACTGCAGACCCTGTCCGATTGGGGCGCCCTCGGATACGCCATCGGCAAGCGGGCGACGAACAAGGTGCCTTTCATCGAGCCGGTCGGCCATCCCTGGGGGCAGGAGAAGCCGCCGAACGATTATCTCAAGACATTCTCGGCTTCGATAGTCACTTATGGCGCGCAGCCGCTCTACCACATCAAGGGCGTCACGCCCGAGGCGCCGAGATATGAGGACCTCTTCAGGGTCGCTCCCGGGATAGAGAAGATGACCATCGGCGAGGCGGAGCTGAAGGAGGCATACGAAGCCATGACCGACAAGGACGACGAGATAGATTTTGTATCTCTCGGCTGCCCGCACGCATCCATCGAAGAGATAGTGCAGGTCGCAAGGCTCCTTAAGGGGAAGCATATAGCGCCCAACGTCGAGCTCTGGGTATCCTGTGCGCGCCCGATAAAAGAAGAGGCCGAGAGGAAGGGCATAGCGCAGGTCATCGAGGATGCGGGCGGCATCCTTGCCGCCGACACTTGCATGGCCGTCGCGCCCCTAAAGGGCAGGTTCAAGTCCGTCGCAACCACGTCGGCCAAGGGCTGCTTTTATTGCAGCGGCCACAACGGTATGAAGACCCACATAGGCCCCTTTGACAAGTGCGTCGAGGCGGCGATCAAAGGTAAATGGAACTGAAGGGCAAGGCAGTCTACAAAGGGCATGCGAAGGCCGAGGCATTGGCTACAAAAGGCCAGATATCCTTCTACGGCGGCGTAGACCCGGACACGGGCGTGATAACCGAGAAGGGCCACGAGCTCGAGGGGCAGGGCATAGCGGGGAAGATTCTGGTCTTCCCTAGCGGCAAGGGGTCCACGGTCGGCTCGTACGGCCTTTACCGCTTAAAGAAGAACGGCGTAGCCCCAGCTGGCATGATAAACTCCCAGTGCGAGACGATTGTTGCAGTCGGCGCGATAATATCCGAAATACCCATGGTCGACAGGATAGACATAAGGCAGATAAAGACCGGCGACATCGTCGAGATAGACGGGGCGGCCGTGAAGATATCTGAGTAACATGTTCATGGTTCTCGGTTTGCGGTTCACAGTTTTCAGCCTTGCGTTTTAAGGGCCAAACCCCTGTTTTATAGGTTCAACGCCTAATTATATCGATGATGAGCACAATCGAGGCTGTGAGGCCGCAGATACTGAAGGTCCTTAGGCGGCACGATGTAGCTAGGGCCGGTATTTTCGGCTCATACGCCCGCAGCGAACAGAAGAAGAGCAGCGACATAGACCTGCTCGTGGAAGTGCCAAAAGACGTGAATCTCCTGGGATTTGTCGGCATAAAACACGAGCTCGAGGACGCGACAGGCCGAAGGGTGGATCTCGTCGAATACGGTTGCATAAAGCCGCTTCTAAGGGAGAGCATACTGGCCGAAGAAGTGCGGATACTATGATGCGAAAAGTAGACCTCTATCTGAACGACATCCTGGAAGCCATATCTATGATAGGCGAGTACACCAGGGGCGTGACAAAGTCGGATTTCTCACGGGACCGCAAGTGCCAGGACGCCGTCATAAGAAGGTTTGAGATAATAGGCGAGGCGTCCAAGAACATACCGAACTCCTTCAGGCAGAAGCATCCCGGTGTGCCCTGGAGGGACATGGCCGGCCTGCGCGATGTTCTTGTCCATGAGTATTTCGGCGTCGATGCAAGCCGGGTATGGGGCGTTGTCGAAGACGACTTGCCGAAGCTGAGAAAGCAGATAGCCGATATACTTTCACACGATTGAACCTACGATGGAAACCCTTTTGCTTATACTATTGATGACGTGCCTTGACGGGCTTGCCGCATTCCTAGGCGCGATAACGCTCGTCTTCAAGGGCAAGACCCTCGACAAGGCCATCTTCGGGCTTGTCGCGTTCTCGGCGGGCACCCTGATAGGCGGCGGCCTGCTTCATCTCCTATCCGAATCCCTTGAGTTCTTCGACCCGGACTCGGCGATGCTGATTTTCATCGGCGGGTTCTCCTCCTTCTTCCTCATAGAGCGCGTCCTGCATTGGCACCACTGCCACGGCGGCAGCGAGTGCAAGGTGCACACCTACAGCTATATGATCCTTTTCGGCGACGGGATACACAACCTGATAGACGGGCTTGTGATTGCCGCCGCGTTCGTAACGGACATAGGCCTAGGCTTTGTGACCTCCTTCCTTATACTCGCCCACGAGGTGCCCCAGGAGATAGGGGATTTTGCAATCCTCCTCCACGGCGGGATGAAGAAAAGGAAGGCGCTCATGTACAACTTCGCCGCACAGCTTACCGCGGTAGTCGGCGGGGTCATGGGCTATTTATTCCTCACGGATTCCCTCAGGGCATTCATGCTCCCCTTCGCCGCGGGCGGTTTCATATACATCGCGGCGTCGGATTTAATCCCCGAGTTCCACAAGGAGCCGAAGCTGGGGAGGGCGATGACGGCATTCTTCCTGTTCCTACTAGGCGTCGCGTTTATGTACGCGATAAAGGTATTTGCAGGCCAGTTCGGGGTGGAGTAAATTTTTTATCCCGCTGGCATTAATCCCATAATGAACCTAAGCTGCCCCAAGTGCGGAGCCAAGAACCCCGAGGAGGAGCACTTCTGCGTGAATTGCGGCGCGTCGCTGCGGATTGCCCAAGCCCCGGCGCCATCCGCACAGTCACAATCCTCCACAAGCAATGCGAATCCAAACAGGATCTTCCATATCCTCTTACTTGCCATAATAGCCGCAGGCGCCATAGCCCTGGCTTATATCTTCCTAACCGCCCCCCTGCCGCGCGCAACCGAGGCTGACATCCGGGCGGGCAAGCCGGTGGTCTGCACGACATCCAGGACTTTCACAAGTGAGATAGGGACCGCAACGCTCCAGATGGAAGTCAAGATGAGATATCCCCACTACCTGATGCGGCTCTACGCGGACTTCAGCGGCACGGACTTCAGGGAGAAGCTGGCCGCGCAGGGTACCCCCCAGGGGATGTTCTCGGACATCTACGAGGTTGTCTCGACGTTCGCGCCGAATGGCAGGGGCTATTTGCACTCGCCTACGGAGTACGGCGACTACTGGTGGGAGGCCGCCGATCCGCAGTTCGGGACCGGTGGCGAGCCGGAGTACATAGCAACGCCGGACAACGTTCTCGCCGACCTGCTGTCCAACGAGAGCCAAATGGACTGCCGCCTATTGGGCTCTATTCCCGACAGCGACTTTTACCCGCCAGCGGGCGCGCCGGTGAGACCGTATGACTTCGATGAGATGGAGCGGCTGAGCGAAGAGGGGCTGTTTCCCCGGTCGCCCCTGCCGGCATAATATTGGCGAAGCGTGGATGCCCCCGGCCCTGGGGACGCAGTCTACCGGTCTGTCACCTGTCCTCTGTTTGTGGCCCTTGCCCCCCTTTTAAGCCCCTCAAACCGAAATATAACCGATGAAAATAGTGGTGGGTGTTTCGGGCGCTTCCGGAGCCGTATTAGCGAAGCGGCTGCTAGAGGCCCTGAAGAAGAAAAAGATTGAAACCCACGTCGTCGTCAGCGATGGGGGCGAGATGATAATAAAGCATGAGCTAGGCCCCGCGGGCATGAAAGACATCTCAAAGCTCGCTACCAAAGTCTACGGCCCGATGGACTTCTACGCCGCCATCTCGAGCGGGTCTTTCAAGACCGACGGCATGGTCGTCATCCCGGCGTCGATGAAAACCGTCGGCGCGATAGCGCACGGCATATCACATAACCTCCTTGTCCGCGCAGTCGAAGTCTGCTTAAAGCAGGAGCGAAAGGTGGTCCTCGTCCCGAGGGAGGCACCCTTTAGCCTTATAGACCTGGAAAACCTAGTGACCTGCAAGAAGGCGGGGTGCGTGATAATACCGCCCGTATTAGCATTCTACCCAAGACCTAAGACCGTAGATGACATGGTGGACTTCGTGGTGGGCAAGGTGCTCGACTCATTAAATATCGACAACGATTTGTACAAGCGCTGGGAATGACAACTAAGCAAACCAAGATGGCCAAGGAAATACCGAGCGTGACCCTTTTGAAGCTCGGCGGCTCCGTGCTTACCGACAAGTCGAGGCCGTACACTGCGCGGCGCGACCAGATAAGGAGCCTCGCCGAGGAGGTCGGGGAAGCCCTGAAAAAGGACCCCGGCATGAAGCTCATAATCGGCAACGGCGGCGGCTCGTTCCCGCACCAGCCGGCGAAGAAGGGCGACCTTGCGAACGGGATAAAGGACGCGTGGCAGCTTGAGCATCTTGTCGAGACGCACCGCGCGGCCGGGGAGCTGAATGCTATAATGGTTGACTCGCTGGTCAAAGCGGGTGTCCCCGCAGTCGCCGTCAAGCCCTCGAGCGCCGCTTACACCGACGGGAAGGAGATCGTCGACTTCAACATCCTGATATTCGAGGAACTGCTCAAGCTGGGGGCAGTCCCGGTCATACATGGAGATGTCCTGGTGGACATCAAGCAGGGCTGCAGCATAGCATCTACCGAGAAGCTGTTGTCCTACATCGCTAAGCTCCTCCCGGTCAAAAGGATAGTCATCGGCACGAACGTGGAGGGGGTCCTCGATGCGGACGGCAAAGTAATACCCGAGATAACCCAAAAGAGCGTCGCGTCGATAAGGCGCCATCTGGGCGGCGCAGTCGGCGCCGACGTGACGGGCGGGATGCTCCACAAGGTCGAGAGCATGCTGGAGCTGGCTAACCTCGGCCACGAGGTACTCATAGTCAACGCCATGAAGCCCGGCTGTGTGAAAAAGGCGCTTGCGGGCGAGGCCCTTGGCACGAGGATAACGAGATGAGGTTTGGCAGGATAACGAGATAAGCTTAGAGGCGAGGATAACGAGATGACCGGGTTCTTTGACATCAACGCATCCCAGCGTCTTGGGGATAGGGCAAAGGCCGTCGGGTGGGAACTGGCCGTGGAAGCCGTACTAATCAAGACCGCGGACGTCCAGAACGAGGCCCGCAAGCACCGCGCGAAGGCGGACGTCATCCTAGCCGGCGGGAGCGACAAGATAAACCGTTTAGCTTCGGACTGCTGGGAAGTAGACCTCATCGGCTCGCCCGAACTACACGAGGAAAAGGACTTCATGCACCAGATGAACTCGGGCATCGACTACGTCATAGCCAAGGCGTGCGCCGAGAAGGGGATCGCGATAGAGTTCTGCTTTGCGAACGTCCTGAATTCCTCGGGGCGAAGGCGCTCACAATTACTCGCTAGGATGATGCAGAACGTGCGGATCTGCAGGGATTGCAAGTGCGCGATGGTGATAACCTCGGGGGCTAAGGACGAGTTCGGCCTCCGGGCCCCGCTGGATTTGATGGCGTTTGGTATACTCCTCGGCATGTCGCCCGAGCAGGCTCGGGACGCGGTCTCCAAGGGCCCGGGCGCGCTCCTGAAGCGAAGTGATGATAGAAGAAACCCCGATATCCTCCTCAAGGGCCTTGAGGTGAAGAAGTGGGCATCGCCGAAGAAAGAGAAGAAGGTATATGGATGGTACTAGGCTAAAGATTCATAGCAAACCATAATGGCAAATATCCTTGTAACGGGCGGCTCAGGCCGGATAGGGAGGCGCCTTGTCGAAAGGCTTATCAGCCGCGGCGACAGCGTCACGGTGATAGACACAAGGCCGTGCCCAGTCAAGGGCGCCGTCTCGATGCCGACCACCCTAGACAAGTCCTACGACCTGGAGTTCGACATCGTCTACCACCTGGCAGCCACGATAGACTACGGCGCGAGCAGGGAAGAGCTCGCGGAGCTCAACGTCGAGCCGACGCAGCACCTCTTGGAGGAAATCCGCGGCTGCAGGCAGCTCGTCTTCATGAGCACTACATCGGTCTACGCCGACTCCCTCGGGCCGATTACCGAATACTCGCCGATACAGCCCAAGTCGGCCTACGGCTGGTCGAAATACGAGTGCGAGCAGCTGGTCATGAACAGCGGCGTCCCGTACACGATAATCCGCTCGAGCCAGGTCTTTGGCCCGGATTTCGAGGAAGGGTACTCCTCTATCCTGAAGCGCATCCGGGACGGGAAGATGAAGGCCTTCGGGAAGGGCGACAACTGCGTGCCCCTCGTCCATGTGGACGACCTTGTGAGCGCGCTCTTGCTCGTCAAGGAAAATCCCCAGGCATTGGGGCAAGTCCTCAACGTGGACGGCGGCTACGGCAAGACGCAGAGGGAATTCCTGATGCTCGCGGCAAAGCTCCTTGCCGCGCCGCCGGTGAATGGGCGCGTGAACGCCTTCCTGGCAAAGCTCTTTGGGAGGCTAACCGGCAAGGGCGCAGTGCTGAACGAGTATATCGACAAGCTGACCCGGAACAGGCGGATGTCGATAGAGCGGATAAAAAAACTGGGCTTCGAGCCGAAGGTCGATTTGACTAAGGGCATGAAAGAGGTCATAGCGGCGTTCAGGACGAAGGGGATTATCTGAGCGCTTTTAAGGCGCGCGGCATTAACTGGTTACACTACAGATTGTGATTTACACTACATGGACTGCGACTTTGAGATACCCCGGATCGTGAAGGAGATCAAGGCCGCGAAGGCGAAGATAGTCGGCCTGCAGTTCCCGGACGGGCTCAAGACTAAGGCGGTCTCGGTCGCGAGGGAGATAGAGCAGAAGACGGGCTGCACGGCGGTCATATTCGCCGACCCGTGCTACGGCGCGTGCGACACGAAAGAAGTGGAAGCGAAGAAGCTGGGCGTGGACTTGATATTCCAGTTCGGGCATGACGAGTTCTAGAATGGCGAATGCATTTAGGGAAGACGAGCTAAAGCTCCTCCCGCTAAGCAGGCTCAAGCCCCACGAGGAGACGACCGAGGGCAGGACGCAAAAGATGGTGCGGCGCCTCAAGAAAGACGGCGTCCTCAAGTCACCGGTCCTCGTCGAGAAGGGCGACTTCATAGTCCTCGACGGGCACCACCGCGTGGAAGCCTTCAAGCGCCTCGGAATTAAAAAAATCCCGTGCCGCGTCGTGGACTACGACGACCCGGCAATCAAGGTCAAGCCCAGAAGAAAATCCATCCCGATAACAAAGGACATCGTGAGGGCCAAGGTCCGCAAGGGCGGCGTATTCCCGCACAAGACGACAATGCACATCTACCCGGGGAAGAGGAAGAGGTATAATTTCAAGCTGGAAGACTTGGCATAATCCCGCACGCAATCTACTCGGCGCCCCGCCCGCAAGCATTCCGCCGATTTCGCCCGCAAAGCGTTTTATCGCAGAACTTCAAATTAGCTATGGCCGTTTTTTTGCCCAACAAGGCCCTAAGGGTGCTTCTCGTCACGGACTCATTCGTATTCCTGGCCAGCGCCATGATAGGCCCGATTTATGCCATCTTCGTCGAGCGGCTGAACGGCAACGTCCTTGACGCCGGCCTGACGAGCGGGCTTTACGCCTTAGTGGCGGGCATAGTCACGATACTCGCGGGAGTATATTCGGACAAAGTCAGGCGGAACGAGTACGTCGTCATAGCGGGATATGCCCTTGTCGGCGTCGGGTATATCCTTTACCAGTTCGTCGATTCAACCCTTGCGCTTTTTGCCATCCAGGCCCTCCTGGGCATAGGTGCCGGTATCCACATGCCCGCGTACAAGGCCCTCTACTCTAAGAACCTGGATGACATGAGGGAGGGCGTCGAGTGGGGATTGTGGGAAGGCCTTACATACTTTGCGATAGCCGGCGGCGCGGCCCTGGGCGGCGTCATAGCCTATCTCTACGGCTTCCCGTACGTCTTTGCAGCGATGTCCGTCCTGTGCTTCCTTAGCGCCGCTTACATATACGTCCAGCCGAAGGGCGTCTTCTTGAACTACCCGCACCCCGAGCCTGGCGTTAAATCCGGGAAGCGGAAAGGGTGAACTTACGCTTGCCTTTTTATAGGTAAAATTGTAAAACTATCCTACCAATATGGATATCGAGCTCACTACCATGTCTCCGAAGGGGCAGGTCGTCATACCGCAGGGCATAAGGCAGGGCCTGAAGATAAAGCCGGGCGCCAAATTCGCGGTCTACGGCGCGAAGGACAGCATAATCTTCAAGAAAGTGGAGCTGCCGTCGGTCGACGATTTCATCAAGCTGAATAAATGGGGAAAGGACTTCGCCAGGAAAAAGGGAATAACCGAAGGCGACGTCCTGAAGGATGACTAAGCTGCGCGCGGTGCTCGACACCTACGTGGTGATATCCTCCCTATTTTGGAGCGGTCCGCCCTTTGAGATAGCTGTGCTAGGGCTTAAGGGGGCGATACAGCTTGTTCCCTCCAGTGCAATAGTCAACGAGGTCGAGCGGAAGTTAAAATCGAAGTTCTCGGTGCCCGAAGTCCGGATCGCCATTCTCGTCGGCGCCTTCATCAACCATTCGGAACTGGTCTCACCGGATTTCAAGCTGAATGTTTCACGGGACCCGGATGATAACAAGGTCTTAGAGTGTGCGCTAGCGGGAAGTGCCGATTACATCGTGACTGGCGACCGCCACTTGCTTGACATACGGGAATTCAAAGGAGTCAGGATAGTGCCGCCTGCAGAATTTTTGGCAATTGTAAGATCAAAATGTGATTGATACCCTCACCCCGTATCCACCTCTACCACGTCCTTCTCCTGCAGCACGTGGTCCTTTCCCACCCTTTGGCCCTCGTACTTCACGCTCTTGCCCCATACTCTCGCATACTTGAAGTTCTTGGCGAATTCGGTGTGTATCTTCGTTGCAAACTCGAGGACTGTGGATCCTGTGGGCATGACTATCGGGTCCTTGTCGGGACTGGTGACTGTAAACACCCTCATCAGCCCGGAGACGTCCCATATGGCCTGTTTTAGGGCCTCCAGGTTCTTCTTCTCCTTCACTGACACGGGTATCACAGGCAGGTTGTGCCGGGCTTTTATGAGCTTTATGACTCTTTTTACCTCATCCGGCGGCGCCACATCGATCTTATTCAAAATCACAAACGCCTTCTTCCATACCGTGCTCTTGTCTATGGCGTCGACGAAGTCTTCGAGGCCGATGTGCCGGTTTATCCTCACATCCGCGTTCATGATGCCAAACTCCCTGCAGGTGTCTATGGCCTCTTGCTTGGGAAAGGTCAGCAAGTGCCCCCCCATGACGTTTACCCCCCCGCGGTCCCTCTTGATGAGCTTCACGTCGGGCTTTTGCTGGTTGAGCCTTATGCCCGCGCCGTCGAACTCTCTCATCAGGACGTCTATGCGGTCCAAGGGCCTGTCATCCATGGCCAAAAAGAAGGCTATTATGTCGCTGTTGCGCATGACTGTGAGGAACCTTTTCCCCATCCCCTTGTTCTCGGCCGCGCCGGCTATCAATCCTGGCAA
>JBFYKJ010000020.1:0-22684 GCA_041306005.1 Candidatus Altarchaeota archaeon | reverse complement strand
ATCCCCGCCTTCCTGTCGCCCTCCATGTCCTCGACATCGCCTATTATCTCCCTGCCGACGTTCGCAAGGAACGCGAGGAGCGCCAGGAATATCGTCGCGGCCGGGGAGCCTAGCACGAATGCGCCGTAGACAAAGGTCGATGCCGTCAGGTAGGATACCGCGACGTTTCCGAGGAAGACTGACGACTTCAGGTTTCTGGCGTAGAAAAACAGGACGGCCGAGTTGAGCGACGCCAATGCCAGGCAGCTGTAGTTGATGAGTGCGGACATCGCCACCCCGGCGGCGAACATCGCCGCTGCCGCATACATCGCGCCGCCTGCGGAAATCCCGCCCGACGGTATCGGCCTTTCCGGCGCGTTGCTCTTGTCAGTCTCCCGGTCATAGTAGTCGTTGACCGCATTGCCTGCGCCGGTCAATAGGAACGCCGAGAAGGCCGCGAGGGCAAGGCCTGCGGCAGACGCCGAAAGGCTTGTCGCGATATCGGCCCCTCCGGCGATGATAAAGCCTATTGCCACGGCTATGGCCGCCATCGCGCAGTTCTCAAGCCGCATGAGGCCGGGTACCGCAGAGGGTTCCATCGTTGTTATTTCGAGGTTTACGTATTAATCGGGCGCGCACCTGCCCGCACGCCCGGCAATCACGGGTCCAGCTTGCAGTACTCCATCAGCCCGGTCAGCTGCAGGAGCGCCTCAAGGTCGAAATCCGCGAACATGTCCTTATACTTGTCCATGTCCAGCAGCATCCTTAGGTAGTTCAGGTTCACGCCCCAGCTGACCTGGTCGAACATGATATACGGGGCGTGCGGGCATTCGTACACGCACGTGCAGTCCACCCTGAACCCGAGGTCGAAGATCAGCTCGTTGCAAAGGAGTTCGGGGTCAAAGGCCGGCAGGGCGCCGGTGAACACGCAGTCTGCGAACGTCCCGCAGACGACCTCGCCTATCTGCGGCGCGGTGCATACCCAGTCCCATTGGACCTTACCCTTGCACGCGTCCAGCGCCTCGTCCAGGTTCATTATCGCGTCGACCGCCCCGGTGACCGTCGAGGCTATGCCCGCGAGCGCGCCCAAATCTGCGGGCAGGTTTTTGAGGCCCATGCTGGTGACCAGCTGGCTTATGGCCCTCAGGGCCGCTTCGGGGTTGCCGCTGTCCAGCGCGGCGTTGAGCGAGTTCAGCGCGCTTAGGGCGCCCGACAGGTCGCCGACTACGCCCCCCAGCTCCTCCCCGAGCGCGCTTATCGCGGCCGCAATCACCGCGGACACGTCGCCGCTTTCGGCGGCTATGATAATCTGCCCGGCGCTGGTGAGCAGGTTGGCAATCCCCGCTTCGCCGCTGAGGCGCGCGGCTGACGCAGCCGCCGCCAGTATGTCCTGCGGCTTCCCCGAATTGAAGGCATCTGCCAGCATCGCTGCATCGACCTTAAAGCCGTACCCGCTCTGCGCGAGCAGGTTGTTCAAGGCGGCGACCAGCGCCTGCAGGTCCCCGCTCTCCGCTATGGCGTATATGCTCGCTATGCCGCATATCTTCTGCGCGGCCTCCGGGCTGGCTATCCTTGCTATCCCGCACACGGCGAACAGCGCCTTTGCGGTGTCGTCGATCTCCATCAGGTTCTTCAGGCCCGCGAGCTTGCATATCGCCGCGGTGGCCTTTGACACCGATTCGGAGGCTTTTGTCGCCCCAGCCGACGCCAGGGTCGTGGAGACCGAGTCCGTCAGCTTCATCGAGGATGCGAGCCCCTGGAGGGTGTTGCCGCTTTTGACAGCGCTATTGAAGTCCTTTGTGGTCTCGCTTTGTTTGTCTTCCGCAGGCATGTCGCCTTCCTTTACCATCGTTGCCTCGTCTGCGTCCTCCGTGCTCACCTTCGGGCTGTCGGGCGGGGTCTCCTCATCGACGGTCGCCCCGCCCCCCTCGACTTTTACGCTAAATTCCACCGTGATGCCCTCCCCCGTGCTTGCGACCATGTCATTTTCGTTTATCCTTGTTTTTGTCTCGTTGACGGTGTCGTCATCTACCGTAAAAGTGCCTTCAGGGTCGTCCTTGTCCTTTACCAGGTTGAACTCGAATTCCTCCTTCCCGTAGTTTGTGAGGAGCGCCACGACATTGCTCTCCATCATCTCCTTGTCCGGGGAGTTGCAGTCCTCGCCGTTCTCGATTCCCGAAGTGTCCAGGGCTTGCGGCGTGCTCATGAAGTCGAAATAGGCGTAGTCCATGCCGGCGGGGAGGTACTTCTTGTCGCTCTCGGTGACCCTCCCCGATACGACTGTGCTGTCGGGCTTGCCCTTGAAGGCGTTGCACAAGTGTGTAGTCCCGCCGTACGTGACAACGCCAGTACCAATACTTTCAAAGACCTTATCCAGCGAGTCCCCCAGCGCCTTTGCGATTATCTTGCCGAGCTCCGGTATCTTCAGCTTCGTCTCGATGCCGTATTTCTTGACCAATATCTCCAGTTCGGCCTCGTCGTCCCCGTTTGCCGCGTCGACCGCAGTCCCCCTTTCGAATTTCAGCACGACAGCGTTCTCTTTGGCTTCGGCGCCCTCCTTGCTGAGCCCCAGCTCAAGAGTCATGCTGTCGGGCCTGCAGGTCTGCGTAGGCCCGGAGTTGCTCTCTGCGGCCGCATTCATGCCGCCGTAGCAGACGGCTTTCGCTATGTCCGTGGCGGTATACGGCCTCCCGTCTGAATCGAGTATCCTTATGCTGGCCTTGTCGACGGCGACGCCGCCGCCGTCGGACAGCGGCAGCGTCAGCGGCAGGGCGGCGATCTTCGACGCCCATCCTTGCGGGCCGCCCATGATGTCCGGCTTTACCGACTGGTCGCTTGCAAGCCTCCAGCCGTTTGCGATCTCGGCGACACCCTCGACACGCCCAAGCGAGTCCCTTGTCATGTTTATCGCCTCGACAGCCTGCCTGAACATGAGCAGCGCCCGGGTCTGCAGCGCGTACCCCCGCCCCTGCAGGTCTATGTCCACCGACGCCCCGACCTCGGAGTCCTTGCAGTTCAGGGCTTCGCCCACGGACAGCCCGCTGAGGATTATGACGCCTTTTTCCTCCCTCAAACTAATGGGCCTCCAGGCCCCGGGCTTCTCTACGGGAGCGCAGGTTATGCCCGGCATTTTGCTGTACGCCTCGGCATAAACCTTCGACGCGTCCCCGGAGATTATCGCGCCCGCCGCCGCCGAAAGGTCCTCCTCCAGCCGCCCCCCGAGATTTTCCCTGAATGACGCCTCGGGGTCTATCGTGTGCGGCCCCTTGGTCATGAGGAAGGTGACCACGATGTCCTCGAATTTGCTCTGCAGCAGGTTGTTGTAATAATCGGCCTGTATGCACTGCGCGTAGAAGTCCAGCTTGGTGCTCCCGGCGGCCGACTCCGCAACGCTCGAGGCCTGCCTCTCGGAGCTGCTGACATCGTAGGACAGGAGGGCCGCTATCAGGAAGAACGCCATCCCGAGCACCAGCACCAGCAGGTCGCTAAAGCCCTTCCTGCCGCAGCGCGGGCTATGGTCATTTCCATAAAGCATCCCTAATCGTGTGTCTTCTGGCATCTTGTCGGGAGTTTGGGCCAAGCCCGGGGCGCGGGCCTTCCGGCGAACGCGCGGTACCAGGCGAAATAGTAGAATAACAACAGAACGAGCAAGAAAAGCCTGAACACAAGGCCGTGGTAGACGTCGCCGGCCTCCAGGCCAGAGCCCTGGGTTATCATAAGCGTGGCCGATATCCTGAGGGGGTTCATGGCGGTCAGGAAAACCGCGCCGACCAGAACCCCCGCGAGCCTCCACACCAAAAGAACGTCGAGCGACGCTATCAGGAGGCACGCCATCAGCGATATCTCTATGTCGCCGGCGCAGAGGTGGGAAATGACAAAATCCACGCTCTCGCCCTGCACCTGCATCGTTATGACATTCCCAAAGACCGAAGACTGCACGCCGAAGACTGAGAGCAGCCAGTGCGCGGCGCCGGCGTGGGCGGCGCCAAGGCCGTTCCAAAAGCCCTCTGTGAGCGGGAGGATCAGGAGGAGGCAGACAAGGAACGCAACGGCAAAGACTGCGACAAAAACGCCCGCCCTCTTAAGGCCCCTTTTGTCTTGCAGATCGCCGGAAGTCTTCATGGCATAGGCTTTGATGGACTTGACAATGCCGGCGTTCCGGCGCTTGGCCGCTTTCCTCTTAAACCCCCCCGCCATAGTCTTTGACATAACTCTCACCCTCGCACTCTACACCCCTTTTTTAAGCCGCCGCGATTAAATAAGGCGGCAACCCTAATACAACCATTCGGCAACCCTGCAGCGACTCCCGGGAATCCGAAGGCAACCAAAGATGGTCGAGACCCTTGACATGCTGAAGACCTGCGGAGCTATGATAAAGCATAGCGAAGGCAAGAAGGAGATGGTCGTCAACTGCAGGAACTGCGTCTACGGCGCGTCAGTCTCTGACTACCCCCAGTGCATGGCGCGCACCCTCGACAAGCTCATCGACCACCCGGACGTAGACACGATAAACCTCGAGGAGTTCTACGAGCGCATGTACGACGAGAACCAGACGAGGATACTCAAGGAGTTGTCGCAGATACTCGCGCGCCTGCAGTCGGAGCGGGTGTGGAGCCCGAGCCACCTCGGCGGCGAAGGCTGTGACAAGTACCTTCCGGTGAGGAACGAATATGTCACTAACCTGGTCCACAACCTCATGCGGACCGACCCGGTCGCCGGGTACTTCAACCTCGCGCAAGAAGTGGACAAGGAGCGCGCAAGGTTCCAGCAGGGGGACGTCGCCTACCAGCAGTGCTCCCAGCCATACCTCAAGACCCTGATGGAAATCAAGCAGCTGCTTGACTCGACCACCATCATCCGCCAGGCGAACCTCATAGTCTCCCGGCTCAACAAGCTCCCGGCCGGCAGGGCGATATACAAGACCATATTCGAGGGGGCGATAAAGCCGACCTTCATCCGAACCCGCCTTGAGACGGGCGCCCCGTCGGGCGTCGAGCTCATAGACTCTTACATGGTCAACGACTCGGAGGTTGAGATCTACCGGCACCCGGAGAAGATCGAATACCTCTATTACTTATACCCCCCGGAATATTCTCTCGCCCCCGACCAGTACTTCCTGCTGAACAAGACAAAGGAGATAGTCTCGCAGCAGAAGGTCGAAGGCGTCGAGTTCGAGGACCCGAGCGAGACCCGAAGGTACTTTGAGAGGATTTACGAGGGCAACATCGCCGACATCGCCGAGCAGAACAAGATAAAGATAGAGTACAAGGACGTCCAGAAGCTGGCGAAGATAGTCGCGAGGTACACGGTGGGCTTTGGCATACTCGAGACCGTCCTTGGCGACGACCAGGTCACAGACGTCTACATCGACTCGCCGATAGGCCGCTTCCCGGTGTACCTCGTCCACGCAAAGTACGGCCAGTGCCAGACTAACATAATATACACGATAGACGAGGCGCGCAGCCTCATATCCAAGTTCAGGGCCATATCCGGAAGGCCGTTTGACGAGTCGCACCCGGTCCTCGACCTGGACCTTGACGCCCTTTCTTCAAGGATATGCGTCATTGGAAAGCCGCTCAGCCCGACGGGCATATCACTTACCTTCAGGCGACACAAGGAGACGCCGTGGACGCTCCCGCAGTTCATGGATGTGAGGATGATAAACCCGCTTGGTGCGGGGCTGTTATCCTTCCTTATCGATGCCCAGGCATCAACCCTTGTCACGGGGTCAAGGGGCTCGGGGAAGACCTCTTTCATGAACGCCCTCATGCTCGAGATATCGATGAACTTGAGGATACTCACCCAAGAGGACACTCTCGAACTCCCCGTCGAGTACATGAAGAACCTGGGCTTTAACATACAGCGCCTCAAGACCCGCTCGGCGATACAGGTGTCGCAGACGGAGGCGGAAGTGGCCCCCGAGGAGGCGCTGAGGACAGCCCTTCGCCTCGGCGACTCGGTGCTGATAGTGGGCGAAGTCCGTTCCAAGGAAGCAAAGGTCCTATACGAGGCCATGAGGGTCGGCGCGGTGGGCAACGTGGTCATGGGCACCATCCACGGCGAGAGCGCGTATTCGGTATGGGACAGGATAGTCAACGACCTTGACGTCCCGACGACGTCGTTCAAAGCTACGGACATCGTCGTAGTCTGCGCCCCAATAAGGTTCAAGGGCTCCCTTTCCAAGCACCGCAGGGTCGTGCAGATAACTGAAGTCAAAAAACACTGGAACAACGACCCGTACATCGAACACGGCTTTGAGGACATAATGGCGTACACCGCCGGCAACGACGACTGGGACTTAAACAAGCTCTACACAGACGAGAAGATATACCAGACGACCAAGGAAAGCGAGCTGTTCGAGAAGATAATGAAGATGCGCGGCATCACGTTCACCGACATCTGGAGCGACATAAACATGAGGGCGAAGTCAAAGAACTACCTAGTCGAGATAAAGCGCGCGCACGACCTCCCGATACTCCTCGAGTCGAAGTATACCGTCCCCATCCACAACCAGCTGCAGCTCATATCCGACAAGTACAAGTCCGGCAGCAAGAAAATAGACTACGAGTCCGTGTACAACGACTGGCAGAAGTGGGTTGACGAGCGGTATGTCAAACCACTGGTCGCGAGGAAGGCAAAGCTTGATGAGCTGAAGGTCCAGCGCGCTTCGCGCGTCCCGGCGTCGCAGCCTGCGGAGCGAGCGCAGGTGCAGCCGGCGTCGATCAAGGTGGCGAGGAAGTAACCCCCAAGGGCCCTGCCGGCAAGGAAGTGGCAACTTTCAACCCATTTCTCAACCCCGTTTTAACCCCCCTTCCCAACCCCATTTTCAACAAAAGCGGCTAGAAAGCAGCCCCCCTTTTTATTCCATTAATAAACCGGGGCGATTTCTTTTATATTTTAAATCGTAAATGTGCCGCGCATTTTCGCCGCGTTTTTGCGGACACCTGCGCAGACAGTGCGCTGATTGCGCCTGCTTGGAGCTGTTTTACATGAAAGTCCTGCTTGTCGGCAATGGGGCACGGGAGCACGCTATCGCTGAGGCGATATGCGGCAGCGGCAAGAGCGACCTTTACGCATTCATGTCGAAGAAGAACCCCGGCATCGCGAGGCTCGCCAGGGAATACGCGATCGGCGACACCTGTGACCCGTCCGCGGTCTCCAAATGGGCGAAGTCCCATGGCATACAGCTTGCAGTAGTCGGCCCGGAAGCGCCTTTGGAAGCGGGCGTTGTCGACGCGCTTGAGGAGTGCGGCATAGATGTCGCAAGCCCGAACAAGAGCGCGGCGCGCCTGGAAACCGACAAGGCGTTCACCCGCGACCTGCTTAAGCGGTATAAGGTGCCCGGCTTGCCCATATTCAAGATATTAGTCTCACCCGAAGAGATCGACGAGTTTGTGGATAGTTTGAACATCGACGTCGTGGTGAAGCCCGCGGGCCTGACCGGCGGCAAGGGCGTCAAGCTGATGGGCGAGCACCTCAAGGACAAGGGGGAGGTGAAGGCTTACGCCAAGGAGATAGTCGAGGGCAGGGTCGGGACGATGGACATCGTCGTCATCGAGGAAAAGCTCGTCGGCGAGGAATTCACACTCCAGGCGTTCGTGTCGCCGGATGAAATACTCGGCATGCCAATGGTGCAAGACCACAAGAGGGCCTTTGAGGGCGACCGCGGGCCCAACACGGGCGGCATGGGGTCATACACAGGCAAGGGCTACGTTCTCCCCTTCCTCTCGCAGGAGGACTACGAGTTCGGGCTGAGCGTGATGAGAGATGCCGTCAGGGCGCTCAAGAAAGCCACGGGCGTCGCCTACAAGGGCATCCTCTACGGCCAGTTCATAGTCACCTCCAACGGGCCCAAGCTCATCGAGTTCAACGCACGCTTCGGCGACCCGGAGGCCATGAACGTATTATCCCTGTTCCAGGGCGACTTTGTCGAGACCCTGCAGGCAATGGTGCACGGGGGCCTTGAGGACCTGGACATCGGCTTTGCCCAAAAGGCTACGGTCTGCAAATACCTCGTCCCGTCCGGTTATCCGGAAAAACCTGAATCTGGCGCCGTGATAACTGTCAATGAGCAGGCGATAAAAGACCTGGGCGCGAAGGTATACTATGCTGCGGTCGACGAGCAGGACGGCAAGATACTCACATCCTCCTCAAGGGCTATTGCAGTTGCCGGCGTCGCCGAGACGCTCGCGGACGCGGAGCGCGTAGCCGAAAAGGCCACGAAGTTCGTCAAGGGCCCGCTCGACCACCGCAAGGACATAGGGACCGAAGACCTTGTGAGGCGGCGGTTCGACCACATGAAGAGGCTAAGGGGATGACCCTGTTGGCCCATAGCCCCCGCCCCCGCAACAGCGCGATAAGCGCTTTTTACCCCCCCACCTGATAATTAAGGAGGCATCACGGACGCCTTGAGCGGCCCGGCAGATATATGAAATCAAAGCCTGTTCCCCCGACGGAAAATATCCCCCCGGAGCAGCCTATAGCCTCCTTCAGGACAGCCCTGCACAAGATGCAGGTAATGCCGCACTTCCTTGTAATATCAAAGAGCTTCCCGCCCGTAACAAAGCAGATACCCTATGAGGAGATAGCGACCGTCGAGCACCGCAGGCTGATAGACTACGGCAAGCTGGTAGGGGTCGCCGCAGGGATAGTCCTCGCATACGTGTTCCTATACGTCTCTTTCATCAGGGACATGATCGCCGCACTGGTCCTTGAAGTTGGCCTGCTGACCAACAGGGCCCATACGGCTACGGTAGACCCGAGCATGATAAGCGCTGCGAACAACGTCTGTTTCTTCATCGCCGCGGCAGTGCTGCTGGGGGCGTGCTACTATGCCGTCAAGTTCATCTTCTCGCTGGGCTCCCGGCTTATCATCTACCGGACCGGGAAAAAGCCGATATCCTTCCCGTTCCCGCTGACCGGGGCGTCCATGACAACCCTGCAGAAGCTACATGAGAAGGTCGAGTCCATGCGCGGGATATCCAAGAGCGAGGCGGAACAAATACTGGGCGACCAGGTGAGGCGCATGCTTGACCAGAGGGTGAAGATGCAGAAAACGCTGGTCGAGTCCCTGCAGAGGCAGCTGAAGCTCGCAACGACCGAAGAGGAGAAAGAGCACATCAAGGAGATGGCTCGCGAGGGTGTCGACAAGCTGGAGGAGCAGGACCAGATGATAGACCAGGAGCTGAAGAAGACCGGGCTCAAGAAAGAGGACATATTCAAGAAATACCGGATAAAGGCACCCGACGAGTCATTCATCGACAGCATAATGCAGGGGAACCAGTGAGGCCCGCTGGCGCGCAATCTCAAAAATCCAGGCTCAGCAACCTATTGCTCGACAGAATACAATATCCCCATCTCTTTCCCCGCGTCCATCCAGCCCTCGGCGTATTCGAGGGCGGCCAGCGCGTTGGCGTACTCTCCCTTGCCATAGAAGTGCTTTGAATCGGCGTAGTACCTCATAGCGGAATCAAGGATCTTCCCGGCTTTGGGGTCTGCGGTCTTCCTAAGCCCGGCAAATAGCGGCTTTGCCCGCTCCAGGTACTTCCCGACCTTAGCCTTCAGGTCTTCCGTTTCCTTTCCCGGCCCGCTCCGGCCCTTTGTTTCCATCATTCCCCCCTATTTTTATGATTCCAGCGAATAAATAACCTATAAGGTTCATTGCAAAGATGATACTGATACTCGCGGGCTCGAAGTCGGACGAGGCGATAGTGAAGAAGGCAGAGGCCGTACTTAGCGAGGCGAAGGCCGATTACAAAACCGAGTACTGCTCCGCGCACCGCGAGCCGGACAGGCTTGACGAGATTGTAAAGAAGAGCAAGGCGGATGTCTTCATTTGCATAGCCGGATTGTCAGCAGCGCTGCCGGGGGTTGTCGCTTCGAAGACGAGCAAGCCAGTTATCGGGGTGCCGGTGTCGTCAAAACTGGGCGGCATGGACGCGCTCCTTTCGATAGCGCAGATGCCAAAGGGCGTCCCAGTCGCTTGTGTCGGAATCGACAACGGCGAGAACGCCGCGCATTTGGCGCTGAGGATACTTAAGGCCTGCAAATAAGCTGGCCGGAAGACACATTTTATACAAGACCGAAGACGGACGACCGAAATGGCTCGACCTAAACCCTCGCCGGTGGAGCGCTTGGGCGGGAAACTGGGTCTCAAAGAGGGCGTCGGGCCGGCATGCATCCTCTACGGGCGCAAGCAGGGATCACGCGCTGCGGTAGTCGGCGTTTTGGCGTATTGCCCGCCGGAAGTAAGTGTCAGCTCGTCGGAGGAAAAACGCCGCGAGCATTACGCCAAAGGGAGGAGCGACCCCGCCAACTACGTCTATTCCTATGTCCCAATGAGGCGGCAGAACAGCGTGGCATCCAACCGGCTGGACAGGATATCATTCGTTCTCGGGGCGCCGGTCTTGCACCTTGCGGGCGGCGCAGTGATAGTCCCGCGGGCGCCGCCCAGGGCCCTCAGGCCAGCGTTGCAGACCGTCCAAGAAGAGTTCGCGGAGTACGCAAAGGTGCCCGAAACCTCTCCACTCTCTCATCTGCGTTATTATATGAACAACTTCTCCCTGCGTCTTCCGGCGGATGGGAAGCCTGAGGGCGCCTTCTATTTCCCTAGACCAAAAGACCTCGACCGGCCCTTCCAGCGCTCGACAATGTCCCAGCGCGAGTTCTACACCAAGGCCCTGCCGCGTGCGATGAAACTGGCGCGGCTGGATCCAAGGCACGTCGGGACCTTTGAGCGCTCATATTTAAGCCTGCTTACACTGCCGACATTCCTCGAGCTGAGGGCGAAACATCCGGAGCTCGCTAAAGGCGACTTGACGAGATAGTGCCCGTCTTTTTACTGGCCAGCAGTGCAAACTAGTAAAAGCCGCCTCGCAGGCGGCGAGACTGGATTTTTTAAGTTCCCGGAGCAAAATACCAGTCGGGTCTAAACTCGCAGGCGAGACTTGCGACTCAAGACACAAGACCAAAAACCGAAATGGAAGACTGCAAGCTTCGCATAAGTCTGGAAGACCGGCCGGGTGAGCTGTCAAAGGTACTTGACATCATAGCCAAGAACCGCGGCAATCTCTTCGCCGTTAGCCACATCCGGGAGAAGAAGAAGGACGGCAAAGTCCCGGTAGTGGTCACCTTTCAGGCTGCCGATTCGGACTTCCCGAAGATAGTCGCCGATTTGGGGAAGAGCGGCATCGAGGTTACCGAGAAGAGCATCGGCGGGGCCGAAGAGGCCCAGCTCACGCAGGAGTTCATCCTAATCGGCCACGTCATAGACACCGACATGAAGGACACGATATACGGGATTTGTGACAAGGACGTGATGATAAAGTCGCTTGACATCAGTTTGAAGAGCCTGAAGGATAAGTCCTCGGCGTTTGCAGAAATCGGCGCAAGGAGCCAGGCGGCCCTCGACCGCGCGATGAAGCGCCTCGAGGACATAGCGAAGAAGAAGGACCTGCTGCTGATAGTGGGGATACAGGAGTAAAATGAAAACAGTCAGATTATTATTAGTGGGTTTCGGCGTCATCGGGCGCGGCTTTGCCCAGGTGCTACTAGAGAAATCCGAATACATCAAGAAGCGCCATGGGGTGGAGTTAAAGGTAATCGGAGTCGGCGAGCACAACGGCTGTCTTGTTGACGAGAAGGGCGTCGACCTGAAGGCCGCCCTCGCGGCTAGGGCGCGCGGCGACTGGCTCGACAAGCTGCCGCAGTGGAAGAAGATAAGTCCAGCCCAAATGATTTCATCTGTCGACGCCGACATCGCCGTAGAGGTAGTCCCGAGCAACATCAAGACGGGCGAGCCCGGGGCGGGGGTCATAGAGGCCGCGCTCGAGAAGGGCCTTCACGTCGTGAGTTCCGACAAGTGCGCGCTCGCGCACAGGTTCCCGGAGCTGATGGCATTGGCTAAGAAACAAGATAAGTGGCTCCTCTTTGAATCCGCAGCCGGCGGGGGCATGCCGCTCATGAACCTTTACCGCGAGTGCCTGCAGGCGGACTCAGTCATAAGCATGCAGGGCATCCTCAACGGGACGACAAATTATATCTTAACGAAGATGTCCAAGGGCGGCATGGATTTGGAGACTGCACTTAGGGAGGCTCAGGAGCTTGGCTACGCCGAAGCAGACCCCACATACGACGTCGAGGGCATCGACGCGGCGGCGAAGGCAGTCATCCTGGCAAACGACATCATGGGCTGGGGGAAGAAACTGGCCGATGTCAAAGTAATCGGCATACGGGGCATAACCAAAGAAGCCGTGGAGCTGGCCGCGAAGAACGGCTATTCGATAAAGCTGATAGCAGAGATAAGGGAAGGCAAGCTCTCGGTAGGCCCGAAGCTCGTCCCCGAGGGGCACCCGCTCGACATCGACAGCAACCTGAACGCGGTCATGTTCAAGACGGATGTGGGCAAAGACGTGACGATAGTCGGCCGCGGGGCCGGCGGAAGGGAGACCCAGAGCGCGATTTTCTCGGATATAATCAGGATATGCGGGGACCTCTGACCGCTCTAGCCTCAGGCAAAAATCTACTAAGATGAACGAGAGGCCCAAGCAAAATCCCCCGGGCAAGGCCCTAAAAAAGGCTGAACCCAGGGTCCCCGGTGAGCGCATAATGGAGCGCGGGGATTATTGGCTTGACCATTTCCCTAAGTTCTATGGTTCTACGGGGGTCAGGACAGGCACAAACGCCTACCAATTCCAATTGACGGCGCATAAGATACTGGAGAGCATACCCCCGAAACAGCAGGGCGAGATGAGAAAGACGTTCATAAAGCTCTGGGACGAATCCGCGTCGGAGGCGGCCGCAGTCAAAAAGATCAGGGGCCTGCACGAGAACCTGATGCGTGAGCGGGTCGAATGATTTTTTAACCGCCAGCTTCTAACGTAAAGCTCCAAGAGCCTCTGTTTGGCCTTTGGAGGCTTAGTGTTTCTAACGCTTATAACTGGTGCAAAAACTTTTACCAGCGATACAAACGCTTTTACAACGGATACAAGACTTTTACAAAAAGGTGCAAAATGGCAAAGATATACTACGAGAAGGACGCGGACCTGAACATGCTGAACGGAAAGACCGTAGCGATAATCGGCTACGGCAACCAGGGGCACGCGCAGGCCCTTAACCTGCGGGACAGCGGCGTTTCCGTGGTGATCGGCGCCGTCAAGGACCCGTCACGCTCTGCAGCCGAGAAGGCGGGCTTCAAGGTGATGGACATCGCGGATGCCGCCAAGATCGGCGACATAATACACATCCTCATCCCTGACGAGATACAGGGCGACGTCTACAGAAAAGACATCGAGCCGCATATGAAGGCGGGCAAGGCGCTCTCCTTCAGCCACGGCTTTAACATAAGGTTCAAGCAGATAGTCCCCTCAAAGGACATAGACGTCTTCATGGTCGCCCCGAAAGGGCCTGGCCACAGGGTGAGAGAGGTTTATGAGGAGGGCTTCGGCGTGCCGGCAATAGTGGCTGTAGCGCAGGACGCCTCGGGGAAAGCAAAGCAGATGGCACTGGCATTCGCAAAGGGCATAGGGGCGACAAGGGCGGGTGTCATTGAAACTACTTTTGACGAGGAGACCGAGACGGACTTATTCGGCGAGCAGGTCGACCTCTGCGGCGGCGTCTCCGAGATGATACAGGCCAGTTTTGAAACGCTAGTCAAGAACGGGTACCAGCCGGAGATAGCGTACTTCGAGACACTCCACGAGCTGAAGCTGATAACCGATTTGATACAAGAGGGCGGCATCGAGAACATGTGGGCCAAGGTGTCGAACACGGCTGAATACGGCGGCCGGACCCGAGGGAAGATGATAATCACGCAGGAGTCAAGGAAGAACATGCAGACGATCCTTGACGACATCAAGTCCGGGAGCTTCGCCCAGGAATGGATCGGCGAGCGGAAGAACGGGTTGAAGAACCTGGGGCGCATGCGCGAGGAAGGGAAGAAGATGCAGGTCGAGGTCGTCGGCGCGCAGCTTCGGAAGATGTTCGAAAAGAAGTAATCGTACCCCTCTCAAACATAACCGCGGGTTGGCGTCCCAGAGGGGCGGCACCCCCTTTTTCTAATCCCTTAGTCTTAACTAGCATGTCGAGACGTGCAGGGCTCAACGGGGCCGGAAGACGGGGGATGCCTGACCCGCCTGATATGAGCCGCGTAGACGAGTTCCGTCTGCTGACTTGGGACGGCGGCTATAAGACGGTGTCCTGGCCCAGAATAAACTCGGATTATCTAGAGCAGATAGAAGGGCAACGATACCCGGAGGAACGCATCAAAAGGGACCTTGCCGTAAAAAGAGACCATTTCGAGCGGACCGGGCAGGTCGCATGGTTCCTGGAGCGGGGATTTACACACACAGAAACCGGGGGGCACATGGGCATAAGCCCCGCGACCATAAAGTACTGGATGAAGGAAGGCCTGCCGCGGCAGATCTCGTCGGAGCGGCATAAGCTGCACCAAAGTGTCCGGCGCAAGGTTTCAATCAATACTGTGAACCCGGAAGCGCTCGGCTATTTCCTCGGCCTCGCATCCTCTGGCAGGGTAAAGCCCCGCCGGGGCACGCAGAAGGGTATATCCAGGTATATCATACACGCCGACAGCCGGGAGTTTGAGGCCAAAGCAAAAGCGGCAATAAGGGACGCGTTTGGCATATCCCCTAAAGTGCTTAGGCCTAAGCGCAAGGCGCCCGGCGCACACAAGTACGAAACCATGGTAGCACTGGATTCCGCGGAGTTCGCGAGGTACTTGAGGCACTTGGCAGAAAATCCTGCAGCCGCCATAGGCGCCCTGCCGGACCACCCCGATGCCCGCAGGGGCTTCACGCATGCAGTCTTCGATAAGGGGGCGCATTCCGAGCTGGATAAGTATTCACCCCGCGTCGTGCTCTGGCACCGGCCGGAAGCTACCGCAATAGTCTCAAAGACTCTCGATGACCTCAAGATACCCCACATAGTGAGTGAGGTTCGCGGCAAATGGGGTCTGGTGGTGCCGAAGCAGTCCCTCCCGGCTTTCAAGAGGCACATAGGGTTTACCGAGAAGGCCCGGCACAACAAGCTACCGGGCTGATTTTTTACCGGCGAACGCCAAACTATACGCTATGCCTACCATCTCAGAGAAGATTTTAGCGAAGCACGCAGGCTTAAAGAAGGTCGAAGTCGGCCAGATAGTCGAGGCCGAAGTAGACTACATCATGGTCAACGACGTCACGGGCCTGCCGGCCTTCGAGGTCTACGACAAGGACTTTTCGGGCATAGAGCCGAAGAGGGGGAAAATAGTCCTGATACCGGACCACTACGTGCCGAACAAGGACGTCAAGTCCGCGGAGCAGGCAAAGGCGATGCGGCAGTTCGCCGCGAGGCACAAGATACCCCACTACTACGAGGTCGGCCGCGGCGGCGTCTGCCACCAGATAATGATCGAGTCGGGCTTTGTGGCGCCGGGAAGATTGATAATAGGCGCTGATTCCCACACCTGTTCATACGGCGCCCTGGGGGCGTTCTCAACAGGCGTCGGCTCCACCGAAGCGGCATGCGCGATGGCGTCCGGGAAACTCTGGTTCAAGGTCCCGGAGACGCAGAAGTTCGTCGTCGAGGGCAAGCTGGGCAAATACGTCATGGGGAAGGACATCATACTGCATGCGATAGGGAATGTCGGGGTCGAAGGCTCATTGTACAAGACGATGGAGTGGTACGGCTCGGCGATAGAGTCGCTGACGCTCTCTGACAGGATATCCATATCCAACATGGCCATAGAGGCTGGCGCAAAGGCGGGGATAATCCCGCCGGACAAGGGGGTATTTGACTACCTGAAAGGCCGTGTCAAGGGAGGTTACATCCCAGTCTATTCGGATCCTGACGCGGAGTACTGCGACACCTTCGGGTACGACGCCGGGGGGATAAGGCCGACAGTAGCCGAGCCTTTCCTGCCCGAGAACGCGAAGCCGGCTAAGGAGGTGGACGTCAGGATAGACCAGGCGTACCTGGGGTCCTGCACGAACGGCCGCATAGAGGACATGCGCGCGGCGGCAAAGATACTGAAAGGGAAGAAGGTACATCCCGACGTGAGGATGATAGTGGTCCCGGCGTCGACGGACATACAACAGCAGATGATAGACGAGGGGTTAGTGGATATCTTCATAAAGGCCGGGGCATATGTCTCGGGCCCGACGTGCGGGGCCTGTTTGGGAGGCTACATGGGCATACTGGCGAGCGGGGAAGTTTGTGTTTCCACAACTAACCGCAACTTCATAGGCCGGATGGGTGACAAGGGGTCGAAGGTCTACCTGGCAAACCCCTATGTGGTCGCGGCGTCCGCGATAACAGGGAGGATAACCGACCCGAACGAACTAGGGTAAGGGGTGACGTAGGATTATGGCTAAAGAGGATCTCATACTGCGCGACAAGCTCGCGATTGAGCGGACGTACCTTGCCAAGGAGAGGACCACACTGGCATATGTCCGCACCGGCATCGCCATGATCGGCGTCGGGCTCTTCACCTACAAGTTCGTGGACATGGACCCGTTTTTTAAGTACGGCGTGACTGCGGCGATGCTGGTCCCCGGGGCATTCATAACGGTATATGGGGTATACCGGACGATGAGATGCAGGAAGAACCGGAAGGAGTTCGTGCACGGGTACAGGTGCGACGATTAAAGAGCATTACACAATCCCAAGATAACCTAAAGTAAACTAAAGATGAAAACCGCAAAAGCCGAGGGAACGGTCTGGAAGTTCGGGGACAACGTGGACACCGACCAGATAATACCCGCTATCTACCTCATCACCGGCGACCCTAAGGAGCTTGCCAGGCACGCATTTGAGAACGTGAGGCCGGAGTTCCCGAAGGAAGTTAAGCAGGGCGACATGATAGTAGCCTCAAGCAACTTCGGGTGCGGCTCCTCGAGAGAGCACGCCCCAAGGGCGCTGATAGGCGCCGGTATTTCCTGCGTCATAGCCAAGTCCTTCGCGCGCATATTCTTCAGGAACTCGATAAACATAGGCCTGCCCCTCATAGAGGCGGATGTCGAGTGCCAGGACGGCGACATGCTGAGCGTGGATTTTGCCGGCGGGACCGTGACTAACAAGAGGACTGGCAAGATAGTCAGCTTTCCGAAGATGCCCGAGTTCCTCATCAAGCTTATGGATGCCGGTGGGCTTGTGGAATACACCAAGAGGCAGATGAAATCAAAATGAGGTGAAACCTCTACACACAAAATGGGCTCTTACAAGATAGCATGCATCCCGGGCGATGGGATCGGGAAAGAAGTCATACCCGAGGGAATGAAGGTCATAGACGCCGCGGGCGAGAAATACGGGTTTAAGGTCGCCTGGACGCGGTTCCCCTTCGGTTCGGACCATTACCTTAAAACCGGCGAGATACTTAGCGATGCTTCGGTCAAGGAACTGGGGAAATTCGACTCGATCTTCCTCGGCGCCCTGGGCGACCCGCGGGTGAAACCCGGGATCCTCGAGGGCGGTGTCCTCCTTAAACTGCGATTTGCATTCGACCAGTACATCAACCTGCGGCCGGTGAAGCTCCTCCCGAGCATCAAGTCCCCGGTCGCCGGGAAGGGCCCAGCGGACATAGATTTCGACGTCGTTCGGGAGAACACCGAGGACTTCTACGTCGGGATAGGCGGCAGGTCCAAGAAGGGCAAGTCTTCGGCGAAGCTGGAGGTCGTCCGGGAACTTTACAAGACCAAATTCGGACTTGACATAGACACTGATGCCGATGAGATAGCCTACCAGATAGGCATGATAAGCAGGGAGGGCGCCGAGCGGGTCATAAAATACGCGTTCGAGCTCTGCAAGTCTAAAGGCCGGAAAAGAGTGACGTCCGTAGACAAAGCCAACGTCCTGACAAACATATACGGTTTGTGGCGAGAAGTCGTCGAGAAGGTGGCCAAGAACTACCCCAAGATAGAATACGAGTTCAACTACGTCGACGCCGTAACGATGTACTTCCTCACAAAGCCCGAGTGGTTTGACGTTGTAGTCGCCCCGAACATGTTCGGCGACATAATAACAGACCTCGGCGCTTGCGTGCAGGGCGGCATTGGATTAGCCGCCAGCGGGAACATAAACCCAAAGGGCGTCTCCATGTTCGAGCCTGTCCACGGGTCGGCACCAGACATAGCGGGGAAGAACATCGCAAACCCGACGGCGACGATACTTGCGGGGGCGCTCATGGTGCAGCAGCTGGGGGAGAAGAAGGCCGCTGACGCGATAGTCAAGGCCACAGAGGCCGTCCTTTCAGAGGGCCGAGTAAGGACAGGCGACCTTGGCGGAAAAGCCACATGCTCGGACATGGGTGGCGCGATAGCCGCGAAGCTGCTCGAATGAGCTTTTAAGAATCATTGCCTAAGTTAAGCGAGATGAAACGACCCATAGTCTTGCTTCTCATTCTATCTTCATTTACTTTAGCTTCAGGAGCAGGTTCACTAACTCCTTACTGCCCGGAAGGCAATCCCGGGGACTTTACTCAAAAGTTTACGATAAATGAAAATGCCCCGCTGTCGTTTGAAGGCAATATCTACATCAAAGGCGAGATTATCACCTCTTCACATTGCCCCCCCGGAAAAACTACTGATTTTGATGAACCTCCGGTATCCATTGATTATGATGTTAACTACAAAATAGGGGACAACGTAGTGTTGGGCATAAAAGACGCTTACGAAGTCAATTCCTATGAGGGCATCCATTCATGCAGTGAAACCCGAAAACAAGTATGTTTTTCTTATCAAACCATGGATCCCTACTCGTTGATACTCGAATGTTCTGATGATGAGATTAACCTAAATACCTCTCTTGCCAAGGCTGCTGATTGGATGCACGCAGACGTTAAGGTAATATTCGAATGTAGTGGCTCTCACGCCCCCCAGATGCAGTACACATACCAATTCCCCCGGGACGAGGGGCTTGCAGATTATGACTCCCTCACAGGATTTAGGGTAATCGACGAGTTTACATACGACCCCGAAGCTGTGGCCAGAGTCCTTAATCCGCCAGGCTTTTGTGGGGATAGCAAGTGTGATACTCCAAAGGAAAACTGCGGTACTTGTGCTACTGATTGCTCATGCGCTACAGGTGGGATTTGTGATATCAATGATGCTAATGCAGACGCTGCCGGATGCGTCGCTACTCCAGCCCCCGTAGCTCCTGAGCTATGTTATAATGCCTTAGATGATGACGGGGATGGTGACCTAGACTGCGATGATTCCGACTGCGCTGCCGACGAGAACTGCTACTTCAAGGTCACAGGGACTGTGCGGACTGCGTTGGGCCGGCCCATGAAGAACGTGAAAGTCTCCCTCTTAGACTCCTTTTCTGGTGTGGTATACCTTGAGACTCACACGGACGTAGGTGGCAACTTCGAGATAGACTATTCGAGCATGGCAAAGGGTTGGGGCATGCCCAGCTCGACGCTCCCGGCAAAACTCCGCGTCGAGCTGACCGATAAGCTAGGCCAAGTCCAGGTATTGTGGGACTTCGGAAAAGCTAACGAGCCTTATGCCGCAGAAACTATGGAAGTCGGGCTCCCCACGAAAGAACACTTCGACTTGACTATGCGCATGAGCAACACCGTCTGGTCTGTTCACTCGTTTATCGTGACCCCTGGATACGACACTCACTGGGACGCGTCTCAAATATACTATGACTCATTGCGCCTTTTTGATTTCGTCAGGAACGAGTTAGGGTACCCGTATGCGTACGGTGGGAATCCCTTGCCCGTGAAGATATACATATACTCCTCTGAGACCACCGGCGCGTTTTACAGCCCCGCACTTCGCGGTGGCGGGATCTTTATGAGTCCTCTTGACAGCAGGCACCAGAACCACCAGTGCCCTGAGAACTGCGTCTGGCACGAGCTGTTCCACTTCACCATGTACAACAAGTACGGGGCGTGGTCCTCCTATGGCGGCAAGGGTGCCAACCACGAGGGTTTCAAGAACAACAACACCGGCGACAGCTACGAAGAGGGCTTTGCCGAGTTCTGGCCTCTTATACTCTCAAAGGGGCTGGACGGCGCCACGGATGCAGTGTACGGCGGGTTCGCGAACTTGGAGCTGAACTATAACCCCTGGATGGCGGAAGGGTTGGACGAAGAGTTAGCTGTAGCCTCTCTGTTCTGGGACCTTGTGGACTCGAGCTCGGATACTGGAGATAACCTAGCTTTCAGCCATAAAGAGCTGTGGAGCGTCCTGATGTCAAAGCGGCTCGTGAGCATGAAAGAGGTATACGACGAGCTGCAGAAGAAGTGGCCGGACAGTGCAGTGGGGATAAACGAGGTCTTTGTGGCCCACGGCTTCTTCAAGGACACCTTCAAGGGCAATGGCACATACGATGCGCGCGAGCCGTATTGGGACGCAGACCCGCCGGGCCCTGCAGGACCCAACGGAAAATGGGATGTTGGGGAAGTCTACGTGGACATCGGCACACCCGGCGATGGACTGCTTCGCCCACACCAGGTCTTCACTGATGGGCAGGACCGGATAGGCACCTCCAGTAACTACGGGCGCACCACCCGCAACAGCCCGAGGCCCTTCATCCCGGACTCGTTCGTCAAAGTGGACGGCGCGCCTTCGGACGCATTGTTCAAGGTCAGCTACTCCTTCGCGGACCCTTCCCTAAACTATGAAAGCTACGGGATTGTCGACAATGAAACCGGGCATGTCTTCATAGAGCTGCCCCCTGAAGGCTACGACATGACTGCTATCGTCACCATCGATAACTACGAAGGCGCCGGGTCTATCTCAGTCACCCCGGATGACTATTATTCACTAAACACGCCAGGGCAAGGTTTCATGAAGCAGGGCACTATCCCTGTCGGGGCAAAGAAGAGCGGCTACTGCAACAACAACGGGGTCTGCGAAGACCCGGAGGCCTCCGCTTGCGGGGATTGCAGTGCAAACGTGCCTGCTACAACGGCCATCGGCACTGGAACTGGAACCACTGGAACTACAGGCACCGGTGCGGGGACTGGCATTACAGGAACCGGGACGGCAATGACCCAGCCCACGACCACGGGCGCGCAGAAGGACCTCCTGGACCAGATAAGCGGCATGCTCGGCATAGACAAGACCTTGATGCTGGCAATAGGCGGCATACTCATCTTGCTAATCATAGTCCTGATAGCCGTAGCCGCCAAGAGGCACGGCAGGAAGCCGAAGCAGCCGCAACAAGCTGCCTACCCGCAACAGACCGGGAACGTCATCGTGATACGGCAGTAAGCTCTTTTTAATCCTGTAAGCGCAAACTTCTACCCGGAACCCTAAACTGGAAACTGGGAACCGTAAACACATCTGCGGGGGTGCCGGAGTCTGGTCAAACGGGCAGGACTTAAGCAGCCCTTTTCGCTGCGCGAAAAGCGCTGGCGGAAAAGGTTGAAGACATCCTGTGGCTTAGGCCTACGTGCGTTCGAATCGCATCCCCCGCATTCTTATTTAGGCACGATGGGCACGAGCCTTACAATAAAGCAGGTGACGGGCTTTAGCCCCCGGGAGCCGACGATACGCAGGCTTGTCGGCAGCGTAGGCCCGACCCTGATGAAGAAACTGGGCGTGTTAGGCACCTATGCCGGCGCAAGCGGGTCTAACATGCTTGTATATCGCATACATCCGAACCACGTTTTGGGTGCCGGGACGGAAAATCTGGTGATCGACGTCGGGATGCACAAAATTGGTAAGACGAAGTGGCCCCTGGCAGTCAAGGTCAGCCGGGCAGGCTTTGACCGGTCTTCCGGCACACACCTCGTAAGCGATGAGACGCGCAGGGCTAGAAGCAAGGAGCTTGCGATGCACGTCCTAAGGCGCGAGGGCCTCCCTGCGGTTCCTGCATATTCTTTTACCTACGGGCCCGAGAAATTCACCGCACTCCTGACCTTGAACCTGGCTGCAGGCGGCTCGAAGCTCGAGCCGGCGCACAACTTCGACTATTCCAGGCTGAAGAACGGCGGAAAGCTGAAGAGGGATTATGAGCTGAATTTTAAAAAGCTCAAGGAGCTCTTTGACCGGGGCGTAATATTACCCACCCATCACCAGCACCAGCGCGCCAAGACCGTTAAGTCCCTCAAACGCCTTCTTTTCGTGA
Source organism: Candidatus Altarchaeota archaeon (assembly GCA_041306005.1). GTDB lineage: Archaea > Altiarchaeota > Altiarchaeia > JAFGQM01 > JAFGQM01 > JBFYKJ01. Next base: position 628 of record JBFYKJ010000020.1, on the reverse strand, counting down.
TGCGCGACGGGAAAGACGGGCACATCGTAGTCGCCGACCAAGACGTGATCGTGCCGATATACCTACTAGATCCGAACTCCAAAATGGGCAAAGCCGCTCTCAAAACGTACGGGCGCATACAAAAGCGCTCTGCGTAGGGTTAAGCAGTAAGCCCCTAAACTAGCCGCCTAAAGCTTATACTAATTTAATTGGAAAAATACACGTGCATCACTCCCATTTAAGGCGCTTCATGATATCGTCTTCATTATCTTCGCCCCTCTTGATGCGCGCTATACGCGCCTTAAGCTCGTCGTTATGCGCTTTCAGCGCTTCCTTGAACGTCAGCGGGCCTTTGTGATGTCCCAGGTCGTTGAACAGCCTTTCGAATTCCCTCTTCTCCTCTGGGTAGAAGAACGGCTCCCGTTCAGCCAGTATGTCAGAGAGCACTTCGGATCTCCTCTCAAGGCTCGCAATATGGCTTTTGCGCAATTCGCGCTCCATCCACCATCTGCCCGACCACGGCCTCCAGCGCACCCGCTCGCGCTTTTTGGGTTCTTCTTTCACCATGGATTAATGCGGCTAAGGATTAAAGCGTTGAAGCCGACAGATAGTTTTTATCCCCTGGCAATAACTTTATACCCAGGCAACT
>JBFYKJ010000019.1:0-4566 GCA_041306005.1 Candidatus Altarchaeota archaeon | reverse complement strand
TTTGCGGGCTTTTTCTGCGGGGCCGCTTTCTTGGCCTCTGCTGCCGGCACGCCCGGCGCCGCTTCAGCTTTTATCTCTATGACCTGCTCCTCGACCTCGAGTAACTCAGGCTTGATCAAGTCGACCTCGTCTGGGAAGTGTATGTTCGACGGGACTATCGCGACCTCGACGCCGATTACCCCGGCCTTGCAGTTCGCGGTCACAAGCCCGTGCAGGACCTGCTCTATCGACGGCCTGCCGCACTTCTTCATGTAGCCGGCCCTCATCTTAAGGACCCTCGCGCGGCCGCCCTTGCCCACGAGCTTTCCTGAAAGCACTATCTCCGCGCCCTTCGCGCCGTCGTGGATGATAGACTGGAGAGCCTTGTAGCCCACTCTCCTCGGGTTCATGCCGCGCTCGAGCGCGGACGCGATCCGGTAAGCGACTATGTTCGGCTCGAGGTTCGGCTTGTCCACTTTCTTGATCTCCAGCTCCGGCTTCTCGATGTGGTAATCCTGCTCTATCTTGGTGGTTATGTCCTTGACGTTCTTCCCCTTGCGGCCGATGACGAGCGCCGGGCGGTCGCAATAGAGGACTATCCTTGTGACGAGCGGGGTCCTCTGTATCACTATGTCCGCGAGGCCGGCCCTCTTGAGCTCCCTGTTGAGGTACCTCTTGACCTCGGCCTCCTTGACGCCCTCGTTGATGAAAAGTCGTTCGATAGCCATCTTATTCCGACGCTTCCTCCAAGAATATTTGAACGTTAACCAGGTACCTAGTGTACACCGCGTGCCTGCCCTTCGGCTTTATCCGGCGTATCTTGTGGCCGCGCTGCGCCACTGCGGAAGCAACGATGCAGTCCTCGAGGTTCAATCCCCTGAACTCCGCGTTCGCGATTGCGTTGTCAAGGACTGTCAGGACTGCTGCAACCGACTTGACCGGCGACTTGCCGTAAGGCTTCATCCCCTTCTTGTGCCCGGCCTGGTTCTTGAACTTCTTTATCGGTATCAGCTTCTTCATGTCAAGGACGTCCTGGAGATACGCGCGGGCCTTCTTGGCCTTCATGCCGCGGATGGCTGCGCATATCTCGACGCAGTCCTTTGACCTTGCACGAAGCTCCTTGCCCGTAGCCTTGGAAACAAAGCCTTCATCTTCCGGAACATACGAATAACCGATCTTCATGCTCTCACCGATACGAATTTAGTCGACCTTGATGCGCCGATTCCCGGAGCCGAGTGCGTGAGGAACGCCCTTGTGAGCGCGTACTCGCCGAGGAAGTGGCCCAGCATCTTCTCGTTGACGAAAACATCCTTGAACTCCTTGCCGTTGTGGACGCCTATAGTCGTGCCTATCATCGCGGGGAGTATGACAAAGTCGCGCGAATGCGTCTTTATCTTCTTGCCCGCCGGGGCCATGACATCCTTGTAAAGCTTCCGCCTCTCGTCGCTGTCCTTTGCCGCGAGCATCCTCTTGATGCTGCGCCTCTGCCTTGAAGGCAGCATGGCCATGAACTCCTCTATGCTCATCGACTTCAGCTCGTCTACCCGCTTTCCGTGGAACAGGAATTCCTTCCTAGCCATTGTTAGCCTCCTTCGCGCTCGTCTTCCTCACACCCGTCCTTCTTGGGGCGATGTTGCCGACCTTTGCGCCCGGCGGCGCGTTGCGCGCCGAGGACGTCGGCCTTCCTATGTTCGTCCTGCCGCCGAATGGGTGGTCTGCAGCGTTATATGCCGTCTTCTTAGTCACCGGGTACAGCTTGCCCCTTGAGCGCTTGTCCTTGTAGTGGTTGCCCGCCTTGTAGAACGGCTTGTCTGGCCTGCCGCCGCCGGCGACTGTGCCCACCGTCGCCCTGCAGCCGTAATCGAGATTTATCTTGCTCTTTGACGGGAGCCTCACTATTGCCGTCTTTTTCTCCGGGTCCTGGGATAATACCCATGCGGCAAGGCCCGATGCCCTTACCATCTTGCCGCCGTCGCCCGGGACCAGCTCTATATTGTATATGGGCGTCCCCTCCTTTATGTGCTCTATGACCGTTATGTTGCCGGGCTTGAGGCTAACATCCTCGCCGAACTCGAGAACGTCCCCTGCTGTGACGCCTATAGGCGCTATAAAGTACCTCTCACTGAAATCTTCCATTATCACCTTCATCAGCGGTGCCGACCTCACGGGGTCGCCCACAAAGTCCGTGACTTGCATGACTCCGCCCTTCTTGAATTCTTTTAAGCTCATGTAAGTTGCGTCGGAGACGAACCTGTGGGTAGGCGCCCTGTACCTCGGGCCTCCCTTGCCCCTCGCCTGTTGTATTATCCGCTTACCCATCTTATACCCTTACATCAGCCCCATATCCGAGATTATCTTGCTGGCCTCGAAGTCAGGCTTGAGCTTGACTATCGCTTTCTTCTCGCGCCTGATGTCGTTGATTATGTTGACCGAGTCGACCTTCACGTTATAAGTCTTCTCCACCGCGTCCTTTATCTCGGGCTTTGTGGCCTTGCCCTCTACCGCGAAGACTAGCTTGTTCTCCCTGTCCAGGAGGTCGAAGGACTTCTCGGTCATTATCGGATAAAGGATCGGTTTCATTTTGTTATCGTTATTCGTTATTTTCAGTCAATCATGCATTCAGCTTCTCTATTGCCTTCTCCGTCCAGAGCGTGAGCCTGCCCGGGTGCCCGCCCGGCGCCAGCGCGCTGATTGTCAGCTTGCCCGCCTCGACGACGTCGACGCCCGCGATGTTCTCGGCGGCCTTCGCAACCGGGCAGTCGCCGGAAACTACGACAAGCACCGATTTCCCGAGCTTTGTCTTCCCGGTCCTTGCTTTCCCGGACTTCGTCTTCCTCACCGCTGCGCGCGCAACGTCCTCGCCAAGGCCTATCTTCTCAAAGACGTCGTAGACGTCCTTGGTCTTCTTGACCGACTCGAACGAGCCGTCGATGACAAGCGGCAGTGAGATGGACCCTATCACGTGGCTCCTTCCCGCGCCCTTTGCAAGATCCGCGTCGGACGTTGCGGCGATGGCAGAATTCAGCGCAAGCTTCCACTCCTTCCCGTTTATCTTCTTGGTCCAGTCCTTCTCCGCTTTCGGCGGGTGCGCCCTGTGGCCGCCCTTTGAGTGCGGTACCCTCTTTACTGCGCCGAGGCCTCCGCCCGGCCGTGTCTGGCGCGGCAATCTTGACTGGCCCTTGTTGACCGTCATCCTATAATACTCCCTTCGCCTTCCGAAGTATTCCGCGGTCGTCTTGAAGCCTGCGTCCGGGTCTGAACCGTACGGCTGGCGGTCCCAGGACTGCTCTGCCGAGAATGCGCGGAGAATGATGTCGGGGCGGTATTCGGTTGAGAATGCTTCGGGCAGCGCAACGTCGCCCTTCGAGGAGCCTGTGACCGAAACTACTTTGGCCTTCTTCGAGCCGGAAGCTTTGGCTGTATGGGCGTGGACTGCAGCGTGTGCCGCCTTTGCAGCGTGCGCAGGGGCTGCCTTCACAGCCTTTTTTTCAGTCGTCTTTTCAGCCATCGTTGGTTTTACGCACCCTGCTGTGATGCGGTTGATATGTATTCGAACGCTATCGGCGAGGCCTTCTCCTTAGTCCTCATCGCCTTTCTGAGAGCGACAGCCCTCTTCTCCGGGCCTGCGACCGAACCCTTCATCAGGATGTAGGCCCCCTTTAGCAGGCCATAGTTGATAAACCCACCCTTGGGGGTCACCTCTTCGCCCTTGTCGCCGATTTTGAGCACCGCCTTGTTGAAATCGACCCTGTTGTTAAAGCCCATGCGGCCGGCCTTCGGCGACTGCCAGCCGAGGACTGCCAGGCCCCTTAGGCCTATGGCGCCGACGTGGCGGTGGTGCCCGCTCCTCTCGGCTTTCCTCTTTTGTATCTTGACGCCCCACTTCTTCACCGGGCCCTGGAAGCCCTTGCCCTTTGTGATGCCGCATACGTCGGTCATCTCCATGTCCTCAAAGACGTCCTTGGCGTTTATCTCCTTGCCGAGCATGCCCTTGGCGTACTCCCACTGGGCCTTCACATCGCCGCCTATGCCTATCTCGATCACTTCCGGCTTCTTCTTCCTCATGCCGGACTTCCTCGGCTGGGTGTGGACAAGGAGTGTGAGCTTTGTTATCTGCGCGATGCTCTCTTCTATCTTCTTTGCCTTGTCCTCTTTGCCCGCGCCCTTGCCCTCCTTTGGGAGCTGCATGACGCGCGCAAGGTCCTTGTCAAGCTTGTCTGAGAATACCTGGGTCAATGCCTCGGGGCCCAGATAGCCTTGAGAATAAGCGCGAATCCCGAAAACGGTCAGCGGGGGGCAGTCAAGGACCGTCACGGGGATCCGGATGTCCATGTTGAATGTGGGGCTGTTCTTTTTCAGGTCTTTTGCGATGATGTGGGTCATGCCCGCCTTAAAGCAGATGAACCCAAGCGGAGCGGCCTTGCCTGTTTTGGCCCTAGCCGGGTAGTTGCCGATGCTGGGCGTCTGCTTCTTCGCCCTTCTCCTTGGTGAATACCCCTTCGAGCCTGCGCGGGGTTTGTGGTACTTGGCCATTGATAGTTATGCTGCTAACGTCGCTTTGAAAGCTGTTTGAGGTTGCTGTTAAAA
>JBFYKJ010000018.1:0-22458 GCA_041306005.1 Candidatus Altarchaeota archaeon | reverse complement strand
TCACCGTCGCTGTAAATGGTGTGCGTGTGCAAATCGCCGCGGATGTCTTTAGCTGCAACGAGCTTGGGCAGGGTCCCCTTCTTCGCGAAGTCTTTCTTCGCCAGGTCTATTTCCCCGCGGTTCTCCCTCATCTCGGGCGGCACATAAGACATGCCGAGCCTCTTATACAAATCCTCCTCGTTTTTGCATGGAAGCGCCTTCCCGCTATTCCTCTCAAACAGCCCGTATTCGGAAAGCTTTAAACCCTTGTTTATCGCCTCCTGCCGCAGGACCACATTGTGCTCCTTGCTGCCCGTGAAGTAGTTCATTGCAGCGGCATAGCTCTCGTTTGGGACTACTCTCACGTCCACGTGGGCCGGCGGCTGCTTGAGTATCACGGTGCTCTTCGTCGCCCCCTTGGCCACCACCCTCATCACGCTCGGCATCGAGGTGAAGGCGTCCATGACCCCTTGGGGCTTATTCGAGATGACAAGTATATCCAAATCCCCGATTGTCTCCTTCATCCTCCTTAAGGAGCCCACCAGGTCAATCCTCTGCACCGGAGCGTTCTTCTTCAGGTAGCCAACAAGCTCAGCCGCAGCCCCGTCGGCCTCGCCAAGGAGCATCCTCCCTACCGCCTTCTCCCTGAACTCGAGCGCCTCAAGCATGTTTTGCTCTGCTTTAGCTCCGAAGCCCGGGAGCTTTTGTATCTTGTGGGCTTTTATGGCTTTCCTTAAATCCGCGGCGGATTTTATCCCGAGATGTTTGAAGAGGATGATGACCTTCTTTGGCCCGATGCCTTCGATGTCCATCAGGCCCGTTAGCTCCGCGGGGTATTTCTTGCGCAGTTCTTCCACGCGCTTGATCTTCCCCCTAGTTATGTACTCGATTATGTGGCCCGCCAGCGCGGGCCCGATGCCGGGTATGGCCTCAAGGGCTTTCTTGCCCCCATTAGCCCCGCCTCTCTTGACAGCCTCGCTATAGACCTCCCGCGCGTCCTCGGGATAAGTCTCTATCCCGAAAGCCGCCTGCTCATACGCCCGCGGCTTCCAATTGACGCCCTCCAGCTCCAGCATGAGGGCCGTGTCCCTGAAGATCTTTGCTAACTCGGCGTTGGTGCCCATATTGTTTGCAGCCCGGGTTTTTTGGCATTGCGGCCCGCCCATCGGGCCTTTCCAGCTTTTTATTGGAGCCGGCTTTAAAACTACATGGGCCTATTCGACTCGCTTGGCAAAATAGCTAGCACCGTGGACAAGACGACCAGGGGCGTAGAGCACGGCATCAACACCGCGGAGAGGGCAAAGTACGCCGGCGACCGGATACGCGGCACTGGCGACACCTTCCAGAAGAAGTGCAGGTTCTGCCAAAGGCCGCTTTCCACGGGCGACGAGAAGAAAGCCGGCGTCTGCACCGAGTGCGCCCTTGGGCGGCTCGGCCAGGAGAGCGCCAAGTGCCGTTTCTGCGGCAAGGAGATAACCTCGGCGGCAGAAGTGGAGAAAAAAACATGCGCCCAATGCGCCCTCAAGGCGATGAGGTGATGATTGCTTTCTCATTAAGGATACCTTTAAGGATAACCTAAATGGCAGCCGGACCTAAGAGGGCGCCGCGCATGCGCGGGCGGCTGGAGAGCGAGCCTGCTTGTGATGCGCTCCTTTCCGCGATCCCGGACATGCTTTTCGAGATACGCAGGGATGGGACCTTCCTGGGCTACAAGGCGCCGCACGAGGAGCAGCTTTATGCCCCCCCAAAGGCGTTCCTCGGCAAGAAGATAAGCAATGTAATGCCAAGGGAGTTCGCCTCAAGGGCAATGCGCCATGTGCGCGCCGCCCTGAAGACTAGCTCGCTCCAGGTGTTTGAATACAAGCTGCCCATAGGCGGCGCGCTGCGCGACTTCGAGGCGAGGATGTTCCCGTCCGGCCCGGACTCCGTGCTTGCCATAGTCCGCGACCTGACCGAAGTCCGCGCGGCCGACAATGCCGTAAGGCGCGAGAGGGACCTTGCGGAGAGGTACCTTGACATGGCCGCCGACATAATAGTCGCGATAGGCCGGGACGGGAAGGTCTCGCTGATTAACAAGCGCGGATGCGAGCTTTTGGGCCGCGCCCGGCGGGAGATCATCGGCAGGGACTGGTTTTACAATTTCGTGCCCGCAGATATCCGAAAGCAGGTCAAGTCCGTTTTTTGCAAGCTGATGGCCGGCAGGGTGAAGCCCGTATCGCACTACGAGAACCCGGTGATCGCCAGGGGCGGCGGCAAGCGGATGATCGCCTGGAAAAACACGCTGCTGAAGGGCAAGGACGGGCGAATAGCGGGCACGCTCAGCTCCGGCACCGACGTGACCGAGGAGAAGAAAGCCGAGGCGGAGCGCCTCGAGCTGTACAAGACCAAGGAGCTTGACGCGCTCAGGGACGAGTTCTTCGCCATGACCGCGCACGAGCTCAAGACGCCCCTGACGCCGATAAAGCTCGAGTCCGACATGTGGCTTTTCGGCTCATACGGCGGGCTTTCGCCGGACCAGAAGGGGAGCCTGGAGATAATCCAGCGAAACGCCGCGCGGCTGATAAAGCTGATCGACGACATCTCGACAATAACAAAGATCGAGCAGAAGAGGTTCAAGTACCGCTTCGCCCGGATGGACTTAAGAGGCGTGCTCAAGGACCTATACTCCGACCTTAAGGCGCAGGCCGCGGAGAAAGGGATTTGCCTGAAGGTCGAGACGCCAAAGACGCCCGTCAATGTCCGCGCCGATAAGCATCGCCTGGCGCAGGTTTTGGGCAATTTGGTGGCCAATGCGATGTATGCGACGGACAGGGGCGGGATAACCATCTCTGCCGCCTCAAAAGGCGGCAACGCCCTGGTATGCGTTAAAGATACGGGCGTCGGGATATCCCCCCGGGACCTGAAAGCGGTCTTTGACAAGTTCTACCGTGTGACGCGCCCGCCAGTGCGCAGATACGCGGGCGCCGGCCTCGGCCTTGCCATAGCAAAGGGCATCGTCCAGGAGCATGGGGGGGATATCTGGTGCGAATCCCGCCTGGGCAAGGGGTCTGCTTTTTATTTCACCGTGCCGTTAATCAAACGGGCGGCAACGCCCACGATTAGGCGCCAGCTTTAGAGATGGCCAAAAAAATACTGATAGTCGACGACGAGCCCGACATAATACTGTCCGTCTCGCACCTGCTGAAGAACGAGGGGTATGAGGTCTCCTCTGCCAAGGACGGTGCGGAGTGCCTCAAGAGCCTTGCCAAGGGGGAGCCAGACCTGATACTGATGGACTTCTTCATGCCCGGCATGTCCGGCAGGGAGACGATAGCGCGAATACGCCAGGACCCCCGGTTTGACGGCGTGCGGATAATCTTCATGACGGTCGCCGAGTTCAGGGAGAAGGGGCTGAACCACCTAAGGCAGCTCGGCGTCTCATGCTGCGTGATGAAGCCGATTGGCATGAAGGATATGATCAAAAAGGTGAAGGATGCGCTTAAATGAGCGGCATGCGGCAGTTATGCCAATAATCGAGGCCTCAAGATGAATGCCAGGATATCGAACGCCAAAAAGGTCGTCGAGGAAAACCAGGTAGTCCTTCTCCTGGTATCGGGCGACCGGTACAACAGCGCCTTATTGGATTTTCTGAAGGTTATCTCCAAGGACTGCCAAAGGGTGCTGTACGTGGCCCTCAACCGGCCCGCGTCGAAGATAGCTTCCGAGATGGCAAATCGGGGCATTGACATCAACAGGTTTCATTTCATAGACGCCGTTACCGAGGACGCCAAGATATGCCGCAGGATGGACAACTGCGACTCCGTCTCGGCCAACGAGCTCGTAGAGCTCAGCGTCAAGATAGGCGAAGTGATAGCCCGGGTCAAGCCCGACATAGTCCTTCTCGACTCGTTCCACCTCATGCTGGCATATCAGGACATCTCCGTCGTCACGCGCCTGGCCCACGACATAATAGCGAAGATAGACATATCCGGTTGCAAGGGGCTCTTCCCCATCGTCGCGGCCCGCAAGGAGTCGACGCTTGCCAGGGACCTTGAGATGTTCGTCGACGAGGTGGCTGAGATCTGACGCCCCCCGTGTGCATAATCCCCGGCTTTCGCGTGTTTTATTTTCCGGCTTTCTAATCTTGATATGGACCCCTTTTCATTCATTCTCCCGGAGACAAACCTTATCTTCGGCAAAGGCACATTGTCACAACTCGGCGAGCGCGCCGCAAGGCGCGGCAAGAATGCCCTCCTCGTGACCGGCCGCGGCTCGATGAGGAAGCTCGGCTTCCTCTGGGCCGCCGAAAAAAACCTGAAGGATGCGGGCTTGTCGGTCACCCTGTTCGAGGGCGTCGAGCCGAACCCGAGCATCGCTACAGTCAACGCGGGGATAAAGCTCGGCCTTGAGAAGAAGTGCGACGTGGTAGTTGCCCTCGGCGGAGGCTCGGCGATTGATGCGGGCAAGGCAATCGCGGTGGGTATCGGCCACAAGGCCGCCGACTTCTGGCCCTACATCCGCCGGGACAAGGCGACTACCGAGAAGACCCTCCCCATAATCGCAATACCCTCGACGAGCGGCACGGGCTCGCACGTGACATGGTACACGGTCATCAGCGACAGGAAAACCTCTGAGAAGGCGGCATACAGCTCCAAATTCATATTCCCAAAGGAGTCGATAGTCGATCTGGATGTAGTCTCGGCAATGCCCCCAAAGGTGACTGCGGAAACCGGCTTTGATGCCCTCGCCCATGCCATGGAGAGTTACCTCTCAAAGGGCGCAAGCCCGATCACCGACGCGCTGTCGCTGCGCGCGATAGGGCTGATAAGCCAGGACCTTGTCCGCGCATGCAGGTACGGAAGCGACATGGACGCGCGCTATAACATGGCGCTGGCGGATACTTTAGCGGGCATTTGCATAACTCCCTCAAGGACGATAATGGTCCACGGCATCGGGAACACGGTCTCGGGTTTCTACCCTGACGTCGCCCACGGGCAGGCCCTTGCGTGCCTAACCCCGCCTGTGATGAGGTTCAATATAACAAAGGGCGACGATAAAACAGTGGCCCGCTATTGCGGCATCGCGGGGGCTATGGGAGAAGACGTCGAGCGCTTAGACCGGGAGAACGCTATGAAGTCGGTCGAAGCGGTTGAAAGGCTCATGAACGCGATAGGCCTTAAAACAGGCCTTTCTGCATGCGGCGTGAAAGAGGCGTCGATAGCGAAGATGGCCGATTGCGCGATAGAACTCGGGTCCGGCGCGATAGCCGCAAACCCGGTCAAGCCGACGAAGGCGGACATAATCCGGATATACGGCGAGTCCCTTTGAGCCTAGCCAATAAAACTAAACTTTGCCCGAAGGCTCTTTTAGCCTAAGGAGCGCATCAGCCATATCCCCCGCCGAGAACCCTACTGCCTCATACCCGATTAGCGCCTTTTCCACGGCCTTTTGTAGTGTAACTTTTTCAAGTCTCTTTCCAACCAGGGCATCCTCCAGCCCGACTATCCCGCCTTCCGGGTGCAGGAAGAAGTCGCCGGTGATCTTGACCGAGGCTAGCTTGCTCCCGACGACATTTGCCCTAATCCGTATAAGCTTCCCGCCCGGGACCTTGTAGTCTGCAGAGGACATCATCGCCCAGTTATTGCTTTTAACACCCTTGCTATAATATTTGCGGCTAAAAAATGGTTTCACCCAAGGGATCCCGTTCGGGCAAATTCCCGGCAGCGCAAATCGGGAACTTAGAGGCGTTTTTGCCGTCTGTGGACGGCCTGCACACAAAGCGCGTCAAGCGGCTTGCAGAGAAGGCTGCTCCCAATCGCAAGCTGGTGGATATCGAATACTCCGACCCTGCGCTTTCCGAGAACCGTCGGCGCACGAGGGTGCTAACGGACCTGCAGACCCATATAGACAGGCTAGAGTCCGCCAAGTCCCTTTCGCCCGGCAGCCGCGCTGCGCTTGAAAAGTTTAAAAAACTGAGGAATAAGGTCGCCGCGGGAATAGTGCCCCCACCCATGAAAAGGTCCAAGTGAGCGGCGCATTCAGGATGGCTAAAAAGTTGTTCCCAGCTGGGAACCCCCGGTTCGGCTTCACCCACGTGCCTAGAGCCAAACAGATCCCGTACTTAGAGGGCGAGATAGCGAAAACCCGGGAAAACGTGAAGCTCCTTGAGGCTGCAGTGCGCACGGGGATGAGGGACGGAGCGAGGCTTTCGGGCGATGAGCTCACAGAAGTGAAGCATGCGCTGCGGGCCGAACGGCAAGGCCATGAGATGCGCAAGGCCGCCCTCCAAAAAGTCAGGGTACGGGAGAACCGGGCGCGGGGCAAATAGCGCTTTTATCCATTGCGCCCTAAGTTTTAACCGCCTATTGAGACAAGATGCCCAAGAGCAAAGCGGCCCTAAAGAAAGTGCTGAAGAGCAAGGCGCAGAAACCGGGAGCTAAGCCCGCGCCCAAAGGGCGAAAGGCTGGAAAAAAGCCGGCGCTACCCGTCGATGACGTATGGAAGCTCGAGGAGAAGATGAAGCTTCGGGGCGGACGCGGCTTCGAGTTCAAGATACGGCCCGACAGGCCGCAGGAATACACACCGGAGCAGCAATTCGACCGCCTCGAGCGCATGCGCGTCGCCGACGAGGCAAAACTGCAAACGGCGCCGGGCGCCGCGGAGCGCGAGAGGCTGGAAACGCGGATAAACCTTGTGGCTTCAAGGCAAAAGGCCCTCGCTGCGAAGATGAAGTTGACTTCGCTGAAGCTTTCCGGCGAGACTCCCAATGCGCTCGGCGAAAAGCCGAAGGGCCCAGCCGAAAAGCCGGAGGGGGGCTGGAGGCGTGCAGGCTACCGCAAGCCGCCATTGGGCCGTGCGGAGCTGCTCGAGAATCTTGCCCGAAAAGAGGGCCGGATACTTGAGATAAACCAGGAACTCGAGGCGATACGGGCCAGGGGCCATCCCGAAGGCCCCGCGCGCACAAGGGCGTTGACGCTCGAACGGGACGGCCTGCGCAAGGAGCTGAGCGAGGGCGGCAAGGCGGTGCATCTCCCGTTTCTCGCGGGCCAATCCGGGATGCTCGAGATGTGGTCCAAGGGCCACCGGGCGAAGCGCCGGAGGGGCCAGCGGGGGATATAAGGCCCTATCGCATGAAGTTCCACTCGCGGCCGGCGTATTTTTTCTCGAGCTCACGGGCATCTGACAGTTCAGTCCCTGACAGGTTCCCCATCTTCAGCCCGCGACCGCAAAGGCCGCTTTCCTCAAACGCCTCGATCAGTGCCTTCTCGGCCTCCTTAAACCCAACCTCCCTTCCAAGCTCTTTCCCCACAGACGTCACCCTCTCCTTAGCCGAGCTTATCATCTTTTCCCTTATCTTCTCGTCCGGGACCCGGAGCACCGAGAACATCTTGTCGACGTCAACGTCCAGGATTATCGTCCCGTGCTGAAGCACCACCCCCCCGCGGCGGGTCTGGGCGTTGCCGGATATCTTCCTCCCGTTGACGATTATGTCGTTTATCGGCTTGAACTCCGCGGGCAAGCCGAGTTTCCTTAGGCCATCGACCACAAACCCGCAGATTTGGGCATAAGACTCGAGTATGTTCCTCGAGACCGCCCCCGAGCCTTTGACATCCTCGGGGATGATAAGGCTATAAGTAAGCTCCTTGTCATGGTACACCGCCCCGCCGCCGGTCAGCCTGCGAACGACGTCGACCCCGTGCCTTGCGCATGCTTCTAAATCCACTTCCTGCTCGATCCCCTGGAAATACCCTATCGTCACCGCGACAGGCGTCCAGGAGTAGAACCGCAGCGTCGGGGCGCCGCTTAGCATCACGGCCTCGTCTATCGCCATGTTCATCGCCGCGGTATTGCTGCCGGTTTCCAGCAACCTAATCCCTGTTTTGTCTTGCGCCATATTCTGAAGCGTGATATGAGCTCCTCACAAGCGGCCCGGCCTCGACGTGTTTGAAACCCATCTCCAGGCCCGCCGCCTTCAGCTTTTCAAACTCCGCCGGCGGGTAATAACGCGCCACGGGCAGATGGCCCGTCGTCGGCTGAAGATATTGCCCGATTGTAATGATATCTGTTACACTGCACAGGTCTCCCATCGCCTCGAGCATCTCCTCATTGCTCTCCCCCAGGCCGGCCATCAGCCCGGACTTTGTCACCGCGCCCGCCTCTTTAGCAGTCCTGAGCAGGTCTAAGGAGCGCTCGTAATCCCCCCGCGGCCTTGCCTTCGGGAAAAGCCGCTTCACTACCTCCAGGTTATGCCCCAGGACATCAGGCTTCGCGTCGAGCACTGTTTGCAAGGCTCTCATATCCCCCTTAAAATCCGGTATCAGGACCTCGATTTTGCAACCTGGGCTCGCCCCGCGTATCCCCCCTATCGTTTCCGCGAACACGGACGCTCCGCCGTCTTTTAAGTCGTCCCGGGTCACCGAGGTCACGACTATGTAGTGTAAACCGAGCTTTTTCACAGCCCCAGCGACCCTTTCCGGCTCCGCGGCGTCAACCTCCCGAGGCTTTCCGTGCTTCACGTTGCAGTACCTGCAGCTGCGCGTGCACGTGTCGCCCAGTATCAGGAACGTCGCAGTCTTTTTCGAAAAGCATTCGGCGATGTTCGGGCAGTTCGCCTCTTGGCAGACCGTGTGCAGGCCGTAGCGTTTAAGCAGCCGGACCAACCCAAAATACCCGTCCCCTGAGGGCAGTTCGACCTTCAGCCAATCAGGCTTTCTTCTTGGAGAACTCATCGATGGAGTCCATGACGGGCTTCAAGTACATCAGGCCCGGCCCCCCGCACATCATCACGGCAACGAAACTAGCCTCCATTATCTCGTCCCTTGTTGCCCCCGCCTCCAGCGCGTTCTTCACGTGGAAGGCTATGCACCACTCGCAGTGTTCGGCTATGGAGAGGGCGATCGATATGAGCTCCTTGGTCTTGCAGTCCAGCGCATCCGAGCACTTGCATACGGACCGGAGGAACCTCATGAAGTCGCCCGCCTGCTCCGGGTGCTCTTTCATAACCCGCCTCACGGTGGCGTTCACCTCATCCAGCTTATTTCCCATAGAGCCTCTTTCCGTATTTTTTGCCATCTTGTTTAGTCTTGCGCCTCACGCCTGCCGGCGTTCTCGCTAGCCTTATACCCTATATATCCATCCTCCTCTTAGCGTTCTCGGCGCAGAGGATGATGGGGTTGGGCGCCGAACACACGGGCGGCGCGTAGCAGTAGCTCAGGTTAATCAAATCGTCCACGGTCCCGCCGTGTCGCATAGCGTAGCTGGCAAGGTTTATGACCCCCTCCACTGACTCGCCCCCTATCGCTTGGCAGCCTATCAGCTTCTCGCCCTCGAATATCATCTTTATCATGAGGTCCTTTGCGTTCCGGTCGTACTCAGGTTTTGTCTTCGCTTTTATCCTGCCGAAGGCAGTCTTCATCCCGTTCCCCTCGGCGGCCAGGCTGCAAAGCCCGGTCACCCCTATCTCATACCCGCATATCTTCGCGACTACGGCATTTAGCGACCCGTCGTAGTGCATGTCCCCGCCTGCGGCGTTGGTCCCGGCGATCACCCCCTGCCTCTCCGACTGCGGGCCCAGGTGGGAGTGCATGGGCTTCTTCGTGAAGAAGCACCTTTCTTCCATGCAGTCCCCGGCGGCATAAACGCCGGGCATGCTGGTCTCAAGCCTGTTGTTCACTACTATCCCGAAATCGCTCGTCTTTATCCCGCTCCTCTTTGCCATCTCCGAGTCGGGCGCCACGCCCACGGCGCTGATGGTGAAATCGGATTTGGGCGCCTTTGCAGTCCCGGTCCTCACGTCCGCTTTTTTCCTCAGTTCCGCCTCTATCATCTCCGAGAACTCGGGGTCGAAATTGGGGAGCAAATGCTTTTGCGCCTCGATGAGCGTCCCGCCAAGGACGTCTGCCAGCTCGCAGCCGAGCATCCCGCCCCCGATAATGACCGGCTTATGCTTCCTTGCGAGCGCCTTCATCCCGTCGGCGTCGTCAATCGTCCTCAGGACCAGCGAATCGCCTATCCGTTTCGGGGACGCACCGGTCGCTATTATCGCCCTGTCAAAAGCCACCCTGGCCTTCTCGCATATGACGATGTTCTTCTCTATCCTCACCGCCTTGTCAAAGACGAGCTTGACTCCCGTGCCCCGGAAGATAGCCTCCAGCGGCTTGACAAGGTCTTCCTTTCTCATCTTGCCGCCTACGTAATACGGCAGCGGGCAGCGGGCGTAATGCTCCTTTTCCGAGGATATCACCGTCACCTCGGCGCCCTCGCGGGCCGCGGCAAAGGCCGCGCTAAGGCCGGCGTCCCCGCACCCTATTATCGCTACCTTTGTCATCCTGAATGATTATCCTGATAAGGCGCCGAACCTCACAGGTTCTTCTTCACCCATTCGGCCGCGGCTTTTGAGTCCATCAGCCCGCCGGCCTCGTCGGGCTTTGACATCCTCACCCTGCATATCCACGACCCGTACGGGTTCTTGTTCAGCTTCTCGGGCTCGTCGAACAGCGCATCGTTGACCTCTACAACCTCCCCGCTGACCGGGGACGCAAGGTGCCCGCTCCACTTGACCGACTCTAGCGAGACGAACTGCCCGCCCCTGTTTATCTTTGCGCCCTTCTTGGGCAAGTCTATGAAGACTATGTCCTTTGCGACCTTAAGGCCATAGTCCGTCATGCCCAGTGTGGCAATATCCCCCTTCACGGCCACCCACACATACTCGCTGTACTTCAGGTCTTTTGGCGGTTCCATTCTTTTCGACTTTGCATAACGGCGCAGCATCTCATCTCTCTTCGGGCGGCCCCGCCTCTTCATCGGCATCGCCGGGGTCTTTGGCATTCACCTCTTCGACGCCCTGTTCGGTCTCGGCCCCCCTCCCGCTCTTTAGGGTCTTTCCCTCGTCTTCCTGGCTTTCGACTTCCCCGCATTCTGTCACGGGCTTGGGGGCCTGCGACTCGGCCCATTCCTTGAGCTTCCAGCCGGCTACGCCTAATACTATGGAAGTGCCTATTAAAGTCACCGTATAACCCAGGTCGGTCATCAGCCCCGGGGCGATTATCAGCGTCAGCCCGAAGCGCAGCATCATGAGCCCAGATATTAGCTTTAGTGCCTCGCCCATCCCCTTGCTTATCCTCTTCGCGCCGAGGGTCCATGCGAAGGCGATGACTATCGCCATCAGCGGCATGACATAGAACAAGTTGTAAAGCGCTAGGTATAAATAGTAGCCAAGCGTGTCTAACCCGTGCATGGTAAGCGCCTTGGTGTATATCATCGGCAGGCCGACGGTGCAGAGCAGCTCATATGTGTTCGCGACTATCGCCAAGACTATCGTCCCCACGAGTATCTCCGCAAACGTGTTCGACTTGACCAGCCCGCGCATCCTCGCGAACAGGTCTTTCTTGTGCCCGGCGGATATCGTGGTCGAGACGTCGCCCTTCCCGAGGAAGAAGAACTCCTTGAAGTTTATCACGCCCAGCAGTATCGCTATCGCCCCGCCGATGACGGTGACTATAGTCATCCCCCCCGTCAATAAGAAAAAGTTGAGCCATGCCGCCATGAACAGGAAGTAGGCGAGTCCCGAGACGAAGACGAAGGTCAGCCCAATCGCAAGCATCTTCTTCCTGGACTTCGCATATATCAGCAGAGTCAGCAGGAAGCACAGCACGAAGAACGCGCATGGGTTGAACCCGTCGACAAGGCCCAGCACCATCGTGAACAAAGGCAGCGAGACTTCCTTCAGGTTCACCTTCCCGATTAGGGGGATGTCCTCTATGGCGTCATCGTCCCTCGGCACGACGGTCCCCCCGCCTTTGATCGCCAGCGCATCGTCGAGCATCCCGAGTATCTTCTTCCCGGTATTGGAGTACTCCCCATACCCCACATAGTAATAGTCCCTAAGCGTGTAGCCGTCGTCGGTTATCACGGTTATCGGCGTGCTCTGCGCAGCGAAGCCGAAATTGTCGGCGAGCTCCTGCAGCATATCTACTGCCGCTTGCTGGCCTAAGTCGTATAGCTCCACCCTCACTTGCGGGTACCTCTCAGCCAGTATCGGGAGCAGATCCTCCTTCTCCTGCTTGCAGTGCGGGCATCCAGTGACCCAGAACTGTATGAACCTGACGGTTTCGTTGCCGCCCGTGGCTTGGTTGCCCTGGCCCCTCTCGGCAGCCTTTATTAGCGCCTCTATCTGGCTTCCGGCGCCATCCGCGCCGTCAAAGCCTACATAATACTGCCCGCCGACCACGACGACAGGCACCATCCCGTACTTGAAGCCGAGCCTCGACGCATCTTCATGCATCTTGGCCGCGGCCTGTGGGTCTCTTATGTCGTATTCCCTGATAGCCAGGCCCGGGTGGTCGGGTTTAAGCGAGT
This sequence comes from Candidatus Altarchaeota archaeon, assembly GCA_041306005.1. Classification (GTDB taxonomy): domain Archaea; phylum Altiarchaeota; class Altiarchaeia; order JAFGQM01; family JAFGQM01; genus JBFYKJ01. The sequence continues at coordinate 10,143 of JBFYKJ010000018.1, read as the reverse complement.
CGAGGAACGCTTTTTCCGCCTCGCACGGCGAGCAGTTCCCTGCAGTGAAGAGCGATGCCGTGACGCCTAGCATGGCGGGCTTTACTCCAGGATCTTCGGACTGCGGCATCCTTGCGTTCCTATAACCGATAAATGCCAAAGCGTCCAGTACCAATACAGCCACCACCATCGCGCACAGCGCTATCAAAACCCTCTTGTCCATATTTGCCTCAGCGTATTATCCGCCCTCTGTTATTGTTTGTTTAAAATAAGCTTATCGCCGCCCTACCCGGCAGTCTCCCGTACTTCCACATCCAGGCTCACGGCTTCGGCGCTCTCGCCGCCCTTCTCGAGCCACAAGTCGATTTTATACTCCCCCGGCTGGAAGTTCGCGCAGCCGAAACACTTGGGCATCTCCATGTCAAAGACCTCCTCCGTCGTGCCGGCCTCTATATGCGCCAGCCATCTTGAGCCCCGCACGTAATCTGCCAGGCCTCCCGACCCCTCTATCTTGAGGTAATACTTGTCCAGCCTCCTGTCGCTCCATATGGTCGCGGTCACCCTTATCGGGTCCCTGGAATAATAAACGGTCTTGTCGGCCTTTCCGGTCAGCGAAAGCCCGTCTGCGGAGGCCGCAGCCCCTGCTTCTCGCCCCTCATCGCCATCGTCCGATGCAACAGCATCCGCTATCGCCGCCTCTATCTGGTTCCTATAACCGAAATAGGCCCCGGTGTCGTTATAAACCGCAAGAGGCCCGTCCGAGTCAAGGAACTTGCTGAATACCTTCCCGCCGACTGCGATCATCGGCACATATGTGGGGTTTAGCCCGTGTTCCCTGCAGAACGCAACCATCAGCGCCAGGCCCTCCCCGTCTTCCTTGACCTCGCGGCTTGTTACCGCCAAATCCGGGTACTTGACCCGCATCTCGGCCAGGAATTCCTTGGCCTCGGCGCACTCCGGGCATCCGACGCCCCAAAATATGACCAGGGCCCTGTCATAATCCAAAACCCCCGGGTAGCCGGGCGGCGGGATGCCCGTCCCATTGCTTGTACCCGCGCTGCCGTTGCACTCCTGGCCTGCGGGGCACGCATCACCGGGCATTGTGCCGTTGGCAGCCTTCTCCGCGCCCGCACTCCCGTTTGTGGCATTCACTTGGCGGTCAAAAATCGAAGCATTCAAAACGCAGTCGCCGCAGCCGGGGTCCGCGCCGTCTTTGGCATCTGGTGCGGCGGTGTGCCCGCCTATGGGCCCAAAAAGGGCCAAGGCTAACGCGACAATAGCCACGCCTATAACCCCGAACACCAGAAGCCGTCTGGCCAAGATGCTTGCCATCCCGCTTATTTATATGTGAAACAGCACATATATATTTGTTTCATTTTTTGAAACTCAAGGCTCAAAAGGGCCTAAAAAGCCCGTTAAGGGCTTATACTACTTAATCCAATGGAGAACCGCCCCCTGGTCGGGGTCATGCTGATAGCGGGCTTCATAATGGCAGTTTCGGCGGCATCGCTTTATGCCCAGTCGCACATCCTGGCGGGCACGTTCTGCGGCTGCCCGCTGCCTCTTGAATACCTCATACCCCTCCTCTCCTCCGCGGGCCTCCTTGTCGGCTCACTCGCAGTCTATTTCATGTCCTCCCACCTGAAGTCGAAAAAAGACATGACACCGGTCCTCGCGCTCCTCGACTATGACGAGCGCAGGGTCATAGAAGAGCTTGTCAAGGGCAAGGGCAGCGCGCTGCAATCCCGCCTTGTTTCTGCAACGGGCTTCAACAAGGTCCGAATCTCCCGGCTGATATCCGATTTGGAGTCTAAGGGCGCTGTCAAGAAGAGCGCCATTGGGATGACGAACACGGTCGAGCTCGAAGACGGGCTGAGGAAGCTTCTCGTCGGGTAAGCGGAGGGGCCTTAAGGTGCCAAGTCCGTATAACGGCTTGAAACGGCCTCACTCGCTCTTCGGCCCGAAGAACCCGTAGTACCCCTTTAGCGTTATAGTCCTGCCGTTCCTCACGTGCTTCAGTTTCGGCTTCTCCCTTCTCTTGGCGGACATCGCATGCTTTCTCCTTTTCGGGCTCATGCCGCTTGCTTGGCCCTTGAGGCGGTCCATCTTCCTGGACTCACCGCCGCCTCCTGAGGACCTCTTCACGGCCGCAGTCTCTGAAAGGGTGTCTATCTCGATGTTATACGGCCCTGGGCCTAACGAGCTTGCCAGGTGCGCGGCGATTTGTTCTACTGTCTGGTTCCCGAAGCGCTTGACGGACATGGAGAATAAACGCCGCGGGGCAGAAAAGCTTTATCTCCCTAGAACGCGAAACTACAAATAGTCGCATACGGAGCACAAGATGATCCTCGCCGAAGCCATCTCAAGCATCGAGTTCCAGATGAGCCTCCTCCTATTCGTAGCGATGGCAGGCTATCTCATCGCCTCCCGGATAAACCAGTCGGCGATAATAGGCGAGATACTCGTGGGGATGGCAGTCGGCCCGAGCCTTTTGGGGCTTATCACTTATACCGACTTTGTCAGCGCCGTCGGCCACCTAGGCGCGGTAATACTCCTATTCGTTGTCGGCATGGAGTTCAAGGTGAGGGACATATACAAGCCGTCTTACCTGCTCATAGCCATTGTGGGCGTCATAGTCCCGTGGGCCGGCGGCTTCCTCCTCGCCGAGGCGTTCGGCTACCCGTTCGCCAGCGCGGTCTTCGTCGGCACGGCCCTGACGGCGACAAGCATAGCCATAACCGCCAATGTCCTCAAAGAGATGGGGAAACTGCAGACCAACGCCGCGAAAGCCATAATAGGCGCGGCAGTCATAGACGACGTTCTCAGCCTGATAGCCCTCTCGATCTCGGGCGACCTTGTCCATGGCGCATTTTCGATAGAATCCGCGCTTGTCGTCCTGGCAAAGGCGGTTGTCTTCCTGGTATTCGGGTATCTCGCCGGCAGGATGCTAGTCGCAAAGGCCATAATCCGCATAGACAAGACGCGCATAGCCCGCAAGTACCCCGAATTCGCATTCATCTTTGCGATGATGTTCGCATTCCTCTACGGCATGCTGGCCGAGCTCGTGGGCCTCTCCGCCATAGTCGGCGCGTTCATAGCGGGCGTCGCCCTCGAGGGGATAAAGCTGACCCACAGCAAGAGCTTCGCCGAGGGCTCGGAGTACTTGTATATAATATTCGCCGCCGTCTTCTTCGTCTCGCTCGGCGTCCTTGTCGACCTGCACGGGCTTGGCGCCGGCATGGTCTGGTTCCTGCTGGCGCTCACTGGTGTGGCGATAGCCACGAAGATAGTGGGCTGCGGCCTTGCGGCGAGATTGCAGGGAATCTCCGCAAAGGACTCGCTAATCATAGGCTTTGGCATGTCGCCGAGAGGGGAAGTGGCGATGATAGTGGCATTGCTCGGCCTCAACCAGGGCATAATAGGCCAGGACCTCTACGTCCCCATAGTCCTCATGAGCCTCCTGACGACGATAATAACGCCCATAGCCCTAAGGAGCTGGCTATACAGGGAGAAGCCCGGCACCGCTAACCAGCCCGGCAGCATATCCTCCCAAAATTGATTTTTCTAACTCTGGAGGCTAATCTCCCATGGGCGACAAGGTGCGGGCGCTTAAGATATTGGCCCTGCTTGAGAAGGAGTATCCCGACTTTCACATAGCCCTGGACTTCCGGGACCCTATGCAGCTGCTGGTTGCAACCATCCTCTCAGCCCAGTGCACCGACGCCCAGGTTAACAAGGTCACGCCCGCGCTGTTCAGGAAGTACAAGACCGCCAGGGACTATGCCAAGGCAGACCTCAAAACCTTCGAGCAGGACATCCGCTCCACCGGCTTTTACCGCAACAAGGCTAAGAACATACTGGGCGCCGCCAGGATGATAGTATCGGATTTCGGGGGCAATGTGCCTGACACCATGGACGGCCTCGTCAAGCTCCCGGGCGTCGCCCGCAAGACCGCCAATATAGTCCTGGCGAACGCATTCGGCAAAGTGGTCGGCATAGCCGTCGACACCCACGTCGCCCGCCTCTCGCAGCGCCTGGGGCTCTCCAAGAACAAGGACCCCAACAAGATAGAGCAGGACCTGTTAGTCCTTATCCCCAAAGACAAATGGTTTGAGATAAACTACCTTCTCATAGACCACGGCCGGGCGGTATGCAACGCCAAGAAGCCTTTATGCGGGCAATGCGCCCTTAAGGCGCTCTGCCCCTCAGCGAAGCTGTTCCCTAAGTCTTCCTGACGCTAGGCATCAATCCCTAAGTGCCGCACAGCATCGCATTCAGCAGGGCCGATTATCTGCGCCTGTCCGCCAGCTCCTTGAGCAGGAGGATGAACAGGATCACGGCCACGGCGACCACGACTATGACGAGTATCCCCGCCAGGTCGTCGCTTATCGCGATGGCGCCGCCCGTCGGCGAAGCGGGCACGTCGGTTATCGTCGCCGCCGGCGCCCCGCCGCCAGCAGGCGCTTCGGCCACGCTCACAAACAGGCTCTTTAGCACTACGGACTCCCCGCCGCTCCTTACGTCAGCCGTCAGGTTGTACAGCCCCTGCGCAGTGCCCGGGGGCACGGTGACTGTTATCGTCGCCACCCTGTTGCCTTTGGCAGGTATCCTTAACGTCGAGGGGTTGACGCTGGCCCAGCCGGCAGCTTCGCCGCTCAGCCTTATCTCGTATACCGCCTCGTGGTCCTCCCTGCTGTATATCGTCAGCGTGAATTCGTCCGTTCCCGCGCCCTCGAACTCTATGCAGGCGTCGGCCGTGACCTCTACATTGTCCCCTATCAGGACGTCGCATGGGTCAATGCACGCGCCACAGTCCGTGGTGCACGTGATGCATGTTTCAGCCCCGGTGCAGTAGCCGTCCCCGCAGTCGTCGCATACCCCGCAGTCGGTCTGGCAGTTTGAGCAGGTCTCGCCGCTGTTGCAAACCCCGTTGCCGCACCTGTTCACGTTGCAAGAGCCGCAGTCGCTTGGGCACGTAGTGCAGTTCTCAACGCCGTTGCACACGCCGTTGCCGCATGTGTTGCACGTCCCGCAATCCTGTGGGCAGCTTGTGCACGTCTCACCTGAGTTGCAGACGCCGTTCCCGCAGTACCCGCAGGTGTTGCAGCATGTGCCGCAGTCTTGCGGGCAATTAGTGCAGGTCTCGCCGCTGCCGCATATATGGTCCCCACAGTAGCTGCACGAGCCGCAGTCTGTCGGGCATGAAGAGCACGTTTCACCTGAGTTGCAGACGCCGTTCCCGCATGTGTTGCACGTCCCGCAGTCTTGCGGGCATGAAGAGCAGGTCTCGCCGCTGTTGCAAACCCCGTTGCCACAGTAGCTGCACTGCCCGCAGTCAGCCGGGCATGTCGAACATGTCTCGGTGCCGCTGCAGACGCCGTTCCCGCATGTGTTGCACGTCCCGCAGTCTTGCGGGCATGAAGAGCAGGTCTCGCCGCTGTTGCAAACCCCGTTGCCGCAGTAGCTGCACTGCCCGCAGTCAGCCGGGCAGGTATTGCACGTCTCCCATGAGTTGCAGTAGTGGTCGCCGCAGTAGCTGCTGCAGTGCCCGCAGTCTTGCGGGCACGAGGAGCACGTCTCGCCGCCCCCGCAGACCCCGTTGCCGCAATACTCGCAAGAGCCCCCGCAGTAGTTGCACCAGCAGTTGTTGCAGCCGCAGCAGTTGTTGCTGCACGGGTCCCTGCATTCATCGTTATAGCACCCGCTCTCGCAGTAGTCCCAGTTGCGCCACTCCTCGTCGCAGTCGCTGTCCTGCCAGAGCCTCTGCCTCCAGTTGCCGCTGCACCTGTAATCGTCAAGCCACCCCTCGTCGCAGTCGTCGTTCCCGCATTCCCCGTCATCGCAGCCGTGCGCGCACGTGGTCGAGGTCCTCTCCCACTCGTCGCCGTCGCAGTAATACTCATAAAGCGTGTTCCCGCTGCAGTAGTCCGTGTAGTAGAACGTCCCCTGCCCGCTGTTGTAGCCGTAGGTGTTGCCCTGGTCCTCGTAGTCTATGCCGCCGTCGGTGTCGGTGCAGTACTCGTTCGTGCCCGAGCAGTAGCCGCCGTCGCAGACCTCGTCGGCGGCGCACTGCACGTAGTTCCAGTCTGTGCAGACATCCGTATCGTAGTAGCCGCAGATGCGGTACTCATCATCAGCGTAGCATTGCCTTGTGCCGTAAGTGCACTCGTCGTTGCAGTCCCTGCTCTCGCACTCGCCGTTCTCGCAGCCGTATGCGCACGTCACCCAAGTGACGTCCCATTCATCCCCGTCGCAGTAGTACTCATAAAGCGTGTTCCCGCTGCAGTAGTCGGTGCGGCTGAAGGTGCCCTGGTAAGTGTTGTAGCCGTAGGTGTTGCCTTGGTCCTCGTAGTCTATGCCGCCGTCCGTGTCGGTGCAGTACTCGTTGGTGCCCGAGCAGTAGCCGTATGAGCAAGTCTGGCCCGAAGTGCAGTCCGTATTCTGCCACTCGGTGCACGAGTCCGAGTCGTAATAGCCGCACGTCCTGTACGTGTTCGAGTCCGCGCACTCCCTGGCCCCGTACGAGCACTCGTCGGAACATGTGCTTGAGCAGTAGCCGTATGAGCAAGTCTGGCCCGAAGAGCAGTCCGTATTCTGCCACTCGGTGCAGCTGTCAGAGTCGTAATTCCCGCAAATCCTGTAGGTGTTCGAGTCCGCGCACTCCCTGGCCCCGTACGAGCACTCGTCGGAACATGTGCTTGAGCAGTATCCGCTAGAGCACGTCTGGCCCGAGGAACAGTCCGTGTTCTGCCACTCGGTGCACGAGTCCGAGTCGTAATAGCCGCACGTCCTGTAGGTGTTCGAGTCCGCGCACTCCCTCGACCCATACGAGCACTCGTCGGTGCACGACGGGTTGCACTGGTTGTTCGAGCAGCCGTAATCGCAATAAGTGTAATCCCTCCACTCCGTCGAGCAGTCCGTATTCTGCCAGAGCCTTTGCCTCCAGTTGCCATTGCACTGGTACTGGTCAAGCCAGCCGGACGTGCACCCCACGCACGATCCGCCAGAGCAAGTGTATCCGGAAGAGCAGTCAGTGCTCTGCCACTCGGTGCACGAGTCTGAATCGTAATTCCCGCATACCCTGTAAGTGTTTGAATCCACGCACTCCCTGGCCCCGCTGGTGCACTCGTTGGTGCACGGGTCGGGATAGCTGCATGTCAGCACGGCGTCCTTGTAGCCTATGCTGTCGCCGGGCCTGCGTACGGTAATATGGTTGCCGGTAGCTGCGAGGATAACCGTTGCAGTGGTAGTCTTCGTGCCTATGGCGCAGGTGCAGCCGCTCGTCTGGCAGACGTCCGGCGTCCTACCGAAGTTTACGCTGTTGACCATGGCTTCCACGACCTCGTTTGTCTGGCTGCCGTCGGTGAATCCTATCGACCTGAATGTCAGGGTACATGTGGCTGCTCCTACATATGGTGAATTGAAGTAGTAGCCCGGGTCCCAAGTGGCGCTTGGGCCGTAGTTCCAGCTATAGTGCTGTGGGCAGACCCCAGCACAGTCTTCCTTGCATGCGCCCCAGCCGAGCCCGGACATGCTGGGATCGGTGTAGGGGGTGTCCATCTCTATCGTGAAAGTCGCAGCAGAGGCCGCTGCCGTCATCGCCAGCAGAGCCGCAAGGCATATTGCCAGATATCTTAGTTCCATCTTACCCCAAACGTCGTGTAACCCCCAAATTGTAACCACCAAAGGGTAGTTACACCCCATTTAGAAGCTACGAGTATAAAAATATCAAAAAAATATATAAATGACTGAAAACCGGGCAAAACAGGGTTTTTTGGGGTTTCCCGCCCCATGGTGCCTGTTTTAGCCATAAAACCTATTAACTAGTGAAGATGACTGCATTTGACATAGACTGGTTGAGAGATGTTTTTGCGGGATTTGACGACCTGGCCGACCCGAGACCGGTCATGGGCATCCGGGACTGGGACGATGCGGCGTGCGCCGAGTTTTGCGGGGGGAGGCTACTCCTTAGCTGCGACGGCCCCTACAAGAAGCGCCTGGTCATGAAATCCGCCCTCATACACGCCTCAACGGACGTCATCGTCAAGGGCGGCAAACCGCTTTTAGCCCTTGACACGCTCTCGGGGCCCGAGAAGGACGTCCGGGAGATGGCCGAGAGCCTCCTGGAGCAGGGTATGAGGATGAAGATCCCGATACTGGGCGGGAACACCAATCTGGAGGGGGAGCCCCTGGCCAGCCTGTTCGTGGTTGGCCGGCTCCTCATACCCGAGCCGATACGCCAAAGCGGGGGCAAGAGCGGCGATATGCTGATTCTCCTTGGCGAGCCCCTTTGGGGAAGCATGGAGGAACGATTCCAAAAGGCCGGGGCTCTTTTTTCGTGCTGGTATGGCCTCCTTGCGCATATCAACGCCGGGAAGCTAAGCATAAACTCGTCTAAGGACGTTACGAAAGGCGGCCTTGCACGGACGGCAAAAGAGATCGCAGATGCGAGCGGCACGGGCCTTGCCCTCGGGGACCCCGTGCTGGCCAGCGCCCGCATCCACAAATACAGGAACCTCGACAACTTTTTATTGTCCGCGGGCTTAAAGGACGCGGCCGCCATAAAGCGCATAGCAGCATCGCACGGGTGCCCGTGCGTTGAGGCGGGAAGGCTGGTTTAAGGAGTTCTCAAAGAATCCTCAAAGAATCCTCAAAGTCGCGATAATAAGATGATCGAGGCCTACCTCATAGTGTTCTTCATCTCCGTCCTGCCTTGGGTGGAGCTCAGGGGCTCTATACCTATAGGGATACTCGTATATCACCTGAATCCCCTCGCGGTCTTTGCGTTAGCGGTCATCGCAAACGCCCTGGTTTACTTCCCGGCCCACTTCGGGCTGACTCACTTCTACCGCATCTTCAAGAGGTATAAATTTATCGAGCGCATTGTAGAGGGCTCCCGGAGGCGCGCCGCCCCCACTATCAAGAAATACGGCTACCCCGGGCTTTTCCTGTTCGTCGGCGTCCCGCTGCCCTTCACGGGCGCATGGACGGGCACTCTCATCGCATGGCTCTTTGGGATGGACCGGAAGAAGGCGTTCATTGCGATAGCCGCAGGCGTTTTAGCTGCCGGGGTCGCGGTGCTATGCATCACGCTTCTTGCCGCGGGCCTCCTGGGCTGGATAGGCGTGGCGGCATAGCCCGGCGTACCGGCATATACTCCATCGTTTCCAAGGCCGCATCGATCGCTTGCTATTCCTGGGCCCCGGCCGTCGACTCGCTCTTCACCCACTCCCACACGGCTATCTCGTAGACCGAGGGTATCTGCCCGGGCGCGAGCCTCCTGGACTTTGTGTGGGTTATCAGCTTGTTGAGCTTCTCCTGCGCCCTTTCCATGCGCTTTGACTCCTCAGCCGAGCATTTCGCCTTGTATTCGTCAAGCAGCCTGATGCTCCTCTCCACGACGGCCATCCTGTCATCTGTGCAGCCGTTTCGGTACATTATGGCCCTGCACTCCGAGAGCTCCGTCCTGACACAGCTTACCTTTTTTTCCAACGGCTGCAGCCCGGGCTCCGGCCCCGCGGGGGAGCTAACCGGCCCGGCAGACGCACTTTGCGAGAACGTGTTGAGCAGCTTTTGCATCATGTCTTCGGCGCTCGTGAACGAGACTACAAAACCGGACGAGACGTCAAGGAGCTGCGTCGTTGCGCCCCGCTTCGTGACTATCACGTGCCTCGACAGTATGTCCTGGCCGAGGACTAGCGCGACCTTGTTTCTCTCCGCCCCCAGGAACTTGCCGAGAGTGGTCGTCTCTACCTCCATGTCCTTGTTTTCCTTAAGCCGGCCTACCAAGTCAGTTAACTCGTTCATCTTTCTTCGGGGTTTGGCTGGATATTTAGAAGCGGGCCCTATATAAATTTTTGGGTCCGCACACCGCCAAACAGAAGAGTTTTCTTTTTTCTTCCGCAAAAGATTAAAGGAATAGCTTTTCATACGGAACAAATATTCGCAATGGACGACCTTGACAAGCACATATTGAGCGAGCTGCAGGAGAGCCGCGCGCTAACGCCGAAGGTGACTGACATCGCAAAGAAGCTGAAAAAGTCCACGACCACCGTGCACATGAGGATAAAGAAGCTGGAGAGCATAGGTGTGATAAAAGGGTACTCTGCAGTCATCGACCCGGACAAGCTCGGGAAGAAGCTGAACGCGTTTTACTTCATAAAA
>JBFYKJ010000017.1:0-8735 GCA_041306005.1 Candidatus Altarchaeota archaeon | reverse complement strand
GCCGACTTTTTCCAAATTGCTTTCCATTCTTTCCCTCCGTTTCGTCTCGAAGGGCGGACGATAGGAGGGGCGGCTAAGAAGGAGCGATGTATATAGATATATAGTTAATTAATAGTTGGCGGGGTGTAATGTTATCGCCGGGGGATAACTGTGCCCAGTCAAGGCCCCTTCAACAGGCAGCTCGGGCAGTGGCCGGATGCGGCTATGAGTATCCACACCGCTAAGAGCGCCATCGCGAGCACCAGCAGGAACAAGGTCAGACTCTGGAGTTTCATTTTGGTAACGTCGAGGTTTGCACTTGATTAATTACATTTGCAGTTACGAATGCCGAGGCAAGCGCGCCTCTGGATCCGGGATTATCTTCGGCGCTAGCCTCGGCGCGGATGCTTAGATAATGAGCGCCGAGGTTGGGATTCGAGGTCTTCTGTCCTGAGTCTTCGGTCTTGTCTAAAGGGAGCTTGAAGGTCTTCTGTCTGAAGTCTTCAGCCCTGTTTCAGAGTAAGTAGAGATTTCTGAAATAAAAGCTCAGTAGGCTCTCGGCCTCTTGTCAATCTTTGAGATTAGTATGCAATTATCCTCGAAGAAAACCACATAGAGTATTCGGTAGTCTCCGACTCTCGTCCTAAAGGTCTTCTCTTCGCGCCCGAGAACACGTTTAATGCCTTGTGGAAAAGGGTCGTCTCGAAGCCGCTCAATTTCCTTAAGCAACCTAGCGTTAAGTTGTTTGTCGGCCTTCTTGAGAAATTTCTCTGGCTGGTTGTCGAACTCAACATCGAAAGTCATAGTCCGAGATCTTTCTTCAGCTTCGCAAGGCTCGTCGTCTTTCGGTTCTTGTAGTTGGCTAGGCTAGCATCCAGCTCTTTTGATTCTTCAGGAGTTAGGATGCAATCTACGTCCACCATGTGGGTTCTTATCTCCATTACTTCTCTCTTCAAGAAATCCAGGTCTTCAGAAATTTTAGTTAAAGTAGCCGCCTCTTCCATTGCGATAAATTAGCCGGTTTTTGCTTATAAATTCAGTCCTCAGTCCTATGTCCGCAGTCTCTGGCAGAGGGAGCTCCGTTGTGAACTCGGCCCGGGAGACTAAAGACACAAGACTGTAGACTGAAAATGAGCGCCGAGGTTGGGATGTTCACCTGGCCGGCCAATCCGGGCGAACAGGTGAACAGACACCTCGGCTACTTACCCCGAAGGGATTACAACGCCGAGGTTGGGATGGCAAGGTGGATGCGCCCTTCGGGCGTATGACCTTGCCAGACACCTCGGCGCAGTTACGCCAAGTTAAAGCAAGCGCCGAGGTTGGGATTTGAACCCAAACGTCCTTTCGGACACAAGATTTCCAGTCTTGCGCGTTAACCGGATTCCGCCACCTCGGCAAAGGTGGATTTACTGCACATGTGCCGAGGTGCCTTGACGAGCTTCCTTAAGTTTAAGGAAAGTCGAGAGCACCTCGGCAAGTTCATAAGCCCAGCGCCCCTTGCCGAGGCCAGCGAGCTCATAAATAGATGTAGCTGCGAGCGCTGCCTCGGCGATAACATACCGCGGATGCAGCAGGGTATTAGAAAGAGAATTAAAAAAAGCCAAAAGCGGCCGCCGGATGGCGGCCGCATCTACAGCTTACTGCGGGGGCTGTTGTATAACTATGGTCTGGGGCTGCTGGGGGGCGCTTCCGCCCTTCTTTCTCATCATGGCGACAACCGCCACGGCGACTATCCCGAGGACTATAACTATTATCAATATCAGCACCAGGTTCATGTCAAAGCCGCCGCCCTGCTGGCCGCCGGGCGGCCTTGCCCCCCCTCCGTCCTGAGCTGGCGGACACTCGGTCTCCCACGGCCGTATGCACTGCCCTAGGCTCTCGCACCATTGGTAGCCCGCGCTCGGGATGCAGCCGTGTTCGTCCCGGTCACTCCCTAGCGGCGGCGCGTCGCCGGTACCATTCCCTGGGCCAGTCCCGTCTCCAGTTCCACCAGCGGAATCAATGCAGCTTCCGTCAGCCGGGCTGCACTCCTTTCCTGCAGGGCATGTCACGCCGCAGCAGATGTCGATCTTCTTGCAGATGCTCCATGTGCCGACATCCTTGCAGGTCTGGAAGCCATCGCATGAGCCAACAGTGCACGCTTTCATGCTATCAGGGGCGCAGTCCTTGCAGCCCTCATCGATCTGGCCGTCGCAGTCGTTGTCGATTCCGTCGCCTGTGCCTGCAGGCCCGCACTTCTCAGAGCTGTCAGAACATACGCACGAGCCGCCGCTGCAGTGCTTGTTGGAGGGGCATATCTTGCCGCAGCAGGGGTCTGAGGAACCGCAGCACGGGTCGTCATCGCCGCAGCACGGGTCGTCCTTGACGCATGCACCCCACTTCCCGGTGCAGCTCTTGCACTCCGCTTTAGCAGTCTCGCAGCCATCTAGGCATTCCAACTCGTTTTCATCGCACTCATCCCGGCAGTCCGCGCGGGCCGAACTGTCAAACGGGTGGAGGAAGCCGCAGTTCGTGTCGCAGAGCGAATTCATCAGGTCGCACGTATTAGTGCATGCGTCATAAGCATCATCGCAGCTTGAGTCTCCACAGATCATCATGTCCATGCAACTTGTGGTCGCGACGCATGCCTGGTCCCCGGAGCATCCATCGGTCGTGGTGCATATCTGCGTGTCGCCCGCAGTGCAGCCGCAGAACGTCTTTAGTGGGATGCTCGGCCCTAAGTTCCAGGAGGGCTGCGTGATGGAGGGGTCAAAAACCGCATCGCCCAAATCGGGGATGGCCGGGTCAAAAACCTTGCCCTGAACGGTCGTCATCAACATAGCTACCAACAACATAGACGCGATTATTTTGTTCATTTTGAGCTTTTTCGACAGATTAAGGGATAGGGTTAGATAAATAGGATACCTATTTGAAAGCGTGCAATTCAGGTCCCAAACCGGGAACAGAAAACTGGGGACTGTAAAATGGCGGACACCTTTGGTGGAAGCGCTGCGATGGGATGGGAAAAGCTTACATGCTCCCCCTCGCGATTCCTTAGACGACGCATATGATCCTTATGGCTGCTCCCGTCAAGGCCTGACCAGATTCGAACCGCGTGCGCCCCCAAGGGACGAGAGATCGACACAGAGGAAAGCCATCCGGCCCCCAAAGCCTCACATCGCCCTTCAGAACTCAGCTCCCTAAAGAGGATTTTGGGAAAGAGGGGACCCCTAGCCCCCCGGCCTAGCCCGCCGGATATATTGAATCTGGGGGCAGAAAAATGCGGGTTTATTAGTGCGGAACGGGAAATCCTGCTGATGCCCCCTGAAAACCTGCCAATGCCCAAAAGGCCGCGGCTGCTGGATGTAAGAAAGATAGAGCGTGCGGCGCCATTCCTCCTAAGGGGCAAGATACCAATACGCCCCGGCCACCATCCAACTTATATCGGCGGGGAGCTGAAGGACGGGGACATTGCGAGCCTTGAGAAAAGCGGCGGGGAGCTCGTTTTGGGGCTTGTCCACAAAGGCAATTTCTATGCGACGCACACAAGGGACGGCGGCAACTGGAAGCGGATTGTCGCGGGCCCGGGCGGGTACGAGCCGCTTGCGGACCTTTCAAGGACCGGCGAAGGCCTTGACATCGGCGTGATCCCGGGAACGGACGTATATGGGAAACGCGCGCCAAACGGGGAGACCATCGCCACATGGGGCGGCCCCCAGGGTGCGCTCATATCAAAGCTGGGGTTCATCGGCCCGCACGCAGGGCGCAAAGAGGCAAGGCTTGCTGAGGAAAAATCGGCGAGCGTCTCGGGGATGAAGGCGTTGCCGCCGCTAAGCCGGGGGATCATGAACGCCGATTTTGCCGGGCGCCCGGTGGGATGGGAATCTATAAGGGGCGGCTATGAGCCTAAACACGGCGACATACTGGTGCGCCTCGGCGAAGGCCCGCACGGGCATAAGACCCCAATTAGCATAGGGGTCGTGGCTGAGGAGGGGAAACTGAAGCTGTTTTATCCGACGCATTTCAAAAGGGGCAACGTCTTTATAAGGGGGGATGACCTGCCAATCCCACTGAGCCACAACAACAGGGAGCTTGCAGATTTGCGGGAATACGGCCGCGGCAAGATAACGATGAGAGGCGGGCTTTTCTGGTTTGACAAGAAGGTCTCAAACGTGTTTGAGAAACCCGAGATCCGCTCCAGGCTCAAGAGGTGGTGGAAGTACAGGGTTTGGGGGTAACGTTTTCTAAGTCTGCGCTTATGCAATGCTAGCGACAGGACTATTTTAGCACCGCTCACCGCTCATGCACCAAGGCCTGCTTTAATAGCTTCGTGGGGCAGATGCCCTAATGCGGGGCAGTGAAATATATCTTGACAGAATAAGCCTGAAAGACTTCGGCTACATCATCGGGCTCTATTTCGGCGACGGCTATTCTAACTATTCTAAAAAAGACAGGCATTACAGGGTAGATTTTTACTTAGACGCGTCAAACGACGGCGATATACTCGGCCGCTTGGTGGGTTTATTGCGCGCGATAGGCCTCAGACCTTACTCAGTGCGCTGCAGGGGCGCACTCCGGGTGAGCGCCAACTCAAAGAGGTTTAAGGAAGCAGTCGAAACTGCATATACGGATCTCGAGAAACATTTAGACAACAGGGAATTCTTATTAGGTTTCTTGTCCGGGTTCATCGACGCGGACGGGTATGCCGCAAAGGGCGATATCGTGATAACCCAGCGCGACAAAGGTGTCTTCGAAATCCTGTCAAAGCTCTGCGAGCGCGAATTTGGCATCCGGACAAGGTTATGGCAGCGGAAAGCATGTTTTAAGAGTCCTTTTTATCCGTGGAACTTCAGAATAGCAACGCCGTTCAAGCTTCTTGCGCATGTTTCTTGCAAGGTACGGAGAGTATATGGCGGGGCGCAAGCCACTGCTCATCGCAGCGAGAACAACTGTTCCTGCAAGGGTTGAGCAGCCAGGAGTGCTCGCCGGGCTCATAACCCGGAGGTCGTGAGGTTCAAATCCCACCCCCGCTACTTATTATCTTAGCGACCGTAGCGGGGGGTCGCGAGCAACTACACCAAGCCCCCGCGAGCCAGGCCCCCGCTACTACTACGCTAAGCAGCGGTAGCGGGGGGTTGCTAGCCTGGAATCAAAGCCTCCGCGAGCCAGACCCCCGCTCTTATTTATCCCGCCTTCTTCAAACCTACCGATGGAACCCGCTTCAACGATCGCAGGCATCGACATCCTCTGGGTCGGGTATGCCGCCGCGGCCTGCACCATGAGCGCGTTCATACCGCAGGTCGTCAAGAGCTACCGGCTGAAGGAGACCCGCGACCTGTCGATGCCCATGCTTCTTATAACCGTAGTCGGGCTCGCTCTGTGGCTCGCATACGGCCTGCTTAGGAACGATCCCGTCCTCATACTCTCCAACACTGTCTCCTTTTTCGTCACCGGTGCTCTCGTCGCGCTCAAGGTCAGGTACGGCTGACCGAATACTGAAGACCTCCTAAGCGCCCCTATCGGGGACTTTTTCTTCCACCCGCGAATAACTTAGCATGCCCCTCGGTAGCGCGCCCCCCGGCAGGAAAGGCTTCTATGTGTCAGCCCCGCTTCTCGGGACGATCATTTTTCTGATAGCCGCGGTCCTGGCCGTCCTGATGGCCGTTGAGAACGAGACCATGATACGCACCGCGACCAGCAGCGCCGGGCAGGACAAGCTGCAGTTCATAGCCAGTGCCATAATGGCCGACAGCTACAACGTCCTGCTGCAGCACAACCTGGAGAACCTGACTGGGGATTTCCTGGACAATGAGTATAACGAGGTCAGCACTGGCGAAGGCGACTGGAAGCTCGGGCTCAGGAACAAGCTCGTGAAGTATTACTCGGACTCCCTCGGGGAAGCCCTGGGCGTCGATGTCGGCGCTTACGCCGAGGCCTACAGCCAGATGCCGACCGTGAGCGCATGCACGGTGGTGACTGTCGAGGGCGCGTACTCCGACCCCTCCGCAACCGACTCGCCGGACGGGGACGGCACCCTGGTGGTCAGGGGGCACTCGACGGGCGAGAGGATAAACTGCAGCAGCAGGGAGCCTGACGCGACAATCATAGTCGACATAACCGACAGGTATTACAGGGTAAACGTAAGGCTGCCGGACCTGTACTCGCTTGCAAAGCAGGTGCTCGGGGCGGCTAAGGGGGCGATGAACAGCGGCTCGGAGGGGATAGACGAGCCCATAGCAAAATGGGAGGGGCCGAGGTGGGCGGTGGTAAAAATTTCTGACAACACGCTGACATCGGACGAGCGGTTCTCCAAGACTGCGGATTTCGACCTCGGGGCGGGGCTGGCTGCGGAGTGGAAGAACTGGATGGAGTATGTATCAAAGCAGATAAGATTCATCGAGGAAGGGAAGATATTGTCGTCTGGCATGGTCGGCATGAAGATAGATGAGTTCAATATCAGCGAGGAGACCGGCGGGGAATACGAGCTTAAGGACTTCGAGGTCTCGTGCATACCGCAAGACGCCGAGGGCTCTGCCGAAAAAAGGGGCTGCATGCCGTTCAAGACGACGGCTTATCTGGGCCGGGGCTGCGCGACATCCGAAGGGGAGCCCATAGACGGCGTAGAGAGCTTCTATTACATAAAGGAGCTGAAGGCCTCGTGCGGCGGGAGCAGCTGCAAGCCCGAAGTCGAGCGCATACTCAAGGAGATGGCCGCGCCCGCGGGGAAGGTGTGCATCGGCTTTTATGATGGCCTGGATCCGGTGCTGCCAGTCTGCAAGGAGTGGCAGGCGAAGGCCAAAGCCGCGCTGATGAAGGGCGCACTCAAGGACGACAACCCCAAATACGTGCTGGAAGGAAGGGATATGACAGTGTTCAAGTTCCAGGACATGCAGTACAATATCGACTCTGCGAGGGTAAAGGATGCCCGTCTCAAGTGCAATGAGGGGGGCGCCGACGAGGCGTCCTACAAAGCCAACGTCAAATCCCTTATGGCGAGCCTGAAGTTGAAGATAGGCGCCGTGAAAGTCTCGGCCACAAGCGAGCGGTGGGGTGACAAGAACACGCCGATCGTCGAGCCGGTGGACGGAAATCTCAAGTCCATGTACGAGAGCGTGTTTGAGAAGGGGGGAACGCCCGCCGTGTGCTACTATGGCGGCGTCTCTGACGGCGTCACGACCAAGCCGGGCTGCTCGCAGGACAGCCGAAAGCCCTCGATAAACCTGAACTTTGACTGGAGCGAGGCTAGGGGGGCCTGCAGGTCCAAGGTTGATGAGCTGTGCAACGCGCTCTGCGGCGGCGGCGCTGAAAGCACCCATTCGGAGACTTTTTGCAAGGGCATGTTCCCCGAGGGCGGGTACAGCGGCGGCAAGGGCATGATCAAGTGCACCGGGTGCGGCAAGGAGACCGAAATCAGGGTGGACTGGATGACGCTGGAACATTGACCTTCGGACGCAAAGCGGAAGACGCGAGCTTGACAGGTTTTTAACACCCGAATGGAAATCTACATGCTCTTTCGCGCCTCTCGCGATCGCCTAAACAATGCTCTTTGACCACCATATGCACTCGAAGTACTCGGTGCTGGACTCTACCTGCGAGATAAGTGATATCATAACGGCGGCAAAGCGCAGGGGCCTCGGCGGGATAGCGATAAGCGACCACGACGCAATAGAGGGGTCCCTGCTGGCGGCCGGGCTTGCGGATGCTGAGAGGAAGGGCCTAATCATCATACCCGCAATGGAGATCAGCTCGCTTGACGGGCACATAGTAGCGTTGGGGATACGGAAGCCCGTAGAGCGGGGGCTTGGCGCAAAGGAGACTTTAGACAGGATACACAAACTAGGCGGCATCGCGATAGCCGCCCACCCCTACGACCGCTTAAGGAGCGGGGTCGGGGACCTTTGCTGGAAGCTGGATTTTGACGCCGTCGAGGTGAATGGCAGGTGCCTTTGCGGGAACGGCACCGCGGCGAAAGCGGCGAAAGACCACGGCAAGCCCCTTGTCGGCGGCAGCGACGCGCACTCGCTGGCCGGCATCGGGGCGGTGGCTACGGAGGTCGCCGGGGGTAGTGCAGAGGAGATCATCGAATGCATCAAAACCGGGAGGTGCAGGCCCGTCTGGACCCGCAGCGTCGTAGCGCAGAAGACGACCGTAGGCCTCGACAAGCTGTCCCGGCGCTGCAAGAAGGCCGTCGGGATAAGGGTAGGATACGACCCGGATTAGGGCTGCAAAGCCTGAGGATAACCCGGCGCCATGAAGCCTGGTGACAGCAGGCGCCATGAAGCCTGGTGATATCCCGCATCAAAGCTTCTCGAGGACTTCCCTGAGCATCGCCTTGCCAGCATCGAGCTCGTCAGAGCCTGATTTTGTGACTGCGTAATACTTCCTCTCGCGGCCCTCCGCCGCCTTCTCGACTATGCTGACAAGCCCTTTCCTCTTGAGCGAATAGAGGACGCGATATGCCGTTACGTTGCCGGGCTTAAAGCCGAACTTCTTCTGCACCGCTTCCCTCAGCTCATAGCCGTACATCTCGCGCTCCTTGAGCAGCGACAGTATGTAGAGCCAGAGGTTCTCCTTGGTCAGCTTCTCCTTTAGTCTCTTGGAAGGCATGGGTTATTATTACTGTAGTCGAATAAAACTACGTGGCAAAGATTGTGCTTGGGCAGCATTTCATGACGGACGAGAAGGTCCTTGCGAAGGTGGCTGATGCGGCGGCCCTGGAGAAAACTGATAGGGTGCTTGAGATAGGTGCGGGCGAAGGGGCACTCACCCAACTCCTC
>JBFYKJ010000016.1:0-7894 GCA_041306005.1 Candidatus Altarchaeota archaeon | reverse complement strand
TAAGCAGGGCTTTGTTAAGCCTGCGGACTTGTGTTGGAGTCTTTGCCATGGACCGGGCTTTGCCTATGTACTCGGACGGCTTGCCCATCCTTACCCCCAAAAGGAGCCTCCAGAAGGTGTTCGGCGGCTCCCTGGGCTTCCTGCCTTCGATGGCCATTCTTGGCAGTATTTTGTTACAAAGAAGAAAAGCCGGTGGGCAAATGCCGCCTTTAGCTAGGCATTGGAATAGTGACGCTCAATTCACCATTCCCATCGCCCTGTTGGTCTCGGCGATGCTGTCGCTTTTTTTCACCGCGCCGAACATAGCCCTGATGCAGTCGACTATCTCCGGGACCACGTCGCTCTCCTGGTGCACGGCCTGGCAGAAGTAGAGGACGCCGTCCTTTATGTGGGCCGAATCCTTCCAGACCGCTATCTCGTACAGGTCGCCCCACGGCCGGCCGAGGTCGCGGGCGTATTCCATGACCTCCGCGGTCGACTTGAACCCATCCTTGGAGTTGACGAGTATGAGCCTTGTCGTCTTCTCCATAGACTTGATTATCTGCTCTTCAGTCACCGACTTGTCTGCAAGGTGCACCATGATGTTGTGCTCGTGCATGATGGTCGTCGGCACCTTCACTGCCATGGTGTTTATGTTAAGCTCCTTGCCGATCACGCTCTGCACGTCAGGCCCGTGGTGCGAGGGGACCTTGACTTCAGGCACGATGGCATTGATAGGGCCGCTCTTCGAGTTCCCGGGGTCGGCGGCGCGCCTGACGAGGACTGCATCCACCCGGTTTATTTTGGACACTTGGGAAACTGCCCATAGCGCGCGGCATAAAGCGGTCGTGTTGCAGGAGACCACCCGGGCGAATTGTTTCCCCTTCGCCTGCTCGTAGGACCAAAGCGAGTTGAAGCTAAAGCCCGTGAGCTCGTGCGGTTCGCCGCCCTGGAAGATGGCTTTCTTCCCCTTGGAGGCGTAGAGCTTTTTGTAGTCCTGCGCCATCTCGCCGTCCTTCCCAGGAGTGCAGTCGATTATGATGTCGGCGGCATTGAAAAGCGCGTCTGCCTTGCCGGCGACCGGGATTTTCTTCTTCGCGAAGTCCTCGGGTTTGGCCTCTGGCGGCAGGTATAATGCGATCCCTTTCTCGGCGCACCTCATGGCTTCAAAATTCGGCGTGACCTTTGTGGCCCCGACGAGCTTCATGTCCTTTTGCTTCATCACCGCGTCTGCCACTCGCTTGCCTATCGTGCCGTACCCGTTTATCGCTACCTTGATCATTTTGGACCCACATGCTTATTAGGTCCCGGAGGATAAAAATTTGGGCTTTTGGCGCCCAATGGGGCTGTCGGTAAGCCATATTTATTAAAAGAACGTCAAATTACAGCAATCAACTTACGGCGACTGCCGGTTGGGCGAAAGACGATGATCTCCGGAAAGCAGATCCGCATCGAGCGGATAATAGACCGCAGGGACGGGAGGATGATAGTGATACCCATGGACCACGGGATCACGGTAGGCCCGATCCCGGGCCTCGAAGACGTGGCAAAAGCCGTCGACCAGGTCGTAAAGGGCGGCGCCGACGCCGTCCTCATGCACAAGGGCATGGTCGGGAGCGGGCATCGCGGCTACGGCGGGGACGTCGGCCTCATAATACACCTTTCCGGCTCGACCTCCAAGTCGCCTGACCCGAACGCGAAGCAGATTGTCACCACGGTCGAGCAGGCTGTTAAGATGGGGGCCGATGCGGTGTCCGTGCATGTCAACGTGGGCGCCGAGACCGACTCGGAGATGCTGCAGGATTTGGGGATGGTGTCCGAAGTAGCGGACGACTGGGGCATGCCGCTACTTGCGATGATGTACCCGAGGGGCCATGACATAAAGGACCCGTACGATGTCGAGGTAGTCAAGTTAGCCGCGAGGATAGGCGTGGAGCTTGGCGCTGACATAATCAAGACGAACTACACCGGCGACGTGGATACGTTCAAGGAAGTGGTGAAGGGCGCGGGAGGGGTCCCCGTAGTCATAGCTGGCGGCGAGAAGGCCAAGGACATGAGGGGCGTCTTGCAGACCGTCAAAGACAGCCTCGATGCCGGCGGGGCCGGGGTTGCCATGGGGCGAAACGTGTTCCAAGCGGACGACCCGAGCAAGATGGTCGCCGCGGTCAACGCGATAGTCCACGGTAAGAAGGACGTGGGCGAGGCGATGAAGCTGCTGAAGTAGGTGTGCGGCAGCCCCGAGCTTAGTTTTTTAATCGGAGCCGGGTTTTTGCCCGGCGCCGGGTTTTTATTAAACCCCTCGAAATAAATTTGTTCTACACCCTAATGGCCAAACTGCTATGGGTCGACGCGTCCGGGAGCGACGCCTGGGAGAAGAGGAAGTCTAAGGTCACGGCAGCGCTAGAGGCGGGTGCCGATGCCCTCGTTGCGAACCCCGGGGAATCAAAGAAGGTCAAGGAACTGGGGAAAATCGCCGTGGTCGGGGAGGACATAAAGGCCAAGTTCATCGAGATACGGAATAAGGAGGATGAGCTCAGGGCGGCGAAGGAAGCGGGCTCGGGCATTGTTGCGGTGTCTACTACTGATTGGAGGGTCATTCCCCTCGAGAACCTCATAGCCGCCAAGCAGAGGAAGAGCGGGACGCTGATCGCTAGGGCGAAGACGGTGGGTGAGGCTAAAGTGGCTTTGGAGACCCTTGAGACCGGTGTCGACGGAGTCCTCTTCGACGGCGCCGCAGGCGACGTCAGGAAGGTCAAGGAGCTCATCGAGAAGATGTCGAGCTCGAAGCTGGAGCTGATGCTCGTGAAGATAACCAAGATAAAGCCCGTAGGGATGGGCGACCGCGTCTGTGTGGACACATGCTCGCTGTTTGAGAAGGGCGAGGGGATGCTTGTGGGCTCATCAAGTTCGGGACTCTTCTTAGTCCATGCGGAGACGATAGAGTCCCCATACGTCGCCGCGCGGCCGTTCCGCGTCAACGCCGGGCCGGTCCACGCCTACACGCTCCTCCCCAACGGGAAGACGACTTACTTGAGCGAGCTTGAGGGCGGGGACGATGTCCTCGCGGTCAACCACAAGGGCGAGACAAGGAGCCTTGTCATAGGGAGGATGAAGATAGAAAAGAGGCCGCTGATGCTAGTGGAGGCCATGGCTGGCAATCGCACGATAAAGACGCTCCTGCAGAACGCTGAGACAATCCGGCTGACCGGCAAGGGCGGAAAGGCCATCTCTGTCGCCGAGCTGAAGGAGGGCGACGAGGTCCTCGCCTACGTGGAAGAGGGCGGGCGCCACTTCGGCATGGCGGTCAAAGAGACCATCGAGGAAAAATGATGACCCATGAGGGCGCCGCCCACGAGGGCAGGAAAAGCCTAATATGCGTCCCGATAGTCGACGCGAATGTCGAAGCCGCCACCGAGGCGACGAAAAAAGCGAAATCCCTCGGCGCCGACCTTGTCGAGCTGCGCCTTGACTACCTGGGTACCCTGGACGACGGGAAGCTTGGCGTGCTTATCGAGGCGGTCGACATCCCAAAGATAGCGACCATCCGGACTGAAAAGGCCGGGGGATTCTGGAAGGGCGACGAAAAGACCCGGATCAACCACCTGCTTACCTGCCTCAGCTTCGGCGCGGAATACGTGGACATCGAGGACTCGACGGACATAGGCTGGAGGTACGAGATAGCCAAGGCATGCAGGCAGAACAATGCGCAGCTGATAATCTCCCACCACGAGTTCAAGAAGCAGCTGGCGAAGAGGGACATGATAGACATATGCAATAACGCATTTGCCGCGGGCGCTAATATCGCGAAGATAGCCGTCGCCGCACAAACCAGTGAAGACGTCTGCAATGTCTTGTCGGTAATCGAGCACTTCAAGGCGCAGAACAAGAGCATAATAGGGATAGCAATGGGCAAGCTCGGCACGATAACCCGTGTCCTCGGGCCCCAGTTGGGCGCGTTCCTGACTTACGCGTCGCTCGAAAAGGGCAAGGAGTCTGCCGAGGGGCAGCTGACTATAGAAGAGCTAAAGACGGTCATGGAGATACTGCGGGTCAAATAGTCGCGCCCCGGGATCATTTTGGGCCCATTGTATCCATGCCCCTTATTAGCTTTATTGACTCCTTTAGGTTCTTAGCATTGTCAAAGCCCGATGCCGCACCCCTCACCTTCGCGAGATTCGCCATATTGGGCAGCGCCCGCACGACGTTGTCGACTATGGTGATATCCGCCATCTGGGCGGTGCGCGACAGAGGGTTTAAGTCTATCGCGATAACAAACTTGCCCATCCTCTTGAGGGCTTCAGTCCGGTCGCCGTCCTCCAGCATGACAAGGACGACGTCCGCAGTGTTTATCCCCTCAGGGTCCACCATGCCGCGAGCAGAGTCGAGCCCGGGGACCTTGACTTTCCCCCCCGTGCCGTATACCCTCTTAGCCCCCGCCCGGGTGAGGATCTCGGCGATTTTCGCCTCCCTTTCATTCGTCCAGTAAAACAGGTTTATCTCTATCTTGGCGTGAAGCGCATCCGCGAGCCTGACAACGTCTTTCGGGCAGAGCGCGGCGACATTGCCGTTCACCGAGATGACCGGGCTTTTTGCGGTTTTAAGCCTCGCGACGGCCGCCGCCTCGGCGAGCTCGGCCGGTTTGATGGTCCTTTCCCCTATCAAGTAGTCAAACGCCTCCCCGCGCCCCTGGGCTATCATCCCCGTCGGGGTGACATACCCCTCCTTCACGCCCTCTTCTATCCGGTGCCTTTGCATGAGGGAATCGTAGCGGGGGTGCGATTTTGGGATGTCCACGCGCGTTTTTGATGTTTTAGTTTAAAAAACTGCTAAGTATCCGCAGAGGCCCGACGAATGCGCCGAAAAACAAAATGACGACCGCTTTGCTCATAGGCCGCTACCAACCCTTCCACAAAGGGCATCTTGAGGTGGTGAAGAAGATACTGGACGAGTGCGACTTTTTGATAATCGGGATAGGCAGCGCGCAGTACAGCCATTCGAAGGAGAACCCGTTCACCGGCGGCGAGAGGCTTAGCATGATTGAGGGAGCTCTTGCGGGGGATAAAATCCCAATGCGAAGGTACACGATCATACCGATACCCGACATCAACAACAACGCCCTCTGGGTCAGCCATGTCAAGGCGTTCTGCCCGCCTTTTGATGTCGCGTATACGCGAAACCCGCTCTCAAAGAGGCTCTTTGACGAGGCCGGGATGAAGGTCAAGGAGCAGCCGCTCTTTGACCGCCACAAGTACAGCGGGACTAAGATACGGGACAAGATGATAGGGGGCGCTGACTGGGAAAGCCTGGTCCCAAAAGGCGTCGTGAGGGTAATCAAAAAGATAGGCGGCGTGGAGAGGCTCAAGAGCGTAATAGGTAACGACTGAGTCTTGGCCAAATGCACTAAGATGGGATTGACCGAATGGTGGAACGAGCTCTTGACGGGCAGGCGAAGGGCGTTCTATAAGCGGATAGTCTATGATCTTGAAGGCCGGAGGGACAAGGCGCCCCACGCTACACAAAGGGAGTTTTATGACGGGTTTGCCAAATGGCCGGGCCTGCAAGAACTCCACCAGCGGATTTACCGGCATTACACGCAAGGCGACGTCTTATTGCAGGAAGTCAACCCAACAACGCTCGCCGTAGTCGAGCACGAGTTTAAGCGCGGAGTGGCCCTGCAGCGTGCCGGGGAAGCGAATGTCGGGGAGCGCACTTGCAAGATCCCGGTCCGTAAGGGCCACATAGAGGTGCGCATGGGGCCGGAGGGGGTAACGACCTCTTTGATACCCAAACCGCCTAAGCTTAAGACCGGTGCCAGGATTACTCGGGTATAAGGCCAATGGCCCATCGCAAGGCAAAATGATGAACCGATCGCCAAACACGCTCTATACCAGGGCGCGCCTGCGCAGGCGGATAATAAAGAACAACACCGATGCTGCCCGCAGCCCGCATGGCGTGTCGCTCCTTGCTGAGGGCATACTATCCTCATTGCAGATGCGCCTGGTCCATACGGGGCTGCGTGAGCGGGCGGCAGCTAAGGACATAGGCAGGCTTGACATAAACCTGCTGCTAATCGGCGTTGCCGGCAGTGTCGCGGCCAAATTAGCGCATCGGGTGTACCCGCTGCACGAGGCGCTGGAGAATCCAAATGGGCGGATGGCCGAGCGTAAAAGGCTTCTTGGCACAATCGCCAAAAGCGACGCGCTTGCCGGGGACTATGAAGTCGTTGCCCGCAATGGGCAGAAGCTGTCGGTAGAAATAAGCAAGAGCGGCGACGTGGAGATGCGTCTCGTCCCTAGCCGGTTGCGAAGAACGCGCCTGGCAGGCCTGCGAATGCGGCCGAAGCGGTGATAGGCCCTATCGCCCCAAAGCCTTCTCAAACCCTGCCATCACGCCAAGCACTTTCTGGTCCTCAAGGGGCTTTCCGATGACCTGCATGCCCGTAGGCACCCCGCCAACGTCGCCGGCAGGGACCGAGCCCGCAGGCACGCCGGCAAGGTTCGCAGGCACAGTAAACACGTCATACGCGTACATTACCCGGGGGTCGGTTATCCTCTCCTTAAGCTTGTGCGGCAGTTTGGGCACTACTGGGCCGACAAGGGCGTCGACGTCCTTGAGTGCCTTCAGTAATTCGGCCCTTATCACCGACCTGGCCTGCAGCGCCTTCTTGTAAAACCGCCCCTGCCACTCCTTCTGGCTGATGTAGCTGCCGAGGAGTATCCTTCTCAATACCTCTTCCCCGCACGCCTCTTCTATCCTGTGCCCGTACCTTCTGCCGTCAAACTTGCGGGTGGCGGAGAAGAATTCCACATAGACATTGAGGTAGTAGGTAGGTATCGCCTTGTCAAGGGACGGCAGACGGACGTCAACTATCTTGGCCCCCGCACCCTTAAGCCTGTCGAGCGACTTGTGCATCAAGTCGCGTATTCCCTTGTCGGCTATGAGCTCGTCAAACTCCCTCGGGTAGCCGAGTTTTTTTCCCTTGAGGCCGGGGTCCAGGTTCTTTAAGAAATCTGTTTTTGCGTTTAAGGAGGTCGCATCCTTTGGGTCGTACCCCGCAATCACATCCAGAAGCAGCGCCGCATCCGCGACACTCCTTGCTATGGGCCCTATCTGGTCTAAACTCATCGCCAAATCGCAAAGCCCGTATCTTGATACTAACCCGTAAGTGGGCTTGAAACCGACGACGCCGCAGTGTGATGCGGGGTTCCTGATGGAGCCGCCCGTGTCGGAACCGAGCGCCATGTCTGCAAGGCCGGCAGCGACTGCTGCGGCAGATCCGGACGAAGATCCGCCGGGTATCCTCCCGGGCGCAGCCGGGTTGTCCGTGGGGCCGTAAAACGAAGTTTCCCCGCTCCCGCCGCACGCGAACTCATCCATGTTCGCCATGCCGATTACGGTGCCGCCTTCGGATTTGATGCGGGAAATAACGGTAGCATCATATGGCGCGATGTAGGTTTCTAGCGTCTTTGACGCGCATGAAGCCAGGAACCCGTCCACGCAGATGTTCGACTTGATTGCAAGCGCCTTGCCGGCGAGACTGCCTTTAGCCGCATCGCTTTGGGTTCGGGCCTGTTCGGGATACCTCCTGATGAACGCGTTGAACTTGTCCTTGGATTCCGCAAGCTTCATCAGGTGCTCGGTCATCTTCGATTAATCCGCTCTATCTCTTCTTCTCGACCTTGACGTAACCGAAGTCCCACTTCGGGGCGAGCTTCTCGAACTTCTTCCTGAAGGCCGGGTCGCACTTCCCGGGAGCATCCTGCCGTGTGACATTCTTCAGGTCGACGACATAGTGCGTTTCTTTTGTGTCCGGCACGCCCCCTAGGGCGTCTGAGAACTCCTCAAGCAGCTTCTTGCCCTCCTCAAGTATCCTCCTCTCGTCTGGCATGGGTTAATTAGCGGGGGGGAGAATTAA
>JBFYKJ010000015.1:0-4301 GCA_041306005.1 Candidatus Altarchaeota archaeon | reverse complement strand
GCCGCCGTAGACGCCCTCTTCGATGTACTTCTTCGCATTGTCCCACGCGCCGCCCGCGTTGTTCATCATGTTCGCCATCATGACGCCGGCTATGGTGCCGACCATCAGGAAGGCGGCCACGGACTCCGCGCCGGGCGAACCCGGGCTGCCCATGAAGGCATACTTGATGAGCAAACCGGTTGCGATGGGCGTTGCGACTGCAAGGACGCCGGGCACCACCATGTTCTTGAGGGCGCCCTTCGTCGTTATGTCGACGCACTTCGCGTAGTCGGGCTTGTTCTTGCCCTCCATTATGCCGGGTATCTCCCTGAACTGCCTGCGGACCTCCTGGATTATGCAGGAGGCGGTCTTGCCGACTGCGCGTATGGCGAAGCTGGAGAACAAGAACACCAGCATCGCGCCGAGGAGCGCGCCGACGAAGACGTCTATATGGGCAAGGTTCACTACCGAGAACACGGAGCCCGTGTATCTAGTCACTTCGTCCAGGTAGGCCGAGAACAGCAGGAAGGCCGCAAGGCCCGCGCTGCCGACGGCATAACCTTTGGTCAAGGCCTTTGTCGTGTTGCCGACCGCGTCTAGGCGCGCCGTTATCTTCTCGGCGCTCGCCGGGGCGTCGCCGCTCATCTCGTTGATGCCGCCCGCGTTGTCGGTTATGGGGCCGAACGTGTCCATGGCCAGTATGTAAGCCGCCGTGGACAGCATGCCCATCGTCGCAAGAGCGGTGCCGTAGAGGCCGCCGTTTGGGAGGCCGGTCAGCTCGCCCAGCTTGAACGAGACGATCAGGGCTATGCCCAGCAATATCGCGGGGAGCGCCGTGCACTCCATGCCGACCGCCATGCCGCTGATGATGTTCGTGCCGGCGCCGGTCTTTGACGCCTCGGCTATCTCCTTCACCGGCCGGTAGTTCCTGTCGGTGTAGTACATGGTTATCAGCAGGATGAATATGCTGGCCATTATGCCGACCACGCCCGCTATGAAGAACGGCAGCCAGTGGCTGCCGAGCATCATGTAGGTCGCAAGGCCGAAGAAGAGCGACGCAAATACTGTTGTCGCGTAATACCCGCGGTTGAGGGCCTTCATCGGGTCCTCGTCGCCTTTCAGCTTGACGAGCAGTATGCCGAGCATTGTCGCGAACAGGCCGAAAGACCTTGCAACCAGCGGGAACATTATGCCGTTTATGCCGAAGTATGGGAACAATGCGACACCGAGTATCATCGCACCGATGTTCTCCGCGGCTGTCGACTCAAAGAGGTCAGCCCCTCTCCCCGCGCAGTCGCCGACGTTGTCGCCGACGAGGTCCGCGATAACTGCCGGGTTCCTCGGGTCGTCCTCCGGGATGCCCGCTTCGACTTTGCCCACGAGGTCAGCGCCCACGTCAGCGGCCTTGGTGAATATACCGCCGCCGAGCTGTGCGAAGAGCGCTACGAAGCTTGCGCCGAAGCCGAAGCCCACTATGAGGAACGGAGTCTCCCTCGGGTCGGAGCCGAGGCCGTACAGGTAATACAGCGCGGCAACGCCGAGAAGGCTCATGACGACTACGATAAAGCCCGTCACCGAGCCACCCCTGAGGGCTATCTGCAGCGCCTTGTTGGCGTCGGTCCTTGACGCCTGCGCGACCTTGCTGTTTGCGCGCACCGAGACGTACATGCCGATGTAGCCCGCTATGCCAGAGCAGGCAGCGCCCAGCACGAATGCGCCTGCGATCATGGCGCCTGAGGCGAAGCTGACAAGCCCGCCGACAAGTGCGAGTATCACGACTGCGAATATGGCTGTCAGGATGAATATCGTTGTGTATTGCCTCTTGAGGAAGGCGTCAGCACCCTCTTTGATGGCGTCTGCGACCTCCATCATGTTCTTAGTCCCGGAAGGCTGCTTCAGGACGAACTTGGCCATCATGAAGGCAAAAGCCAAACCCGCTATCGAGGCTATCGGGATTATGTAGATGAGCGGCGAATCACCCTGCCGCTGCCCGACGTGGATGCTCGAGGGCGATACCCGGACCTCCTCCCCGGCTATGAAAGCGCGGATGGCCGCATCGCCGCTTGTCGAGGGCGCAGTCCACTCAAGCTCGATTTTCTGCTGCGCTCCCGGGGCGATGCTTATCTGCGTCTGCACCGTGTCGGAGCCCATCTGCAGCTTCAGCTCGCCGCTAAGCTGGGACATCCCGAGGTTGTTCACTGTCGCTATGACCGTGACCTTGTCACCGGTCGATACCGCCGACACCCTTTGTTCCCCGTTTACGAGGAAGTATACGTCGATTACCGACGTGCCGGCGGCACCGGATACTGATGGCAATAGCATCATTATCAACAATGCTATCGCCCCAATGCCGTACTTTGCTTTTTGTTCCATTTTCGGATTTTGTTTATCGTGAGCGCCGTCCGCGTCTATGTCCGCAAACCCAGGCTGCGCGATGGTATCCCTTAAGGGATATGGTCCGCGCGTGCGGGCCCGTGGGGGCCGTGCCCTTGATGGGCCTCGCCTGGGTGGCGAATAGCGCACACTATGTCTAGACTTATCGAAAGACGAACCTTTTTGGAAAGAAAGGGAATAAAAAGTCTTGTTTTGCGTCCAACTGGGTATTCCATCCAACGGATTTGGCCGGAGGTGATTGGCGGGGGGAATTATATCCATGCAAGCCGCGGGTAAAATGCGGCTAGGGGTGCAGGTTTTCAAAACCGCTCTGCCAGCTATTCCAGCTCGAGCTTGCTGCGGTTGCGGACAAAGACCGTCCGGACCCTGAGGGCCTTTAGGGTCTTTCTCAGGGCTGAATCGTTGGTTGCGACGATGAGGTCGCCGGGCTTGGCGGCCTTGACGTAGTCGATGATCGCCCGGTCGCCGGAGCCGGGGGCGTCGACAACGGGTATGTTGCGCGCCAGGGTGAGTGCGAGTTTTGCCGAGAGCTTGTCGTCGCCCTTCCCGGACTTGGCCAGTTTTTCCAATTCAGCCTTCATTGGCGCGAGGGTCATGAGCTCGTGGGGCTCGTCGATTACCCGGTCAAGCTCTGAGAGTATGTTGACGCCCATCTGGAAGGGGGTGAGGAAGAAGTTTGTGTCGAGAAGTATCTTTTTCATTTTCAGCGGATTGTTCAAATAGTCTTCACTCCTGCAGCTTCCTCACTATCGTTATGAACCCTGTATGGCCCACCATGCGGGTGTTCGGCCTGCAGCGCTGCTCGCTGATCTCCCAGTCGCGGACGAGGATCTCTATCGTGCTTGGCTCCGGGAATTGGGGGGGCAAGGCGGTGACGAACTTCTTTACTTGTTCTATAGAGGGTGAATACGACACCAAGAAGCCCCCGAACTTGAGCGCCTTTGCCGCGTGCTCGGCGGCCTTCCAAGGCTCGGGCAGGTCGAGGATGACGGCGTCAACGTCCTTCTCGTCGATGCCTTCGTAGACATCTTGCAGCTTCATGTCGACGTATTTCATCAGCCCCGCTTCCTCAAGATGGGCTCGCGCCTCGTCCTGGTGCTCCTTCCGGACCTCGTAGGTGTGGACCTTTCCGCTTGGCCGGACGGCGTTTGCAAGAACGAGGGTCAAGCCGGCGACTCCGGTGCCGGCCTCGACGACCTTCGAGCCGTCGCGGATGCCCGCGAGGGCGAGTATCATCGCCGAGTCCTTAGGGTATACTATCTGCGCGCGCTTCTGCATCTTCTCGATGAAGTCGGTCATCGAGGGCTCTACTATATAGAAGGTCCTGCCGGTGTGGGTATTGACGACGCCGGAGTACTTGACCTTCTTGAGGTCTGCTTCTTTTATCACGCCTGCATGCGTGTGGAGGTCCTTGCCCTCTTCGACAAGCTGGCGCTTGCCCTTGGAGTCGATGAGAAGTTTTTTCATGTTTTTTAATGGTTTTTTAGAACAGAGACGTATATTAAGAAAGAGCCCGTGAAAAACAGAGCCCATGAAACGAGACAAGCCCAAAAAAAAGAGATTCCAGATCGCGATAGTCCAGCTCGACTTCGGGAGCAAAGACCTTTTGAGGGACATTAAGGGGTATATCCGCCGGGCCAAGGAGAAGGGCGCGGAGCTTGTGTGCTTCCCCGAGCACGCGCTATTCTATTCGCCCAAGAAGAACGCGCAGACCCTATTGGAGGTCAGGAAGGAGTGTAGGGAGCACGGCATCTGGTGCATAATAGGCGGGAAGCTCAGGGAGCGGGGGCGCGTCTACAACTCGGCGGTGCTGATAAATAGCAGGGGCAGGGTTTCTGGCAGGCACAGGAAGGTCCACATCTGCGACCCGGGTGTCCTAAAGGGCGGATCCTGCTTTGAAGTATATGACACGCCGTTCTGCAAGATAG
>JBFYKJ010000014.1:0-3671 GCA_041306005.1 Candidatus Altarchaeota archaeon | reverse complement strand
GCCATGTACTTGTTAGCCGACTCCCAGTCCTCAAGGGTCATCGGCGCCTTGAAGGCTATCCTGTCCGTTACTATAGGCTTCCTGAAGTAGTTGTTTCCCCATATCCTGACCCATTTGCCCTCGGAAAAGCCGCCCAGCCGCTCGGCGAAGAAGACCGACATGTCTTCCCGGCCCTGCTCGCCGTCGGCGATTATGTCTATGCCTGCGCGCACCTGGTCGTCGATGCAGACCTTCGTGGCCGCATCTACAAGCTGGCCGTACTCCGCCTTCTTCATCGCGCCGGCTTTGACCTTCTTTGCCGCCTCGACGACCCCGGGGTTCCTCGGGTGGCTGCCGACAACCGTTGTGGTTAGTATCTGTTTGGCCATGCGTATGATTCGTGTCTTCGGTCTTGTGTCTTGAGTCTTATTTTCCCTCTTCCCTCGCCAGCTTCGACAGCAGTTCGAGCTTCCTTCGGGCGTACTCCCTCGGCAGGAACTCAAGGCCGCAGTTTGTGGATATTATGACGTCGTCAGAGCCCAGCATCTCTATCATGTCCTTGCAATGGACGGCGTCGTCCAGCTTCGTGTTCCGGGCGTCGAGGATGCCGAGTTGTACCTTCTTTAGCCCCGCCTGTAGAGCGAGCTCGTAGTTGCCCTTGAACGAGACGCAGTCTATGCCGACATAATCCGCCTTGAGCGATGCGACCTCGTCTATGCAGGAGTTCAAATCGCCGAAATAAGTGGCTATTATCGTCTTCCCCTTCGCGGCTTTGACAAGGTTTTTCAATTCGTCGTTGACGCTCTCAAAGACGTCCTTGTCGATATCATAAGAAAGCGACGGCTCGTCTATTTGTATGTAGTCGGCGTCCAGTGCGGCGACTTCTACTTTGAGCGCGTCCGCGAACGCGGCAACTACTTCTGGCTTGTCCCCGTAGTGCTTGTCCTCGGAGAGCTCGCAGAGCGTGTACGGCCCGGGGATGACGGCCTTCAGCTTCGACCCGGGGTTCAGCTTCTTGAGGAGGCTAAGATCCTTCTTCAGCGACGGCTTCGGGTTGGAGATGTCCCCGACTATCGTCGGCCGCCTGTAATAGGTGTTGTTGTCGTAGAACCTGATGAGGCCGCCCATCTTTAGGCCTGAGAAGCCCGCGGCGACGCTTGCGAGGTAATCGTCCCACCCAAGCTGGCCGTCCGTTATTATGTCCAGGCCCGCCTGGTCGCCGACTACTTCGCGGGTGGCGGAAAGGAGCTGTGCCTCGTCCTCACTGGTCGGCACGTGGTCGACCTTCTTCTGCCGCCCGTAGGCCTTTATCTGGTACTCCCTAAGGGCATCAGGCCTCGGGTAAGAACCGAAAGACGCGCTAAGGACCATAGTAGTGGATTATTGATGCAAGGGTAATAAAAGGTCTTCGCCTCTCGCCACGACAAGACTCAAGACCGTAAACTGAAGACTGAAATAGCCCCGCCAGGATTCGAACCTGGGTCCCGAGGTCCAAAGCCTCGTATGATTGGCCGCTACACTACGGGGCTGCCAAAGCGGTTAATTAGAAACAAAGGGAATAAAAGATTAAGGATGGGGTTTAAGGGACTATGCAGAAGCTGGGTAAGGGATTGTGCCGGGGCTGTGGGGGGAAGCTAAGCGTGTCAGAACGGCACATACGGCGACAGGTTTACGGCGAATATCACGATTATCAGGAGTACAAAGCCCTTGGACAGCACCTTGCCGAGGCGAAGCCTCCTCCCGCCGGGGACGACCCCTTCGGCCCATGAGAACAGCGCATCGTAGATAAAGCCTCCGTCAAACGGCTTGATGGGCAAAAGGTTCGCCAGGCCCAGCATCAGGTTCAGGAAGAAGAGCCATTTGAGGAGGATGAAGACATGCAACGCCGGCGAGGGGGCCAGGTGTGCGCTGGCAAGGCCCTGCTCATACGGCACGAACACGGGCAGTATGTTGTCGGTATAGCGCCTGATGCCCATAAAGCCGCTTTCGCGCCCGTCGTCACCGGCGGCGAGGGTGACCAAGACTTCCTTGTCCGCCCCCGCAGCATCCCCAACAACCGCCGTGACGTTCTGGCCGGGCCGCGTGCCCGCCATGAATACCGAGAAGTCGTCGAAAGAGCGCATCGGGACCCCGTCCACGCTCTTCACCGCCTGGCCGGGCTCAAAGGCCCCGTCGGCCGGGGTGCCGGCTATCACGTTCCCCACCACAAACCCGTCCGACGCCACGCTCCCCGAGATCACCATCAGGCCGCCCAAAAGGAACGCGGCGAACGCGACCACGAATATGTTGGCAAACGACCCCGCCGCGTACACGCGCATCCGCTTGACGGGCGATGTTTTCTTGAAAACGCCCTCGTCGGGCTCGACGAACGCGCCCAGCGGCACTATGCTGGCGAACAAGAGCCCGGTGTTCTTGATGGGTATCTTCTGCGCCCGCGCGACAAGCCCGTGGAAGCCCTCGTGAAGGACGAGCATGAGGACGAATGCCAGGAAGATGTCCGGGAAGAAGGGTATCTGTATGTCGGTGCCCGAGTATTTCAGCACCAGGTTCCCGTTCTCGACGCTCGGGTAGCCTATGTTTATCCCCGGCTTGTCCGACGCCCCCGTGGCTATGCTGCCGGCTTGCATGGTCAGGCCGGATATGATTATCGTGGGCAGGCCGAGGGTGCCGACCATCAGGCCTATCGCGAGGGTCGTGAGGCTGCCCGTCACCGCGTAGTTCATCAGGTAGGGCGACGAGAAGAAGAGGGTGCCCAGGATGAATGCTGCGAGCGATGCCTTGCCCGCCGAGAGGCGGGGGGCCGCCTTATACGCCGCAACGCCCGCCAAAACCGAAACGAGAAGGGCGAGCATATTCGGCTGGAGCACTATCGCGAACGGGAAGAATGAGACCCACGTCGGCCCCAGGTAAGCAAACGCCGAAAGGAACGCCAGGGATGCGAGAAGCGCCTGCCTGCCCCGCCTGCCGGCGTGGCCGGCGACGAACGCGGACCCGACGCCGCAGAACAGTATCGCGATTGCGAAGTCGCCGACTCCGGTCCAAAAGCCCGGCCTCCTCGCGGCGGCATCGTCCATCATCCGGATGCCGCGCTTGGAATTTATCTTGAATATGAACTTAGCGATGACCTGCGTGTCCGGGAGCCTGCGCATCAGCGGGATGCACGCTAGGAACACCGCGAGGAAAGCGAACCAGCCCCAGTTCTGCGCTATGAACTCCCAGACCATGGCGGTATTTTACCGATGAGTTTTAAATAAGGGCGTGCCAAGTCAGAACCCTAGACCGGATGCGGGAAAGCCCGAACAGGACCAAAAGCAGGACCCAGGACAAGAGGTTCGCCAAGGGCGAACCTCTGCCCAACTTGCCGAAGGCAAGTTCGGGCCCAAGACTGAAGACCGCCGATCTTCCACCATCCTAGTCGGCACCGCCCACGTCTCCAGGGCGAGCGTGGACGAGGTCAGGGAGACCGTCCTGCGCGAGAAGCCCAAATACGTCGCACTCGAGCTCTGCGAGCCGCGCTTCGAAGCGATAACCCAGAGGAAGAAGTGGGAAAACACCCCGATAACCGAACTCATCAAGGGCAACAAGGCTTATTTCCTGCTGGGTTATTCCCTGTTGTCCTCATTCGAAAGGAAACTGGGCGAGAAGACGGGCGTTCGCCCGGGCGAGGAGATGGTCGCCGGCAACGAGGCGGC
>JBFYKJ010000013.1:0-4263 GCA_041306005.1 Candidatus Altarchaeota archaeon | reverse complement strand
CAGGGGTACGACGATTTAAGGCCTTTTGACGCGAAGCAGTTCGTGGACGAGATAGTGTAGGCCCAGGGGTTAGATCTATTAAGCAAGGTATGCGGATCTATTAAGCAAGGTATCCAGAGCTCTTAAGCAATGTATGCAGATCTCTTAAGCAGTGTATGCCGGTTAGCCGCATAATCCGGGTTGTTTCCTTAAACTGGTTTTTAAACCTGATTTCTCAAATTACCCAACATGAGTGAAGCTCCAGAACAGCGGAAATGCAGAAGGACGCACGGGCACAAGAAGTGCCCAAGATGCGGCTATAAGAGTTACAGCGTGGGCAGGAAGGTCTGCGTAAAGTGCGGCTTTGGCAGGTCTGCCAAGCGGAACGACCCGGCAAACAAGAAGAAAAAGAAGAACGCGTGAATCTTCTGCGCCTTTTTTCTTAGCCTTCAGGTAAGTTAACAGCCCGTAAGGATAACTATGGAGAGGCATATTTTGGCAGCCCGCGGCCAAGCGCAGCATATACCTGCCAGCACGGGCCATGCGCACGCCGAATCCCGCCATCCGCTGCACGCCAAAACGCACGCCGCCAGGCCGTTGGCGCACGGCCGGCGGATAGTAGGGGCACCCGCCCAAGGGGCGCACATCCATTTCAACACCACGGAGATGGTGTCTATACTCATCTCGATAATAACCCTGGTCCTGGCCTTCAACATATTCAAGATATCCGATTCCGGGATAATACTGGGCGTTGTGCTTGGCATAGTCCTGCACGAGATAGCCCACAAGGTCGTAGCCCAGTCCATGGGCTTTGAGTCAAGGTACAAGCTGTGGGAGATAGGGCTTGTCCTCGTGATTGCCTTTGCCATAATAACCCGCGGCAGGTTCATATTCGCCGCGCCGGGCTTTGTGGTGACCGAGGGCGAGGCCAGCACTAGACACCGCGGGTTGATATCGCTGTCCGCGCCCGCAGCAAACATCGCCCTTGCGGCGCTATTCTTTGCAATGGGCCCGGGCGTCGCGTGGGCAAGGTCAGCAGCCTACGTGAACGCACTCCTGGCAGTCTTCAACCTCCTGCCCCTGCCCCCGCTTGACGGGGCGCGGGTCATCGAGTGGAACCAAGGCGCATGGGGCGCTGCTTTTGTCATGGCGCTGGGGCTGTGCGTCGTGCTGTTTGTTTAAGTGATCTAAGCGCGTGCGGTAATGGTATCAAAACCGCCAGTCAGCTGCGCTCCCGTGAAAGCAAATCCTCAAAGAACCTGTTAAGCTCCCTGACTCTTCTCGCCGGCTCGCTGTCCTCGCCGTGCCTCTCGGCATAGTGCTCGGCGGCCCATGCCGGGCCCTTGATGATCGACTTGCCGCCCTCCTCGTCCACCATGTTGTCGCAGTACGCGACTATCATCTCTTCGATGGACCTGGGAATAAAGTCCTTGTCCGGGAGGCCGAGCTTGACGGCATCCTTCCTCGGTATCCCTGCGCCTATGTGCCGCTCGCAGATTAGGGCGAGCTTTTCCATGTCAGGGTCGTTGCCGGTGTTGAGAGCGCGTATTATCTCGGCCCCGGCCACGGCGTGGCCGATCCCCTGGGTCTTTGAGCGGCCTATATCATGGAGCAATGCCCCGGCAAGGACCAGGTTGCGGTTGAACCTGACCGACGGGTTCTTCTTTCTTAGAAGGATCAGGAATGCGGCACATGCGTCGCGGACCGCTTCGCAATGGCCGAGTATCTCATCGGGCACTCCGGAGGATTTGAGGGTTTTTTTGGCCCAGGTCTCGTCTATCATGCAAACCCCCTCATCCGACATTTCGTAGCGACATCGGAGAAGGGCCCAGGGTCTCGAGCATGTTCTTTACTCTCGTCATGTCCCGCTTCATGTGGCGGCTCTCGGCGCCGGAGTCTACGGGCTTTAGCATCGCATTGCACTTCGAGCAGCGGAAGTTGAGGTCGTACGCCTCGGTGAAGCTCATCCTCATGCACTCGTTCTCGCACTTGAAGAAGTCGACCTGGCTTATCTCCTGGAAATCCCTCTTGAGCTTGAGCATCTTGGTGGTCAAGAAGTTCCGGACGCTCGGGGCGACGGCGTCGCGGTTCATTTCCCACGTATACTTGAACCAGCCTTTCTCCTCGTCGCGGGAGGAGTTGTAAGAAACTATGTTATACTTATGCAGGAGGTTGAGCGTCGTTCGGATGCGGGTGATGGGGATTTGGGTCTTTTCTGATATCTTGAGGTCGGTGGCGGGCTTGCTCAGCGAGTTCAGGATCTTGATGCCCTCGTTGCCGACCATCTCGTAGAGAATCTCCGAGATGAGCGCGTCCTTTTCCCCCATGAGGGTTAATTAGAAACTTAGTCAATTAAAACATTTCGATTTGGATGGGCATAACGGGCGTTTTTCGGGGCGTTTTTGCATATGCGCCGGGATAATCGATTTGGCGTTAGCGCAGCGCGTATAAAAAAAACCGCGGGGTTATAGCAAACGAGCAAAGTTTATAAGAAACACCGCGAAAATTGTATGCGACGCAGTCGCGCGCAATACCGCCATGGCCAAGGA
Organism: Candidatus Altarchaeota archaeon; assembly: GCA_041306005.1. Lineage (GTDB taxonomy): Archaea > Altiarchaeota > Altiarchaeia > JAFGQM01 > JAFGQM01 > JBFYKJ01. The sequence continues at coordinate 1,735 of JBFYKJ010000013.1, read as the reverse complement.
ATACGAATATGCGGGGCTCGCCGAGAGGTTCGCCGCCTATCTGCTGGATACGCTTGTGAGGCTATTGCCTATGGGCCTGATATTCTTGGTGTTCAACTATCTTGCCCTGGCGAATAGGTCGATTGGATTATATTATCTCGGCATACTGGGCATGCTGGCGGCATACTTCATCTATTACTCGCTCATGGAGGGCCTGAAGGGCCAGACCGTGGGCAAGATGGCGCTGGGCATAATGGTCGTTGGCTATGACGGGAAGCCTATAGGCATCGGCAGGGCGCTCGTAAGGAATGCCCTTAGGATGGTTGACGGGTTCATACTCTATCTTATAGGCGGCATACTGGTACTGACAACTGTCAAGAAGCAGAGGCTCGGGGACATGGCGGCAAGCGACGTGGTGATAAAAGTCAGGCCGGCGGCCGGGAAGTTCAAGCCGGGCGCGTGAGACCCAAGCCAAATTCACAAGGCTCTGGCCTAATGGGTAGATTCAAAGACTCGTGACCTTCTTGCCGCACTCCTGCGGGGTTATCTCCTGGCGGGCACCCTTAAACTTCTTTGACAGCCCCTTTCCGGCGAAGAGCCTGTCAAGAAGCACCGCCAGCGCGGATATCTCCGAATGGGGCTGCGACGTGACCGCTATGTTGTAATCGGCCTCTTGATAGACCTCAAAGGGCACCTTTTCCCCGCCGACTATAATGAGTATCCTCCCCGATTTGCCTTTGGCTATTTCCGCGATCTTGTCCTGCACAGGCAGGCCGTACATCGTCAGGTGGACGATTATGTAGCCAGCCTTCCTGTATTTCGACACTACGGGCTTCCAGCCGGGCGCGAACTCGATCTCGAACGGGCCGCCCCAGGACTCGACGACCCGGTTTATCGAGTCTACCAGGTGGCCGTCCTTCAGCCCGGTAGATATTAACTTGGAGGCGCCAAACGCCCGGGCTACTAAGCCTAAATGCGTCGTCACCCTCTTGTCGCGCTCGGCGCGGTGGGAGAGACGCAGTACCACGACGTCCATATTTAATTAGCTTATCGGATAGTATAAACGCCTTCAAATGGCCAATATCAAAAAGCCCCACGAGATGCCATCGCCCGCCGGTGGCAAGCGCCACGCCGCCCCGAATAGGGAGGCCGAGATGGCCAAGCAGGCCGAGAGGATCAAGCGCATGGACGGGCTTATACGGCGGGCCAAAGAGGCGGAAGAGCGAAGGCTGGAAACGGAAATAGTAGGGGATAGGAAAGCCAAGGCTCTGGCCAAGGCGCAGGCAGAATTGGACGAGTGGCTCCGGAAGCAGGAAGGCGCCTGATATTTTAAGCGAACACCCGGCTCATGTTTTTAAGTCCCCTTCTCCAAATTTAGGCGATCTCTTATGGCTAGAAAGGTCGTTAAGTTCGGCGGCACATCCGTTGGGGACGGCGAGAAGGTAAGGAACGCCGCCCGGAGCGTCGTTAAAGAGGTGGAGAGGGGGCATGAGGTAGCTGTGGTAGTGTCCGCCATGGGCAAGACCACGAACGGGCTGCTTGACGCGCTGGAAAAATCCACTGACGGGAAATACACGCCGAAACAGAAGGACGATATAGCCGCGATGGGGGAGAGGACGTCGGTAAGAGTCTTATCGGCGGCGATCGCTTCCATGGGGGTCAAGTCATGCTACGTAGACCCGGCGCAGAAGGAGTGGCCGGTGATTACGAACTCACGTTTCACGAACGCGGTGATAGACCTAGATGCCACAAGGGC
>JBFYKJ010000012.1:0-7374 GCA_041306005.1 Candidatus Altarchaeota archaeon | reverse complement strand
GGTCCCTGAAGGCCGGGGCATGAGGCGGCCGGAAAAACCAAAATAATCAAACCCGCCCCTTTTATTGTGCATAAGTAATAGATTATCGAATAGATTATCGATAGGCATGGCAAACGGCTCCGGGCTGGACAAGCATCATGCGGCTATACGGCGGGTAGCATTAGTGACGCAGTACCTGGACGCATTGGCCGACCCTAAGAAGGGTGAGAAGGCAGTTTTGGCAATATGGCACAAAGGCGTCGACAAGAAGGACCCGCAAAGCCTGGTGGCGCATAACGAGGCTCAAAAGGCGGCGCGCACGTTATTAGCCGCCCCTAGGAAGCCGCAAGATGCCCTGAGCGCATGGTCGAAGACGGCGAATACAGAGCTTTCCACCGCGGTCAGCAAGATCATGGAGAGCAAGACCTCCCACGACGAGTCTAAGAACACCTGGTTCGAGCTGCACGGCAAGATGCCCGCCGAAACATCGGTGTCGGGGGTGTACAGGAGCATTCTCCACAAGCACAAGCCCCCCGAGAAGCCGCGGTTCCCCGGCAAGTGACTGACCGCCATTTGTTTTTTATACAACCACCTACAAACATAAACCTCAAGATGGGACGAGTAAAGACCAAGAACATAAAGCGGGCCAGCAAGAAGCTGCTGGAGGTGTATCCGGACGAGTTCTCCGAGGACTTCGAAGCTAACAAGAAGAAGGTCAGCGAGCTGACCACCGCGCAGAGCAAGCCGCTCCGGAACAAGGTAGCGGGCTATATCGTCGCGATAAAGCGAAGGGCCGTCGACTGAGCGCGCCGCGCGTTCTTTACCCCCCACTTCTATGCCCCTCCTTAATCCACATAACTTATTTCCATACCCCCGCATAATCCTACCGAGCAAAAATGTGGATACTTGCCGCGATACTGCATGCTATATACTACATTAGCCCGGGCTATTGCGCCAACGCGTTCGCGGTCTTCGGCGGGGGCAAGCCACTCGACTTCGGCAGGAGCTTTCGCGGCAACCGCGTGTTCGGCGACGGGAAGACGTGGCGGGGCATGTTCATAGGCATGCTTGCGGGGCTTCTCTTCGGCCTGATGTGGTTCATGCTCTCGTCATCCGGCCCCCTCAGCCAGACCTACTACGGCGTTTTCAACTTTAAGATAACCGACCCGCTCTTCGGCCTCTACATAGGCGCCGGCGCGCTGATCGGGGACCTTGTCGCCAGCTTCTTTAAACGCCGCCTCGGGCTTGCCCGGGGGGCGCCGCTCTGGGGGGTCGACCAGCTGGACCTCGTTTTCGGCTCGCTGCTCTTCGCATATGTATTCGCGCCGACGTGGATAATACTCGAGGAGTTCATAATACTCCTGGTGCTCACGCCGGCGATACACCTCATAGGCAACCAGATAGCGTACTTCACCAAGCGGAAGAAAGAGAGATGGTAAACCGCATGCACAAAGGCGGGATGGCAGGCCGGCTTTATTACGCCGCGTAATCCCGCCCGCTGTTTGCCCCGATGCGCATTCCGGACATATCTTTTTATACGAGATGCTTCTAATTTACCGCCTTTTTCTGAGGACTTAGTGCAGACCGACGGGCATGTCCCTGAGGTTTGGGCTAATTTATCCTTGGATATTGAATATGGGAAACGGTGAGTTTGCGGCCAAAAAGCTGCAGGACAACAGGAGCCACTTCCGCTGGTACGACGAGATGTACATCCGGCGCGAGCTTAGGCTCAAGGAGAAGCACGACCCGCTTCACGGCAGGAGCCAGGCCAGGGGCATCGTGCTTGAGAAAGTAGGCATCGAGGCCAAGCAGCCGAACTCGGCCATCAGGAAGTGCGCGAAGGTCCAGCTCATATTCACCGGCAAGCCGATCACGGCGTTCGCCCCGCGCAACCACGCGATCACATTCATCGACGAGCACGACGAGGTCCTTATCGAGGGCATCGGCGGCAGGAAGGGGAGATCGTACGGCGACATCCCCGGCGTGAGATACAAGATAATCAAGGTAAACAACCAGTCGCTGCAACAACTGGTGAGGGGCAAGGCCGAGAAGGCCAGAAAGTAAGCTTATAGACGATAAGATGGCTAGTGCGGGTGCTTATGGGACGGGCGACATCAAGCTCTTTGGGCGGTGGGGCTACGACGTCGAGGTCGTCGACGCCGGCCTGCGCAGTTACCTGAACGTGGACCCGGTGCTAATACCGCACAGCGGCGGCAAGCACTCGAAGAAGAGGTTCTGGAAGGCCGATGTCAATGTCGTCGAGAGGCTGCTCAACAAGGTCATGAGAAGCAGCGTCGGCTCGAAGAAGTTCGCGGGCAAGTACATGAGGGGCGCGGGCGCGACAGGCAAGAAGTCGCTTGCGATGAAGATAATAGAGGGCACGTTCGAGCTCGTAGAGCAGAGGACGAAGAGAAACCCGATACAGGTGCTCGTCGACGCGATACAGAACGCGGCCCCGAGGGAGGAGACTACCACCATCATATACGGCGGCGTGAACTACCACCAGGCCGTGGACGTCGCCCCGATGAGGCGGATAGACTTGGCGCTCAAGAACCTGGTAGTCGCCGCCTACGGCAACAGCTTCAACAAGAAGACGAGCATCGAGAACGAGCTCGCGAGCGAGATAATCGAGGCGTCGAAGAACGACCCAAAGTCCTTTGCCATCAAGAAGAAGGAAGAGATGGAGAGGATAGCGCAGTCTGCGAGGTAAACCTTTCTTCTCAGCCGATTTGTTCATCCTAACATAATACACAACTCAAGACCCGAAACCCGGGACTTGATAATAACCTAAGAAACCGAAAGATGGGCCGCCGGGAACAGATGGTGGAAAAGGTCGTAGGCCTGATGGGGAACAAGGACCGCATCAGGAACATGGGCATAGCTGCGCACATCGACCACGGCAAGACCACGCTCTCGGACAACATGCTCCTTGGATGCGGCCTGCTTTCGGAAGAGCTGGCGGGCGACGCCTGCGTCATGGACTACGACGAACAGGAGAAGGCCCGGGGGATTACCATCAACGCCGCCAACGTCTCCATGGTGCACAAGTCCGGCGGCCAGGACTATGTGATCAACATGATAGACACCCCGGGCCACGTGGACTTCTCGGGCGACGTGACGCGCGCGATGAGGGCCGTTGACGGCGCGATAATCGTCGTGTGCGCCGCGGAGGGCGTCATGCCGCAGACAAAAACGGTCATCGGCCAGGCCATTAGGGAGAAGGTAAAGCCGTTACTTTTCATCAACAAGGTCGACCGGCTGATAAACGAGCTCAAGCTGACGCCGGAAGCCATGCAGGAGCGGTTCACAAAAATCATCAACGAGGTGAACCGCCTGATAGCCCAGATGGCCCCCGAGGAGTTCAAGACCGAGTGGCTCGTGGACGTCAAGTCCGGCAAGGTCGCGTTCGGCTCGGCAAGGAACAACTGGGCGACGTCGATACCCTACATGCAAAAAGTCGGCATCACGTTCAAGGACATCATGGACTACTGCGCGCAGGAGAAGCAGGACGAGCTTGCAAAGAAGTCAAAGCTGCATGAGGTTCTCCTCGACATGGTGGTCAAGCACCTGCCAAGCCCCGTGGTGGCGCAGAAATACCGCGTGCCGAACATCTGGCACGGCGACATGGAGGGCCCGATAGGCAAGGACATGCAGGCCTGCAAGGACGACGGAAAATTCGCCATGATGGTGACAAAGATCATAATCGACCCGCAGGCGGGGGAGATCACAACGGGCAGGATATTCTCCGGCACCATCAAGAGGGGCATGGAGATATACTCCAACGGGTCAAAGCAAAGGATGCGGGTGCAGCAGCTCGGCGTGTACATCGCGGCCGACAGGATAAACATCGAGCAGCTGGGCGCGGGCAACATAGTCGCGATAGTCGGGCTCAAGCATACATTCGCCGGCGACACGCTGTCAGAAGACGTCATGGAGCCGTTCGAATCGATAAAGCACTTCTCGGAGCCGGTGGTCACCAAAGCTGTCGAGCCGAAGAACCCGGCCGACCTGCCAAAGCTGATAGAGGTCATGAGGTCGCTTGCCAAGGCAGACCCGACGCTGACGGTCCTGATCGACGAGGAGACCGGTGAATACCTGATTTCAGGAATGGGGGAACTGCACCTGGAGATCGTCGAATACAGGATAAACAAGGAGAGGAACGTCCCGATAAAGACCAGCAACCCTATAGTAGTTTACAGGGAGACTGTCGGCAAGCAGAGCGGCGAGGAGCACGGGAGAAGCCCGAACAAGCACAACGACTTCTTCTTCATAGTCGAGGCTCTCGAGGACGAGATATACAAGGGCATATGCGAGGGGAAATTCTCCGAGGGCCGGAAGAAGGACTCAAAGGACATCTGGCAGCAGCTGGCCGAGATGGGCATGGAGAAGGAAGAGGCAAAGAAGGTCAGGGACATATTCCACGGCAACATGCTTGTAGATGCGACAAAGGGGATACAACACCTGGACGAGGTGATAGAGCTCGTCATGGACGCCTTCGAGCAGGTCATGAAGAAGGGCCCGCTGGCGCAAGAGCCGTGCACCAAGGTCAAGGTCAAGCTCACGGATGTGAAACTCCACGAGGACGCGGTCCACAGGGGCCCAGCGCAGATATACCCGGCGGTCAGGAACCCCATCTACAGGGGCATGCTTGAGGCCGGCCCGGGCATGCTGGAGCCGAAGCAGAACGTCTACATACAGACGCCGTCAAAGTTCATGGGCGGCGCGTCAAGGGACGTTCAGGCGAGAAGGGGCGTCATATTCGACATGCGCCAAGAAGGCGAACTCTGCTTCGTAGACGCGAAGGTGCCCGTCGCCGAGATGTTCGGCTTTGCAGGCGACATACGCTCTGCGACAGAGGGCAACGTCATCTGGTCCATGGAGAACGCGGGCTTTGAGATGGTCCCGAGGGAGCTGCAGGGGGACGTCATTTCCGGCATACGGAAGCGGAAGGGGCTGGACCCGAGGCCGCCGACGGCTGCGGACTACGCGGATTAGGTTTATATTGGGCATTAACTAAGCTTTACGTTAATTATGCAATCGATTCGGATTGACTATAACAAAATACAACAAATACAAAGGTGAAACAAAATGGCTGAATTACCGCACTTGAACCTGGTGACCATAGGTCACGTAGACGCAGGCAAGTCGACCCTGGTCGGCCGGCTGCTCTACGAGCACGGCGAAATCTCCGAGCAGGCGATAAAGAACCTGAAAGCGGAGGCGGCGAAGATAGGTAAGGCGACTTTCGAGTTCGCCTTCGTCATGGACCAGCTGAAGGAAGAAAGAGAACGGGGCGTTACAATCGACGTCGCCCACAAGAAGTTCAAGACCGACAAGTTCTATTTCACCATAATCGACGCGCCGGGCCACAGGGACTTCGTTAAGAACATGATAACGGGGACCTCTCAGGCCGACGCAGCGGTGCTGGTGATAGACGCGGTCAACGGCGTTCAGCCGCAGACAAAGGAGCACACGTTCCTGGCTAAAACGCTCGGCGTGAAGCAGCTCATCGTCGCGCTGAACAAGATGGACGCGGCCAAGTACGACCAAAAGGCGCACGACAAGGCCAAGGAGGACGTAACAAAGCTCCTCAAGTCCGTCGGCTACAAGCCTGACGAAGTGCCGTTCCTCGCGATATCCGCCTACAACGGCGACAACATCACGAAGAAGAGCGCGAACATGCCGTGGTACACCGGCCCGACGCTCCTTGAGGCCTTGAACAAGCTGACAGTGCCGCCGAAGATGACCGACAAGCCGCTGAGGCTGCCGATCCAGGACGTTTACACCATCACGGGAGCCGGAACGGTCCCCGTGGGGCGTGTCGAGACGGGTACGCTGAAGGCGGGCCAGAAGGTGATCTTCATGCCGATGAAAGTGGTCGGCGAGGTGAAGAGCATCGAGATGCACCACGAGCAGGTGCCGACGGCCGGGCCGGGCGACAACGTAGGCTTCAACGTAAGGGGTGTCGGCAAGAACGACATCAGGCGCGGCGACGTATGCGGCGACCCGGAGAAGCCTCCGACAGTCGCTGAGGAGTTCACGGCGCAGATAATCGTCCTGAACCACCCAAGCGTCATCGCCCCGGGCTACACGCCCGTCTTCCACTGCCACACGGCGCAGGTTGCGTGCACGGTGACCGAGATCGTTAGGAAGCTGAACCCGGCGACGGGTGCGGTGCTCCAGGAGAAGCCCGACTTCATCAAGACGGGCGACGCGGCTATCATAAAGGTGAAGCCGATGACTCCGATGTGCATCGAGAAGGCTTCGGAGTTCCCGCCACTCGGCAGGTTCGCGATCCGGGACATGGGGCAGACTGTGGCCGCAGGCATGGTCATAGACGTGGTTCCGAAGAAGTAAGGGGCTTCCCCTTACTTCCCTTTTGTTTTTATTTTTTCGTTTTATTTCATTTTTATCCTATCTTCATCAATTCACGCTCACAACATCATCCCCCGCGCCGACGGGCGCGGTTCATGGCATCACAGGTTTCACGCTCACAGGCTCGCAAGGGCCGCAAGGGTTCCCATCAGGGATTTGGGAGTCCTTTCAGACAAGATGCAAAAGGCTAAGATAAAGCTGATAGGACGAGACGAGAAGAAGCTGGACGACATCTGCAGCCAGATAATCGACATAGCTAAGAAGGCCGACGTAGATGTGTCCGGCATAATAAGGCTTCCGACCAAGAAACTCAAGATCACAACCCTGAAATCACCGGACGGCGAGGGAAGGAACACGTGGGAGCGCTGGGAGATGAGGATACACAAGCGCCTCGTGATGATCGCCGCCGACGAGAAGGCCCTAAGGCGCGTCATGAGGATACAGATCCCCAAGGACGTGCACGTGGAGATACGCCTGTAAAGGCGTATCGTTGCGCATCCGAAGGATGCGCTTGAGATACGGCTGTAAAAGCCGATTCCCTATTTTTACGCATTCTTTCTAAGATAGCCTTATGCCTGAGTCTAGATGGCACAACAGGCTTCCGAAGAAGATAGGCGACCGAAAGCCCCGGGAGTTCGCTGATATGCTCCCGCCCAGCGATTACTCCGCGGGCGACGTCTTCAGCCAGTACAGCGGCCCGTCCCGGATGAAGGTGAAGACGGGCTTCTTCAAGGGCCAAGAGCACCTTGTGCCCGACTGGAAGGCGCGAGTCTCGGCCAAGAACGTCCACCAGGCGAAAAAGATATTAGAAGTAGTCCTCCCCATACTGCGCGACGAGCGCATGGAGCACAAAGTGGTCCGCAACATGGAGAAGCTAAAGGCCCAGACGTTGGGCGACATATCCAAGGCGGCGCCGTACCAGACCGGCAAGTTCATCACCATATACCGCGGGGCAGGCCAGCCGGAAGACGAGTTTACCAGGGTCTTAAAGAGAGTGGATGATGCGCTTTACAAAGCGGG
>JBFYKJ010000011.1:0-15238 GCA_041306005.1 Candidatus Altarchaeota archaeon | reverse complement strand
TGAAGTAAGGCTCATGTTTCATTGTGCGCTTCAGCAGCTCGCCGGAAGCCCGTGTTCTTCTAAGGGCTTCATTCAGCTGCCGTTCGGGGACATCGCCCTTGCGGGCAGCTTCCAGGACCTTTTCGATGTATGCGCTTTCGTTCTTCCAATGACCCATCGCTTCTTCGTGCCTCTTCTCCTGCGCGTCCCACATCTTCCTGAAGCTTTTATGGGTCCTTAGCGCACCCTTCTGATCCCAATAAACAAACTTGCCACCTAGCGACTTGCCGCTCTTTGTTTTGATTGGGATAGCCATCTTATGGTTATTCGGGCTTGAGCGGGACCACTCTTTTGTTAGGCGTTAGCGATACTACCTTCTTGTCCCCTCCATATATCCTCCTTACCTTTTCCCTGACTATCTTGCGCTCCCCGGCGGGCCTGCGCCTCCCGCTGTGCCTGAACACGAGCAGCGAGTAGAGCCTGTCGAGGCGGTCCACCGAGCGGCGGAACTCCGGTTCGGGCCTGTCAAACGTCACGGGCCCGAAGTAAGTCTTCTCATGGTCCAGGGCGCGGTTGACCAGCCTGAGCGAGGTTTCCATCTTCGCCAGGGTGCGCCTGACCTGGTCGTCGGTCGCGGTGCCGGCCTGCATGGCTTTCATCACTTCAGCGACTTCGGGGCGCAGCTTGCGGTTCCTTTCCTCGAGCCTGGCGACCTTTTCCTCCTGCAGCTTCTCCAGCCTTTTGAAGCTCTTGTGAGTCTTTATCGCCCGGCCCATCGGGCCCTCGCGGTAGGCGAACTTCCCGCCGAGCGAGTGGCCGCGCTTGGTCCGGACCGGGTCCATACGTTAATTACCCCCGGAGGCGAGAAAAAGCGAGAAAACCCATTCGTATATGATACGGGGATTTTGTTTTTAAGCCGAAAGCGTCTATATTGCCAATTAACTCCCCGGTATGAACCTGCAATGCAGGGGGAATGCCGGGCTTCTCACTCTCCTTTTGTTCCGACCTCCTTGGAGCTATAATGTCCAAGAGGCGAGCTATCGCATTTATCGACGGGAACAATCTCTACCACAACCTGAAGTCTTTTTCAGTTAAGCCCGGTCAAATCGACCTTTCAAGACTTTCAGAGTCAGTGTGCAGGCATTTTGACTGTGAGATGGGGGCAGCCCGATACTACAACTCGATTCCAAGCATACATGACGGCGAAGAAACCTATCGTCGTCATATGCATTTTCTGGACAGAGTTGCATCTCTGCCAAAATTCACGGTCCATACAAGAAAGCTGCAGCCTATGACTCGGAAGGAAAAAGGCATCGATGTAATGATCGCCGTCGACATGCTAAACCTTTGCGTCCTGAAGGATGAGTGCGATTGCTGCATATTGGTCTCGGGCGACACGGATTTTATTCCCTCCGCTGAAATCATAACGGGCTATGGGAAGGAAGTTTTCAGCGCATTCATACCCTACGGCTACTCAACCGAGCTGAGAAACAAACTAAGGTTCTTTGTGATGGGCGAGAGCTTCATCAAGGGCAATTGCTTGCGAGACTGATTAGACAACTATCCCGCTTTTAAGGCGTAACAAGCAATAATTCACATCAACTCCCCGGTATGAACCTGCAATGCAGGGGGAATGCCGGGATCCTTTTTTCCTTAACCCGCGCGTATTCAGCCATTTTTACCCCCAAAACCGCAAATTAAGCCGCTTACGCTACATATTAGGCTGTTTCTGCAGTTACGCTACAAAGTTACGCTACGAACATAGTCTGCGATTTACACTACAAAACTTTACACTACAAATGAAAACTCTCGTCACCTCGGCGCTCCCATACGCCAACGGACCCATGCACCTCGGGCACGTCCGCTCGACATACATACCTGCGGACATATACACCCGGTTCCTGCGCGCCCGCGGCGAGGACGTCAAGTTCGTGTGCGGCACCGACGAGCACGGGACGCCGATAGTGATAAAGGCGGAATCGGAGAAGACTACGCCGCAGCACGTCGCCGATAAGTACCACAAGGTAATCGGTGATGAGCTCAAGGCATTGGGGATAGCATTCGACAACTTCTCCCAGACTTCAAAGAAGGTACACCATGACCTCGCCAAGGAGTTTTACATAAAAATCCGCGACGCGGGTTATATCACCGAGAAGCCGGTGAAACAGCTCTTCTGCCCGAAGTGCTCGCGCTTCCTTCCTGACCGCTACGTCGTCGGCATCTGCCCTCACTGCGGGGCTAAGGCCCGTGGTGATCATTGCGAAGGCTGCGGCCGCCATCTGACTCTCACCGAACTCAAAGACCCGCAGTGCTACTCCTGCGGCGGGGCCCCGGAGATGCAGGAAACCACGCACTTCTTCTTTAAGCTCTCCGAGTTTGCAGACCAGCTCGAGGAATACCTGCAGAATGAAGACATTTCAGAAAATGCGCGGAATTATGCAAAACCGTGGCTCATCGAACTCGCTGACTGGGACATCACCCGCGACATGGATTGGGGGGTAAAGATACCCGATGATTCTAATAAGGATTCCAAGAATAAAGTTTTCTACGTCTGGTTCGACGCGCCGATAGGATACGCGTCGTTCTCAAAGGAGATCCTTAAGGACTGGAAAGACTATTGGAACGGCAAAGTAGTCCACTTCATAGGGAAGGACATCATCTACCACCACGTCCTCTTCTGGCCGGCGATGCTCCTGGCGGAGGGGGAATTCCCGCCGCCGGCTGCGGTAAGGGCAGGAGGATTTCTCACCCTTGAGGGCGAGAAGATGTCCACCTCGCGGAATCATGTAGTCTGGCTTGCCGATTATCTCAAGGCGTTCCCGCCAGATTACCTTAGATACTTCCTCATCTCAGCTGCAGGCCTCGCCGAGGACATCGACTTCTCGTGGCAGGCGTTCGGCGACAAGATAAACAGCGAGCTGATTGGCAACTACGGCAACTTCATCAACCGCGTGCTGAGCTTCTGCAAGAGCAAGTTCGGGGGCGAAGTCCCAAAGCCGGGCAAGCTGGACCCTGCCGACGAGGCGATGCTCTCGAGGCTGAAAGAGTCGCACTCGCGGATAACAAAGCTCCTTGAGGACTACGACTTCACAGAGGCGCTGAAGGAAATCCTCGCTCTATCCCGCGCCGGCAACGAGTACTTCCAGAAGAAGGAGCCGTGGAAGGCCGCGCCCGGGAGCGAGAACACTATCTACATAGGCGTCAATCTCGCGAGGTCGCTCACGATACTCGCCGAGCCGTTCATGCCGTTCTCGTGCGCCGAGCTCTTTAAACAGCTGGGCTGCGCGCCGGAAAAGCACGATTGGGCCAGCGCCGCGGCAGCGGTGCTAACTCCGGGGCACAAGATAGGCGAGGTAAAGCCCATCTTCAGGAAGATAGAGGAGAGCGAGATAAAGGCGCAAATGGATAAACTGGGGAAGAAGATGGTGGAGAAGCCGGCCGGCCAAAAGCCGCCCCAGCCAAAGCTCGCCAGCTGTCCCGCAAATCAGCCTAAATCACCCATCAAGAAAATGGTCAAATACGAGGACTTTGAGAAACTGGACCTGCGGGTCGCCGAGATACTGGACGCTAAGCCGCACCCGAACGCGGACAAGCTGTTCGTGCTGGACATAGACGTCGGCGGGGAGAAGCGGCAAATCGTCGCCGGCATCCGCGCCGGCTACAAGGCCGAAGACCTGAAGGGCAAGAAGATAATCGTAGTAGCCAATCTTGAGCCCGCTAAACTAAGGGGCGTAGAATCCCAGGGGATGCTCCTTGCCGCAGGCAAGGACGGCGAGCTGTCGCTCATCACCGTTGACAGGGACATTGCAAGCGGCTCGCAGGTCGGTTAGGGTCTGCGGTATCCAGTCCGGAGTCTCCGGTCTTGGGCTCTTTCTTTGCAGAATTATTGCATAGCTTGCGCTAAGCCATCGAAACAAAAAAGAAAGAGCGAAAAAGAAGCTAAAAAGAAAAGACCAAGGGGCGTTAGCCCCTTAGTAGTTGTAGTAGTTGTACCCTGCAGGTATCCGGTAGCCGCCGTAGTTCAGGGCATTGCCCCAAGCGGCGCTCCAGATTGCGTTCCAGACAATGGCACCGGCGATCGCGCTGAAGATGAAGCTTATCACGATCTCGGCTATTACCACGACTATAGTCGCGGCAACCGCCTTGTCAGCGCCGTACCTCACACCTGCGCCTATGTAGAGCAGGTATGCCGAGTATATCCATCCGAGGAATGCCAGCAGCATGCCAAGGAAGCCCAGGCCCCAGATGAAGGCCAAAAGGCCCGCAAGGAGCCCGATGGCTATACCGGGTGTCGCGGCGTAGCCGACGAGCGTCACGGCCTCATTGTTGCTTACCTGCCTGCCGAGCAGGCCGTGGCTCATGATGCCAAGCACCAGACCCGAGCCGATAACGGCAACGATAGTGCCTATGAACATCACCACGCTGTATATTATCCCCCACTGGATGCCTGCTGCTGAACCCCAGCCTATCATCCATCCTAGGATGTAACCGATCAGCGGCAGCAGCGAGATCATCGCCACATACATCACCATCTGCCCGATCGGCTTCGCCTGCACACTACCCAGGAACTGCTTAGCGGTCCCTGGCATCGAAGCATTCATTGCGTCTTGCACTATTGTCATCTTTTACCACCTTTTGTATTTTATCTTAGAACTTTTGTTTTGAGCTTTAAGTTTAAGGCAGTGTGTCCACCGCCCCTAAACAGCGTATTTGCTGCGTATAAAACGAAACCCCCAATAAAAACGTTATTTGAGGGGTATGCGGCGGCATCCGGCCCCTAAGACGCCCTGTCGTCCCTGAAACCCAGGAACCTTAGCACCCTCTTCGCCCGGGTATCGCCGAGCTCCTCGTCGAAGAAGCGGGGCAGCGGTTTCGGCGCTTTTAGCGCGCCGCCCTCGGGGATTATCTTCGACAGCCTGAGGAAGTGCTCGTCGGATATCTTCGACGCCTTGTCCAGCAGCTTGTCCATGCGGTCCTTCTGGCCTATGGTTATCTTGCCCCTGCGGTACAGGTCCGCTATCCCCTCGCGGAACTCCACCCTCCTCTTCGGGCTGAACTCCCTGCGGACGTGGTTCTGCATGGCCATGGCCTCTATGGTGCTTATGCCCTCGTCATGCGCCCTTCTTATGAACGCGTCGACAGTGTTTATCTTCGCGTCCATCTCGCCGGCCAGCTTGTTGAACTCGTTCTCGTCCATATAATCGTTGGCGCCTTTTATGCGCCCATCCTCTTAAGTGCGCCTTCAAACGTGCGCCCCATGTCGTTGAAACTGCGGGCGTGCACGCTAAGGGTCTTCTGCCTTTTCGGGTCCAGCGCCTTCATGTGCTCGCCGGCCAGGACCCCTCCTTTGGTCAAAAGGCCCTCTATCACTTCCCTCTGGCCGCCGGTTATCTTGCCGTCCTCGTGCAGGCGGCTTATCCGCCTCCTGAGCTCTTCGCTCCTCTTATGGCTGAACACCTGCTGGACGTCCCTGCGCATCGCTTTCGCCTCGCTCTCGGCCACGCCCTCCCGGTGCGCGCTCACGACGACCCCTCCGATGGCATCGAGATGGCCCCTGGCCTCCTTTGTCAAGGCGCCGAATTCCCGCTCGCCGATTGGCGCCCCCTGTTTTCTAGGAGCGAATATCCTGTTGACGCTGTCATGGAAGTTCTTCCAGGCGACCCTGTGCTGCTCAAGCTTTCCGGGCTCCTTTGGCGCGGCTGGCATGACGGCCCCAGGCTTTTTTGGGCCCCCCCTGGCGGCGCGGCTGGCGCCCCCGGCCCGCGCGGGCCTTCGCAAGGGCCCGTATTGCTTTGCCGCTTTAGGCGGAATCTTGACGGGCGCCTCGACTTGCATAGCCATGTTCTATCATTACCGGAGCGCGCTAAAAAAACCCTTATGCCGGCGGCTTTTGGGCTCGCATGGACCGCCCCTTTTTTATAACCTCCCCGCAACGCCTTTTTTATGTTTTTACCCGTTATTACGCCCGTGGCAACGGGGGGCAATCTGCTTAGGCACGGGGAGTCCGGACAAACCTACCTGGTCAGGCGGCTTGGCCTGGTGGGGATAATACTCGCGATACTGGTGATAGCCATACTCCTCTTCATCTCCATCCCGGGGCCGCAGCAGCCCACCGGCAACAGGACCGTGGACCCGGGACAGAGGACCGACCTGCCCCCGCCGCCCATATATGAACGAGAGGCGCCGCCCCCGCCGGTTGCGCCGCCGAAGAACGATACAAACGTGCCAAAGGGCTGCGAGTACGGCAAGGCGCCGGTGGAGAAGCTGGGCTGCCTGGAGCTGAACGCGGACCCGGACATCTTCGACGCATACGGCCTTAACATGCGGGACACCACGACAAGGGACCTGATAGACAAGGTCGAATACGCCTGCGACACCGATGCAAGCGACGGCGCCGTCGACCGGGACTGCATAGTGGCGACGACTTTGTCAAAGTCTGCAAACAGCTGGGTATGCCAGTGGGAGTGCCTCGAGGACATGCAGTCCTGCGAGAACTACAAGGCGCACCTCGCGGTCGCAGTCCTGAGGCGGTACGTGCCGCCGACCGACGTATTCGTCGGCAGGACCGCGGACTTTGACTTCTTCATGTTCTACAACGACGGCAAGGGCAAGTGGATGCAGCCGCAGTTCGTCTTCACAACAGAGCCCGCGGCCGCGGTCTACAACGACGTGTACCACGCCGGCCCGATAACTGAAGTGGTCTTCCCGGAGATACTTGAGGTGGCCCCGGGCGAGGAGTTCTGCTTCAGCGTCTACGCCCCGCGGGACTGCACCTGCGAGGTGGAGGTCAACCCGTTCGAGGTCGGCGAGTGCCCGCAGCTGCCCGCAGACTTGAGAGGCATCTGCTTCGACCCGACGACCAAGGTCAACCTTTGGGGAGGGCGGGACAACAGGATATGCTTCATAGTGAGCGAGAACGCGACCGAGGAGTTCTACACCTACGACTTCACCCTAAGCAGCGTCGAGTCTTTCAAGCCGGCGGGCAACGCGTTCATCAAGGCGAAGAGCTTTGACTGCTGCGTGAACGCGTCGTTCAAGGGATTCCTGTCGATAGCAGAAGAGGATGACTAAGCCGTGCGGCAAGGTACGGTGCCGATAAGCCCCCTGCGACGTCGGACAGCTGGCGCTCACAAGACGTCGGACAGCTTTATTTTCCCCTCGTAGAGCGCCTTTCCCACCACGCAGCCCCATACGCCTATTTCGCGCAGCGACTTTACATCATCCGGGGTAGTGACACCGCCCGAAGCGCATATGCGCGCATCGGTCGCCTTTAACAGGCTCTTGAACTCCTCCAGGTCCACCCCCATCATGAGGCCCTCCCTGTCGACGTCGGTGACTAAAAACCCGAAGGCGTAGCCCTTCAGTTTCTTTATTAGCGTAGCAGTCTCAAGCCCGGTCTGCTCAGTCCAGCCCTTGACTACGACCTTGCCGCCCTTTGAATCGACGGCGACCATGACCCTGTTCTTGCCGTATTCCCTGTTCAGGGCCTTGATTATCTCCGGGCCGCTGATGGCGGCAGTCCCGAGTATCACCCGGTCTATCCCCGCCTCGAGCACCTCCTTCGCCCTTGCGAGGCTCCTCACCCCGCCGCCGAACTGCACGGGTATCCCGACCTCGGATTTTATCCTCTTCACGACCGGAAGGTTGTCGCCGTACCCGAAGGCCGCATCCAAATCGATGACATGGAGGAGCTCGGCCCCTTCGCTCTCCCATCTCTTCGCCGCTTCTACCGGGTCGCCGTAGACCTTGTCTGTCCCAGGCTCCCCCTGCACCAGCTGGACGCATTTCCCCTTCCTTATGTCCACGGCGGGTATCACGATCATATTGGTCTTCGGTCTTGTATTGGCGTTGCTTGGGAGGTCTTCGGTCTTGTATTGGCGCCGGCACAACTCGCACTATTATTACATGTCCCGCCGTAAAAGCTTTTTATCCGGCTTTTCCTAATATAGAACGAGCTCAGTACCCTGAGAATCGAACCCGGCAAGCAGAACCGACGGCAAAGTCCGAACCAAGACAAGCTAAAATGGACCAGTTCAACACAAAAGGCCAGACGGCACTGGAATACCTGCTGATAGTGGTAGTGGCGATAATAGTCGTCGTCGCTGTGATGGTGTGGATGCAGAGCACGACCTCTTCGACAACGAACCAGGCTAACCAGACAGTCACCGGCGTGCTTTGCGGGCTTAAGGCACAAGCAGACTGTACTGGCGAGTGCACTTGGGATAGCGCTAAGAATATATGCAAGAAAGCATAACCCCCCTAAGCTCCCGATGAACGCAAAAGGCCAGACGGCACTGGAATACCTGCTGATAGTGGTAGTGGCGATAATGGTCGTCGTCGCCGTGATGGTGTGGATGCAGAGCACCGCGGACAGGGTCAAGGACCGCGGCGGCGAAGCGGTCGACCGCCTCGTGTGCGTGAGCTACACGTGCGGCAACGATGCAGAGTGCAAGGCAATCCCCGCATGCGGCGAGCAGGGCAAATGCGAGTCCGGCTCATGTACGATACCCTAACTCTAAATGCAAAAAGGACAGTCAGCCCTCCGGTATATATTGGTAGTAGTCGTGGTGATAGTCATAATAGTCGCCGTGTATACCTACTTCCGGACTACCTCAAGCACCATAATCGGTGCGGGCAACAACACCTCGACCAGCGCCCGGTGCGGGTACAAGGACTGCGTATTGGACTCGGACTGCACCGATGTCTGCGGGCCGGCCGGCACATGCGGAGTGGAAAAGCGGTGCCAGTTGCCGTAGAGCATGCTAATAACCCTCAAAAAAATGGACAGAAAAGGCCAGACGGCATTGGAATACATGCTGATGATAGCGGTGATACTGGCGCTCCTGGTGCTGGTGCTGACGATGACGGGCTACGTCGAGCAGGTCGGCACGGGCCTCGGCGGCTCGATAGACAGGACGCGTGGCCAGGTCATCGACTGGATCCTAACCTAATCAGGGAGGGTCTAAGGTGGAAACCAGGTTTACAGCCGAGAACCTCAAGTGGCTGCTAGCCGGCTTTCTTCTAGTTTCACTCTCGATTTTTTTCTCCTATTACATCTTCCCGAGCCAGGTTTCCATACTCTCGATCTCATTTGTCGTCATCGCCCTGACGCCCTACCTCTACCGCCTGATGGAAGACGAGGAGGCGGTCGTCGCGCACCATTCCAAGGGATTCCTTAAGCGCTACGGCGGGATACTGGCCGTGATGCTCTCGCTCTCCGCCGGCATGTTCTTGGCATTCGCCTTTTGGTACGACGCGCTCCCGTCGGACCCGGGCTACGGGGGCATGTGCGTGACAAGCATCCCGTGCCGGGAGGGGGTTTTCTCGCTCCAGGCAGGCTACTCATGCGCGGAGCGGAGCGTCGAGACGCTGCTCATGATAGTGTTCATCTCCTTTGGCCTATCCCTCTTCCTCGGCGCGGGCGCGATATTGATGATAACCTGGGACATCTCGACGCTGGTCGTCGAGGCTGCGGCCGGGCCGATGGTCTTTTTGGCATATATACCCCAAATGATCGCCTTCTTCCTGACGGGCCTTGCCGGCGCCCTTCTGTCATTCGCAGTCGTCAAGCACGAGTGGCGCAGCCACGGCTTTTTTGCGGTCCTGAAAGACTCGTTAATACTGCTGCTTATATCGGTCGCGATAGTGCTGGCGTACCCGTACCTGCTGCCAAGGTAAGCGGCCATGCGGCCGGCCCCTCGGCGGCCCGCCCCGCCAGTTCTACAGCAGGAAATTCGGTTTTTATTCCCTCACCTCTAACTATATGAGTCAACCCATGGACCGTAAGGGACAGATGACCCTGGAAATCGTGATAATGCTACTCTTAGTGATAAATATATACGCCTACATAAGCCGGCCGCTATCCGAGGTCTCCATGGCGGCGACAGAGAGCATCGGCGTCTCGGCGATGGCGGTCAAGGCGGTCGACACGATAGCCAACAAGGTGAACCTTGTCGGAGTCGGGGGCAGCGGCGCGACGGACCAGGTGAGGATAAGCACCTTTGAGGACTTTGACAGAATAAGCTGCAGCAACCTCGGCGGCAAGAGCGTTATAACGATAGCATATGAGACCTACAACGCTACTTTCGTCAGCCCCACGGAAGCGTTCGGCTCGCCGGCGGTGACCGAAAAGAAGGACTTCACATACTCCCGTTCGGTGGACTTCCCGGTGTCCTCCTGCAACATCGGCTCGATACAGAACGAGGAGGGGCACAAGTGCATCAAGGTCTCAAACAACCTCGGCACGATCGCCCTCTCATCATGCTAACTATGGCAATGAACACAAGCATCACGGGCTCAAGGAAAGGGCAGCTCTCGATAGAGGCGTCGATAATAATACTCTTCACGCTCCTCGCCCTGCTGGCTTTCTGGGTAGGCGGCCCGATGCAGAAGTCCGCGGAGAAGAGCACCGACACAAACGGCGTGGTGCTCGCCGCGGAGGCGATAGACGTAATATCCTCCGCGGTCGAGGTGGTCGCCATGGGCGGCCTCGGGCAGAAGAGGGAGTTTGTCATACACGAGCCCTTCAACTGCGTGGACGTCGCGTATAACGACTCCCCTTACCTGGACAATTCGGGCACCGAGTGGGGAGACAGCTCGCACATGCAAGAGGGCCCGCACATGCGCTTCTCAATAGTGACCTACGACAAGCCGGACGGCACATTCCACAACTACTTTGTCGGCCCGACCGGCAGGGCGTGGTGGGAAGACCCGCCGGGGCGGGGCGACAGCGAATGGCCATACCCGACGCCCTTTTACTACAAGAACATAACCGCGCCGGTCAGGTTCCCGATAGACAGGATGCCGCTGTGCGAGTTGGGCGCGATGCAGACGTCTATTACCCTGCGCGGCCCCTCGACGCGCTTCCTGTTCATAAAGCCGGAAACCGGCGAAGTGCTGCCCATGATGTTCTGCTGCGAGGCAGGGTTCAACCTCAACATGTACGCCGAGATGGCGTTCAACTCAACAAACTCCGCCGACCTTGAGGTCAGGTATTACTTCAATGCGGCGCCCCCGTGGATACTGACGTGAGTGCATAAGATGAAAACGCTGCGCATGTCCGGAAAAGGGCAGATGTCGTTCGACATGGCGTTCGCAGTGATCCTCATCCTGGTCATCTTCGCAACCCTCGCCGGTTACTACAACAACTCCCTGAAGGCGGCATCGGACACGGGCGAGCTCGCGGCGCTCACCGCGATCGCCGATTACACCGCCGGCAACCTGCAGGCGCTTTACAACTCGCTGGCGTATGCGCCGGACGGCTCAAAGGCGAATTACACCCTGGAGCTGAAGGGCGACACGATGTACGGCAACTCGGATAAGCCCCACATCGTGGAGTATACCGCGAGCCTGGGGAGCATGGTGAGCTTCACCTCGGCCAGCGACGCCGGGAAAACGTTCACCGTGCAGCGGAGGCTGGGCTTCAATTTCAACAGCGGCTGCGGCGAACTCTCCCCTGGCACAACAGTGACCCTCATAGATTGCGATGCCGGGACGCGCTCGCTGAACTGCGACGACTGCACGATAACATAAGATGAAAAATAGAGGCAAAAGGATGGGGGCGAAGGGCCAGTCGGCGCTTGAGGCCGCGTTCGTGGTCCTTTTCATAGCCGTCGCCATAGTGGCCATATTCGCGAAGGCCACGACCGTCGACTCCCACATAGGGGAGATGGCGAACGCCCGCATGCTGGCGCAGGAGACCGCGAACCAGCTGACCATCAGGGGGGTCGCCACGCACCTAGTGCGCGTTGACCCGAGGGACGATGCCGGCGCCGGCTCGCTGGTCCCAGTGACAATCTATGTGGTTTCGGAGAAGTGCGAAGGCCAAAATAGCGCTAAGGAGGGATTCACCGATGCATTCGGCGATGCCGACATGTCATTCATTTTCTACTGCAACCCAAACATTTATAACCGGATACCGATAAGCAAGGGACCAGTGCTATGATGACGCATTTTAAAACGCTACCCCGCGGGGCCAAAGGGCAGGTGTTCTCGATAGACGCCATGCTCTCGCTATTGCCGATGATGATGATAGTGGGCGCCGCCCTGCAGTACTCTTACCTGGCTGGCGAACAGTCGCAGACTATTGCGCAGGACGCCAACCTCGAGTCGAAGATGCAGCTCCTCTCGGGCAGCGTGATGGCGGAGTATGTCAAGACCGGGGGGGCGATGACCTGCGACGTATTGGGGCAGTACCTTGGCGACGCCCTCGACCTGCTGGGCGACGGTTACAATTATGACGTGCGCACGGGCCCCGAGTGCATATTATCCAATTTGAATGGGGTAGAAAGCGCGACGGCTACGCGGTGGAGGCTAGACGACCTCCAGAACCCCGCCGCATCGGGTAGCAGGATGATGCTGTATGGCGAGGGCCTCGAAGCCACGCTGGCTGAGGTGCACTTCACGGTTTGGAAGAAATGATATCGGCTAAACGGTGAGATAACGACAAATGGCAGGGATTGAAAAGGCCGGAGGGCGCATGCCCAGGAAGAAGGGGCTGGCGGCGATGCTTGACGGCATGCTGGCCTACCTGGTCGCATTCACGTCGATAGGCTTTATAACCCTGCTGCTCACAAACACCCCGGAGGCGGACATGAAGAGCACTTATTCCCTCAACGTCTGGGCCGAGGACATAGCCGACTCGGTAGTGATGAGCATCAACGGCCAGCAGGAGATGCTCCTGCCGGTGGACAGGCTTGATGGCGTAGCATACGGATTGAACTACACCGCTTATACGCGGGGGATCTCAATACATGTGGAGCTGGAAGGCTCCCCCAACCTATACTATTTCAACGGCATACCTCCCCATCGGGGCTCCGCGGTCGAGACGGTCATCTCAACGAGGCTGGTTAATGTAAAAAACGGCATAGGCGAGGACGAATTGCGGAGGCTTAAGGTGACTCTGAAAAACGCGTAATAACAATCAAGACGACAACGCAATGGACCAGAAAGGGGCTTTGATGGGGTTTGGCGCGCTCGCGCGCAGCAGGAAGGGCTACGTATTCAGCCTGTTCGTATTCCTGATAATGGCCGGTGCGTTCGTGATTGCGATAACGAACATGAAGTCCGTGTCGGTCCTGCAGGACTCGAACTACGAGCGCATCACCATAATGAAGGCCTCGAACCTGGCTAAGAACATCGCCGGGGCCGTAGACTCCGGCAACTGCCCGCAGGCCCAGTCTTTGATCAGCGCCAATGCCGCAGAATGGCCGTTCGCAGTTGATCTGAACTGCGACGATTCCATAGTGACAGTCACATCCAAGTCCGGATTCGTGTATTCCGCCCAGCTCTAGCCGCAGGGCCGCACCCCCCGGGCCTAACGATGAATTTCTTGATAAACGCCCGCGGCCACCCCAACGTGCTTGCCCGCCACAGGGCCACAATAGAGCTGACTACCGAAGACTTCCTGACGCGCGCCGGCGACTGCATAATCGGCGTCTGCGCCGACAAGACACTTGCAGAGTTCCCCAAGGCGCTGAAGGGCCACATAAGGGCAGGCAAGAGGGTTAAGATAACGCTCGAGTGCGGCGGGTTTAAGGACGTTGTGACCGGCGAGGGCGACCCGAGGCTCACGCTGTCTGACAAGAAGTCCATGGTCATCCGCAAGAGCGATTACGCCTGCGGGCGCACGCTTTGCGTCCGGGCGGACAAGGCGGCCATAGACCTTGACCGGAGGCTTATAGCCGCGCTGAAAGAGGGCAAGCCGCTGAAGGCGGCCGTAAGCGCCGCATGAGCACGCTTATACGGCCCTGCATAGGCCCCGGGCTACCGGGGGCTAGATGTTCTTTCGCCTTACTGCCGCGAACACTATTATGACCGCCAGCCCGCCCAGAAGGGTCCAGAGCCCCGGGTGCTCCAGCAGGCTGCGCGGCCCTTGGTAATATTGCACTGTTTCCGGTTCGTATTCCGGCGCCCCCCGTATTGAGACAGGCGCGTCGCCGGGCCCCTCCCCCAGCGCGACAGTCCGATTCTCCCCGGCCGCTGGTTTTTCAGACAGCGAGCCATTTGAGCCGTTCGAGCCATTGGATGCTGACGGGGGCGCTGCCGGCAGGTTATTCTCCCCCACACCCCCCCCGGTGCCCGCGGTAAGCTGGCCTGCAGTCTCGGCATTGGCCGCCGTGTAGTTGCCCGGCATCGGCGCTGCAAGCATCAGCCCGTCGCTTTCCGCATTGGCGGCCATCGGCATGGCCATGTCATCCGCCGCCCCGGCGCCCGTCGCGGCGTAGCCGGCCTTAGCTTGCGCCGCGCTGGCGCTATAACCGTAATCCGCATAACCCGGCCCCTGCGGGTAGGCGAACATCTCGACGCCGACGGAGATGACAAGGGCGGCTATAACCAGCGGCAGGATGCTCCTAAACGCCTCCCTGAGCCCGCCGATATCCATGTTCTTCGGGACGATGGCGATTATCCTGTTGGTCGGCGCATATATCTTTACATCCCTTCCCTTTCGGCTCTTCTCGACGCGCAGGACTTCCACCATCCCCACGCTCTCCAGCCTCTCAAGGTTGTACTGGGCTGTGTTTATGCCCATGTTCAGCCGGTAGGCTATCTTCATCGCCGACATAGGCTCTTCGGATATCAGGTCCAATACCCTTCGCGAGGTGTCGTTCGCGAGGACCTGGCTCACCCCCTTGGACTTTTCATCCAAGGGGATGATCGCCACCTTCCTGCTTTCCATCGTCGGTTTATGTTTACCTAATAGGTTTATGCCCCCCACAAATCCAGAGTTTTAACAGAGCGTTTTGCAGTGGCGGGCTTTTACAGCCCCCCACCGCGTGCCCCCCTACCGCTGCCCGGTCAAACCATCATCGGGTAGTCGTAGTAATACGGCCGGTCTTCCGTGTACGGCAGGTCGACCTCGTTGATGTAGCTCACATCCCCAAGGTCGTTCATCTTCACCTTCTTCCCGGATATGGTGTAGAGCACGTCGTCCAAAAAGAGGCTGCGCTTCACCGAGTACGGCGAGCTGAAGTAATACCCGCTCTTCAGGAGCGCGTCGCTGTCGTCCAGGTGAGTCACCCTCCCGCGCAAGTCAAACCCGCCCTGCAGGGATATGCTGTAGACGTACGCGCCCTGGAAGGTGAAGTCGCCCTCCATGGTCTTCCAGTCGGGGTTCGCCCGCTTCTGCGCGTCGGACACTTCTGCCAGCAGCACCGGTATCACAAGTATCCCCTTCCCCTTGTCAAAGAGGAAGGCCTTGTGGTCGCTCGTCGCCTCCGACTGCGTGCCCCTGTCGCCGATGACCTCCTTGTGCATCTCT
>JBFYKJ010000010.1:0-2793 GCA_041306005.1 Candidatus Altarchaeota archaeon | reverse complement strand
TCGTCGGTGTCGATTAATTCGTAATAGCACGCCTGGAACCTCTTGTGCGCGGTTTTCCAAACCCCGCCCTCGCGGTCGTGCTTCTCCTTCGGGTCGAATTCGTCGAGAAGCTTGAGGTATTCTATCCCCTTAAGGCCCCGCCCGCTTAATTCCGTTAAGAATTCCTCGACATCCCTGCCCGCGGTTTCCAAAATCGAAACTGCATAAGCAATGTCCCAGTTCGAGTTGACGCCCGCATTCTTAAACCCGCGGATGACGCCGTCGGGCAGTAGTTTTTGGGCCAGCTTTATCTTCGCAGCCGGGCCCTCAGGCACCCTTTTCCCAACCGCCTTAGCCAGCGCTAAGCCGGAGCAGTTCCAGTATATCCTTTCGGAGGTGATAACACCGTCAAGGTCGAAGAGTACGGCTTTCACTTTATCCCTTAAGGCTGAACGTAAAGCTTGACACTCCTCACTTCAGCGTCCCTTTAACTCCCGCAGTAGTCCCCGCCCTCCAGGGGTTCGGCTCAAAGGCCTGCCGCAGTGCCTCTCCCAGCGCCCTGAAGATCGCCTCCCAGGTGTGGTGCGGGTCCTTGCCGGATTCGACCTTTATGCGAATTGTGGCGCCGAGGCCGAGCGCTAGGCCGTCCAAGAAGTCGTCCAAATCACAAGTCTTGGTGTCCTCTACCTCCGTCAAATCCGTAACTGGGTTCCCCTCCAAAAACAGCTTAGGCCTGCCCTCTATGCTGACCGCTGCAGTGGCGCAGCCCTCGTCGATTATGCTCCTCGAGGCGCCGCTGACCCCCTTTTCCATCCTCTTCTCGAACATCGCCTTAAGGGCGGACCCTAAGACTATTCCCGAGTCCTCGGCTATGACGTGAGTGAGGTCAAAGTTTGTGGTTGCATACTTGAGGTCTATGTTCAGGTTCATCCTCCAGCCGATTGTCTCAATCATGTGGTTCAGGAACGAAAGCCCTGTGGATATCGCAGTCTTCCTCCTGGGCTTTGAGTCTATCTTGCACACTATCTTCGACTCCCTCGTCACCCTCTCGGCGACGACTTCGCTCTTAGTTGCCTTCTTTATGTCAGCTCCGACCATTTTGGTTTAATGGGTTCGACCCCGATGCGCAGTTATCCCTTGAACCTGACCTCCACCGCGTTCGTGTGCGCAGGGAAGCCCTCGAAGTTAGATAATGTAGTTATGGTTTTCCTTAAGGCCTGCAGCCCTTCCTTAGACAGCTTTTCCACAGTCGGCCGCTTAAGGAAGCTGCTGACCGTGACCCCCGAGTACATCCTGCCGTACCTTCCGGTCGGGAGTATCGCATTCGGCCCGGCGGCAAAATTTCCCGCCGTTATAGGCGAGTACGGCCCAAGGCAATAGGTCCCCGCGGTCTTCAGCTTCTTTAGCGTCGCCTCCGGGTCCTTTGTGTTCACCACGAGGTGCTCCGGCGCATACCAGTTGACGAACTCAGAAGCTTCCTCCATGTCCCTGCAGACGACTATCGCAGAGTACTTCTTCGCGTTCTCCTCGACGTATTTCCTCCTGTCACCGAGGATGTCGAGCATCTCATCGAACTCCTTTTGGACAGCTTTTGCCAAATCCTGCGAGTCCGTGACGAGAACACCCGCAGAGTCGGGGCCGTGTTCAGCCTCGCTTAGCACATCTGCGGCGACGAACTTGTAGTTCGCGTATTTGTCCGCCAGCACCATGCCCTCGCTCGGCCCCGGCGGGAAGTCGATTCTGACGTCGTTCCTCACAAGCCTCTGCGCGGCTGACACATATGGCCCCCCCGGCCCGGCTATCACGTCGCACTTGGGTATAGTGTCAGTCCCGTAGGCCATGGCCGCTATCGCTTGCACGCCGCCGATTTTGAACAATTTGTCGACGCCGCAGATGTCCGCAGCAACGAGGGTCGCCACGTCCAGCTTGCCCTCCGCCTGCGGGGGCGTGCAGACTATTACCTCCTCAACGCCCGCCACTTTCGCGGGCACCGCCAGCATGAGCATGACCGAGGGGTAGACAGCCTTCCCTCCCGGGACATATAATCCCGCGCGGTCCACGGGTATCGTCCTCCTGCCGACTTCGACCCCTGGTTCGACCTCGAACCTGAATTCTTTTGGGATTACCTTCTCGTGGAACGCCTTGATGTTCTTGTAGGCGCGCTTCAGCGCCTCAAGAAGCGCCGGGTCTATGGTGTCATAGGCCTTCTTGAACTCTGACTTCGGGACGAGCATGTCCATCTGCGCCAGCTTTATCCCGTCAAACTTCTTTGTCGCCTCGAGGACCGCCTTGTCGCCGCGCTTCCTGACGTCCTGAATGACCTTGCAGGCCATGGGTTCGGCCTTGGCTATCTCCTTCTCGGCGCGCATGGTGAACGCGTCCGTGACGTCCCAGGGGTTCAGTATCCGGATCATTTTTTTACACTACACGTGTTTCACTGCAATTCATTTAACGAGCCTCTCTATCGGCAACACGAGTATGTCCCTGCCGCCGATGGCCTTCAGCTTCTTGATGAGCGCGAATATCTCCTTCTCATCGACCACCATCTGCACCGCTATCCAGCCCGGCTTGTCGAGCTTGGTGATCGTCGGCGAGAGCGCGCCCTTGCTGGCCTTTTCCAGCTCGGAAAGCTTGCCCTCGGGCAAATTCGCCAATAGGAATTTCTTCTTCTCGGCGGAGACCACGCCCTGTATCGCAAGCAGGAGGTCGTCGAGTAGTTCTCCACGACACTCCTTGTTGCAGATAAGCACCGCCTGCGAGTCAAGTAGGGTCTCGACTACTCTTAGTCCGTGTGTCCTGAGCGTTGAGCCGGTT
>JBFYKJ010000009.1:0-12185 GCA_041306005.1 Candidatus Altarchaeota archaeon | reverse complement strand
GGCGTTCGACAAGAGGTCGTCTGCCACTCTGAACGCCTGGTTCACCGGCAGGTGAGGCACAAGGCTCAGCAACGTGTCGTTTTGTATGACTATTACGCTGTCGGCGTGCTTCTTGAGCTCGGCAAAGCCCTTCTCGGCGTTTTGCCACCTGTGCGTCCCCTCTACCTGGAACGGCAGTGTGACTATTGCCACCGTAAGTGCGCCAAGGTCCTTTGCAGCTTTGGCCACAACGGCAGCCGCGCCGGAACCCGTACCACCACCAAGGCCGCAGGTGACAAACACCAGTGCGGAGCCCTGCAGGACGCGCGTTATGTCGTCCAGGCTCTCCATGGCCGCGTTCTCGCCCGTCTCAGGGTCGGAACCCGCGCCAAGGCCGCCCGTCAGCTCAGCGCCGAGCAGGACCTTGAAGTCCGATACGGTATAAAGCAGGTCTTGGGCGTCGGTGTTCATAGCTATTGTCTTTGCGCCCTCGATCCCCATCTCCGACAGTCTGCTTATCGTGTTGTTACCGGCACCGCCGACACCCACGACCTTAACTGAGGTCTTCAGGTTGTTGACGATCTTAAGCAGCTGCTCGTCTACGTCCTTGAGCTGGCCGCTCCCGGCTGCCGGCGCATTTGACGCACCGGCGCTGTCACTCAATCCCCAAATCGTTTTTTTCATGCTGATCCCGCGTTTACATTGCCCGAAGGAAACCTTCGGGTAAGGCATCACCCCCACAGAAGTTGGCTATGCCCTAATAACGGTTGTCATTAAGCATGATAAGCATAAAAACCTTTAAACATGCAGCGGTCGCCACACCTTTTTTAAAGGAAAAGTAATACACTCCCGGTATAACCCGGGGGCCCGAGAATACCGCACCGGTATAACTTTGTTCGCCGCGCCGGTTTTTGCAAAATGCCGAGCTGCGGATTTTGCGGCAGTATCCGGGTTTTCCGAGTGCAGTTTCGCCATTTTACACTACATCCGGCGCAATTAGGCATTTTCTTGCATCATTAAGCCTTTTAGTGCATTTAAAATCTAAATTACGGTGGCTTCCTCCAGGAATGCCGTAAGACAATGGCTTCTGACAAGGACACTACGATACAAGCTATGAAGGACCGCCTTGCGTCGTTCGTAACCGAGCGCGACTGGGACCAGTACCACCACCCCAAGGAGGTGGCGATATCCCTCTCCGTCGAGGCGGGCGAGCTGCTTGAGATCTTCCAATGGATGGAAAAGCGGCCCGTTGCCGAAATCCGCTCCGATGCGCGCATGATGGCTATGATTCGGGACGAGCTGGCAGATGTTGCCGGTTACTGCATCGACCTCGCAAGCCGCCTTGACATAGACCTCTCCACGGCGTTCTTCGAGAAGATGGAGCGGAACAACTTGAGGTATCCTATAGCGAAGTCGCGCGGTAACCACAAAAAGTACACGGAGCTGTGACTGGTTCGGGTGCCGCTCTAATCTTTAGCGTTCTCTTGACAATGAACCTCTTCGGGAGATTCTCCGGAAAGAAGAAGGGCGAGGCTTTGGCCGGCGACGGCGGCCCGGGGCCGGATGCGGGCATCCCCCTTATAGCCAAGCCGCCGGCTTGCGAAACGGCCGCTCCGGGCAAGGCGGCAAAGCCGGTTGCCCAAAACCCCCCGTTCAAGTCCCTTCCGCCCAGGGCGGCCCCTGCAAGGGCCCATTCGACTGCGCCGGCTGCAAGGCCGGTGATGCCTTTGCAGATGGTGAAGCCAAACCCTCCGGCAAAGCCCGTCATGCCGGCAAGGTCCGTGACGCTGACCCCCGCCGAGCTTGCAAAGGCGGCCGCATCGGCGCCGGTTAAGCGGGCTCCGGAGGCGAAGCCCGCGGCTGTGAGGCTCAACATTGTTCCTGCCAAGCCTGCCGCTGCTCCGGCAAATACCGCTCTTCCTGCAAAGCAGGTTGAGCCGAAACAGCAAACCGCAAAGCAGGTTGAGCCGAAACAGTTGCCACCCGAGCCTAAACCGCTGGCTGTAACGCCGTCAGTACTCATAGCGCCGCCCGAAGAGATCCCGCAGGACAGGTTCGCCCCGCTGAGGGATATCCCAGGCTTTGACATGGCCGCTTACCAGAAGATGATCGAGCGCCCACCGCCCAAATGCATACGGGTGAACACCCTCAAGATCGCGCCGCAGGAGCTCAAGGAAAGGCTCACCGCCCTCGGCTGGAAGCTGCACCAGGTGCCATGGTATGACAACGCGTTTTGGGTGGATGCGGAATCGCCGGGCTCGACGCTCGAGCACTGCCTGGGATACTATTACGTCCAGGATGCGGGCTCGATGGCGGCCCCGATGGCTTTCAAGGGCGTGTACCAGCTTGCGGTGCTGGACCTTTGCGCCGCGCCGGGCGCAAAGACCACTATGCTGTCCCAGATGATGAGGAACTCGGGCGTCGTCGTCGCCAACGACGCGAGCTCCGGGAGGATACGCCCGCTGGCGATGAGCGTGCAGCGGATGGGCGCGACAAACTGCGTTGTCACCCACACCGACGGCAGGAACCTGCCGAACTGGGGGAAGGGAAAATTCGACTGCGTGCTCGTCGATGCGCCGTGCAGCGGCTTCGGGCAGGTCAGGGAAATCGCCAACGGCGCCGAACGGGGCGCGCCGGAGAAATACACAAAGCTGCAAAAGGACCTAATACTCGCGGGATATGACTGCCTCAAGCCGGGCGGCGAGCTCGTTTACAGCACATGCACGTTCACCGTCGAGGAGAACGAGGCCGTCGTGCAGCACCTTTTGGACAACAGGGCCGCCGTGGTCATGGACCTTGAAATTGGGCTAAGGCATGCCGACGGGATAACCGGCAAGCCGGGCCTCTCCGGCGAGCTCTCGAAGTGCGCGCGCATCTACCCCTGGCAGAACGCGACAGACGGCTTTTTCATATGCAAGGTCAAGAAGGGCTACATACCCGAGGCGAAGAAGCCTGTGCCGCATACAGGTTCAAGAGCGGGCATCGCAGCCGGCGTCGCCGCCGCGGGGGCCGCTATCGGCATAGCTGAGCGCGACGGGCCGGCGCGGGAGCGCACGGCCGAGGAGATAATGATAGACGATGTGTTCGAGGGCTCGCTGGGCGAAGAGCCGGAAAAATCACGCTGAATTTAAAATGCGCCAGAAAGAAGTTGCCGCGATAGTCAGGGACCTGAAGCAGAACTACGGGATGAGGGAGCTGCCGCAGTGGGTGCTCGAATCGGGCGGGAGGATACGGATGTCGACCAAGGATGCCCTGCAGGCGGCGAAGAAGATGCGCGGCGTCAAGTCGACGGGCGTCGCGCTGACCGGCGAGGAGGGCGTGCTGACTATTGAGGGGGCCCAGCTGTTATCGGACAGGATAACAAAGAACGTACTTGACCTGCGCTCAAGGCACGAGGCCGAAACGATAGCCGCGGGCGATCCGCTCGAGCTGAAGGACCTTGTCCCGGACGGGCAGTACGCGATAAGGTTCGGCAAAGACTGGCTGGGCACGGGCGTCGTCGACAGCCTGTATCTCATACCGACGATACCCGAATGGCGGCTTGCCAAGAGGCGAACGGGCGAGGCTGAACAATGAGCTTTTCCTTGTTTGTCAGCGACTCGGCTATTTATTATTAAATAACCTGCGGATTATTAAATAACCTGCAGCGATAGCGTCTTATCAGCGCCTTCCCCCGCGCCGCCCGCCGCCGCTTCCACTTGAGTGGCTGCCGCCGCTTCTCCCTGAGCCGCCGCTTCCCCGGCTTCCCCCGCCGGAACGGCCGCCCCCATAGCTTCTTCCCCCCGAGCGCCCGCCGCTCCTGCCGCCAAAGCTTCTCCCCGAGCCGCCTCTCCGGTCGGAGCCTCTAAACCCTCCTCCCCTTCCGCCCCTGAAGGGCATCTCGTCCCTCGACCTGCTAAGCAGCTGCAGTATCGGGAAATCGGGTAGAGGCCTCATCTTTATGTTCTGCCCGTAGTCGCGGTTTATGCTCCGGTAGTTCTCGTGGTCCCTTGGCGTCAGCAGCGTTATCGCGTCGCCGTTCTCGCCCGCCCGCGCGGTCCTCCCTATCCTGTGGACGTATTCTTTCTCGCTCCCCGGGACGTCGTAGTTGTAGACGTGGCTGATGTTCTTTATGTCAAGGCCCCGTGCCGCGACATCCGTAGCCACCAGCACATCTATCTTCTCTTTCTTTAGCTTGTCAAGCGACTCGAGCCTCTTGTTCTGGCTCATGCCGCCGTGTATCGCGGACGCGTCGATGTTCTGGTTCCGCAGGTTCCTTGCGATGAAGTCCGACTCAGTCCGCGTCGCGCAGAAGACAAGGGCCAGGCCGGGCGTCTCGTTCTTGAGGAGATGGACAAGCAGCGAGAACTTCTCCTCCGCATCCCTCATGTCGTAGCAGCTCTGCTTCAGTTTCGCCGGGTCGACAAGGGGCTTCATCCTTATAAGCTCAGGGTCCTTTAGGTACTTCTCCATTATGTGGTACACGTCGTCCGATATCGTCGCGCTGAACATGGCGGTCTGTATGTCGCTCGGCGTGTGGTCTATTATCTGCTCGATGTCCTCGATGAACCCCATCTCGAACATCTTGTCAGCCTCGTCGAGGACCAGGAACCTTAGGTCGTAGAAGTCGATAGTCTTCCTCTCGATGTGGTCTAGGATCCTGCCGGGCGTACCCACTACGACGTTTGCGGCCTTCAGGTCGGTTATTTGGGGGTTGATGCTCACCCCGCCGTATACGGCAAGCGTCTTTATGCCCAGCTGGTCGCCGAAGTCCTTGAACACCTCGGTCACCTGGACGCAAAGCTCGCGCGTCGGCGTAAGGACCAGCACCTGCAGCCCCTCCTTAGGGAAGACCTCGTTAAGTATCGGCAGCGCAAAGCCGATAGTCTTCCCGGAGCCCGTCTCAGCCTGGGCGGCGACGTCCTTGTTGGACAGCATCACCGGTATGCACTTCTCCTGCACGGGCGTAAGCTCGGTAAAGCCCAGCTCCGCGATTATATCCTTAAATGCCTTGTCTATGTTAAGCTCGTCGAATCTCATGCTAAGAAAGAACAGGTTTACTCCGTTGATGCTCTTTGCGCGGGTTATTCCGTTCTGGATATTTAGAGGCGCAAGCAATAAAAATCGGGAATAGCTAAAAATGAACGGGTCCGGCGGCTGCCATACCCGCAGCAGCCGTTTCATCAGCAGCCTTTCTTAGCAGCTTTCTCCTTCTTCCTTTGGTCCTTCTTCTTTAAGTCCTTCTTTGACATCGCCATCTTGTTCACCTCCGGGCGGGATTCTAATGTGAAGCCGGATAAAAGCCGTTTGCCTGCGGATTAAGCATTTGCGCCCTTATCGCTCTTCCCAAGCGTTGCGTACACTATAACCGCCGGGACGAGGAGTAGTATTCCCCTAAGGTAGAACGCGGAAGCGAACCCTAGGTTGTCTGCCATGAATCCCATCACCGGCAGGCCGATTAGCGGCCCCAATTGCTCGAATATCCCGACGAACCCCAGATCCTGCGACAGGTACTTCCTCGAGGCGTGCTTCGCTATAATGCCCCTTGCGGCGGGGACGAGGAGGCCAAAGCCCGCGCCCAGCGCGGCGAAAAGGAGGACGAACACGGGGATGGAGCCGCTGTGCGGGAGCAGGAAAGCGCAGGCCGACGCTATGGCAAGGCCCATCATATAATAGCTCCGCCTCCCCCGCCTGTCTATTATCCTCCCGAACTTGAGGAGCACTACCCCGTAGGCCAGCCAGCAGGCGCCCATCGCGAGGCCAACCTGCGCGACGCTTGCGCCAAGCGAGTCGTGGAGGAAGAGCACCGTGACCGCCGAGTCCATGCACTCTGCAAAGCCGATGGCAAAGCCGCACACCGAAAATATCCTGAGTATCCTGCTCGGCTTGCTGAAGAACTTCCTGAAGTTGAACTTTACCCGGGTCGTCTCCCTCCTCTCGCTTATTCCCAAAATGAGCGCTATCGAGGCGAGCTCGAATAGGACTAAAAGGAAGAAAGACGCCTGGAAACCTATGCGCTCTGCCATAGTGCCCGCTATGAAATAGCCGATGACATACCCTATAGAGAAGTACCCGACCAGGTTGCCGAACGATTCGGAGTATCTCTTCTTATCCGAGACTTCTATCAACAGCGAGTCGCCTGGCACGCGGGCCATGACCGAGCCCGACCCCTCCACTCCCTTGCCAAGCGCGAAAAGTGCCGTGCTCTTGACCCCGCCGTAAATGGAGAACGCGGCCGCCTTCAAGAGCGAGCCGGCTATCATCACGTTCACCCTCCCAAACCTGTCGGCGAGAAAGCCCGCAGGGATCTGGAGGATGACAAGCATCAGGGAGGCTGCTGAGAAAAGGAGGCCTATAGAGGTCAGCGACTCGCCAAAGCCCTTGCTGAGGTAAAGCGGGAGTAGGACTGACACCGCGCCGAGGCTTATCCCCCCGAGGAGGGAGGAGTAAAAGAGTCTCTTGATGGGTTTCATGTTCTGTGGCCGTATTATATTGCCGTTACACTGGTAGTTCCTTTTTGACCACGTACTTTTTTTGCACTAGTCCGCTTAGCTTAGAGACCCTTTTCAGGCTTCGGACGAGCTCCTTGTTTTGGGTCTTCATCCCGCCAGCCGACAGTCGGGCGCGGAGCTCCCCAAGGCTTCCCGCACCGGCGTTAAGGTGCCTTATGACCCGCACGTCGATGTCTGCCATCCTTTTGACCCTCGGGTTAGTCTTCAGGAAGATGCCCCGCATCTTGGCTTCCCCTGGTTCTTCCCACTGCATATTCGACTTGCCGCTGATGTCAAGGTTCGCTACCTTTGGCCTGATGCCGTAAATCTTCGCAACGCCGTTGTACCCTCTGGAGAAATTGAATGGCTTCCCGTGGACGAGCACACCGCCCTTCCGGTTGGTAAGGGACCTTGCCAATGACAGGGGCAATGCAGTCTCCCTGAACGGGTGCGGCTCGAAGTGGAATGACCAGTCGTATTTCCCTGGCCGCGCAGGCGCGAACAAGGCGTTGAGCGTCATGGTCTTTTTGAAAGCGCCGTGATATCTCTTCTTTGCGAACTCGACCATGTCCTTTGACGCATCCGAAAGCGTAACATTGGCGCCCGCAGCGGCAAGCGCATTGGCCCAGTCGCCGTGCGCGGCCGCCACGCACAGGACATCCTCATTGGGCGACATGCCGAGCTTTAGCAGTATGTCCTTATCAAGCGGCGTGAACGACTGCTTCCCGCCGGGCTTCCACGCCGGCTCCCACTTTATGGTATCAGCATATATGTCCTTAAGGTCAGGGTAGCTTACGGCAAGGGGCTTTGTTTTAGGCATGCCCTGATATGCTGTTTTTCGGTAATAAATCTAGGCGTTCGCTGACCTTAGGCGGGCGGTTTTTATTCGGCGACGATTAAATTCCCCGGTGATTGACAATGCCAAAAAAGCGTGCCCGTAAAAAGCCCCCGATAATACCGCTTCGCAAAAGGATCGTCGAGCCGCAGCCGCCGAATTATGCCGGCAAGAACCTACCGCAATCAGCGCGATCCCGAAGAACCGGCGTTGCTTACAAGAACATGGAAAAGGTCGGCAGTAGGCCGATCCCTCCCTTTGACGAGTTATACTGGCACATGGTCAAGAGCGAAGGCGCTAGCCCGACGGCGATGGTAAAAACAGTCCTCAGCAAGGCAGATCACCTGCAAGTGCCGGTCGACCGCCTGAAAGTCCTCCCCTGGAAGCCCGAGGAGAGGAAGCTTTATGAGGTGCACCTGGCCAAGCTAGTCAATGCGCGCCCAGCAAGAAGATCTAAGCCCTCTGCCTGACAGCGTTGGGCGTCACCCCCTCTGCCTGACCACCTCGAACATCATCACCGCGGCGGCGACGGCCGCGTTGAGGGAATTTATCTCGCCCTTCATGGGTATCCTGACTAGGTCGTCGCAGAGGTCTGCCACGGACAGCTTTATCCCGGCGCCCTCGCCGCCGATGACGAGCGCGACTGGCCCCTTATAAGATATGGTGTTATACCGGGTTTTTGACTCCTCGTCCGTCCCGACGGCGCGGATGCCCTCTTCCTTCAGCTCCCTTATCGCGTCCTTGAGCTTGTGGACTCTGGCGATCTTGACGTACTCCGCCGCCCC
This sequence comes from Candidatus Altarchaeota archaeon, assembly GCA_041306005.1. GTDB lineage: Archaea > Altiarchaeota > Altiarchaeia > JAFGQM01 > JAFGQM01 > JBFYKJ01. The sequence goes on along the minus strand of JBFYKJ010000009.1, from coordinate 4,116 downwards.
GGAGGCGACACGCGCAACTGTAGGCGTAACCCCCACCGCCCCGTGCTCGGGTATTATTATCCCGTGGATACCCGCGCACTCGGCCGACCTTATTATCGACCCGAGGTTCTGCGGGTCCTCAAGGCCGTCGAGGACGAGGATGAACGGCGGCTGTTTCTTGGAGGACGCGGTTTTCAACAAATCCTTGATCTTCACATACCTTATCTCTTCCACGACGGCGACGAAACCCTGGTGGGTGTCCGAGTGGGCGTAGCGGCTGAGCCACTCCTTGCTCCTTAGCTCATAAGGTATCTTTTTTGTCCTCAGGTAATTAGTAAGCCTGTCGCTGTCAAGCGCGTCTGACACATATGCGCTCTTCACCCTCTTGCCCGCCTTGACCGCTTCAAATACCGGGTTTCGCCCGTAGACTATCTCGTCTGCCATCGCTTACTTATCCGTCGTTGGAAGAAAAGCGTCCTGCGCCATGCCGGCGGGGGGGATGTGCGCCCCTGCAGCCACCGTTCACGCCTCCGTCAGCTTTTTATCCGTTACTCCCAAAAAGCGCTTATGCACGCTTCTAACCGGGCTGAACAGGCCCAATTGGCCGCAGGGACTAAGAGCCCGCACGAGAGGTTCAGGCCTTACGGGGTCAAGGTCACCGACCTTAGTGCACAGCTGTGGTGCGAGAGGCAGCTCGATTTCAGCCTTACCCGGCCCAAGAGGCGGACTTTTGAGATGAAGAAGGGCGAGGACATCCATGCCGAGAAGGAGGCCGAATTGTATGACCTGGTCGAGGTCTCCCCCAAGACCCGCGAGGATCGCCTGCTCCTTAAACTGGGGAATGCCGCCGTAGCTGTAGAGGGCCTGCTCAACGATGGGAAGGCGAGGGAGCTCCCCCTCTGGGGAAAGCTCAACTCGCTCAAAGTAGTCGGCATCGCCGACGAGGCGGTGATAGAGGACGGCAAGCTCCTGATAACCGAGACGAAAACCAGAAAGACCCCGACGCTCCCGAGGATTGCGCAGTACAAGACCGCAGTCTTCCAACTGATGGCGTACAAGGAACTGACCGATAGGATATCTTCCGGAGCTTTCGCTTATGAGGACCTCCTTAAACAGCACAGGTTCGATGCTGGCAGTGCGGCATCGCCGCAGTTTGTTCTCCAGCACAAGGAACTGGGCCTCGAGCTCGAGCCGAACGTGCTGAGGGCTGCAGAGGGCGCATTTGCGTTAATTAGGAAAATCCCGCAGGTCGAAAAGATGCGGGTCACCTACGAGCACCAAGGCACGGGGCAGGTGATAAAGACCCATGACTTCTCCTTCGACCCCGGCATGTTCTGGGAGCATTGCGGCTTTTGCGAGGGTTTCTGGCAGGGGGCGAGGCAATCTCTTCCAGTTAGGAAAGACCCGTGGAAATGCTCGTATTGCGATTACCGGAACGAGTGCAAGGATGCGTGCATAGACTAGCTTTTTTATGCTTTAGCCCATTATCTATAAGTCGCGTGGATAACGGCCACACTGCAACATGCCAATCGAGAAGCCCGCCACTCGGAAGCGTTTTGAGGAGCCCAAGTTCGGGACGCACATAATAGAGCCTTTCAAGCAGGGCCATCGAATCTACTTATTCGTAGCAGATGACCGCTCGAAGCTTGTCATGGCCACGTATCACGAGCCCTCCGGCTATCCGCGGAACCTCTGGGACCCGAAGAACCCGAAGGTAAAAACTGGCGAGCGGCATGCGATAAGCATCCGCAACGAGTCACGCGACGGGGTTTATAACACGACTTTTCTAGCCGTGGATCTTAGGCCTAAGGGCGACCATATGGAAGTCACCGTCGGCCCGAAGCCGGCGAGCATATCCGGGGTGGGCCCGGTCACCGAGCACGAGCTGAACGCGGCCCATGCGATGATGAAGGAGCGCGGGTTTGAGCCGATGGGCGAGCCGGCACACAAAGTTGCGCCGAAAGGCGAAGTGAAAGGCAGCGCGGTGATAAAATACCGCAAAATCAGATAGTCTTATGCGCACTATAAGACATATATGTGCGTTAGCATCTTTTCACCCGCACAAAAATCTTTTTATTCTTTGCATCATTATACTAACACTACGTGTGGCCGATGCGCATCAACCCGAATCCCCCACTTGTGGTTTGTTTGAAATGACCTATCACTCGACATATGACAAGAAGTGCGCCTGCGGCTGGGCATTCATACCCTACGCGGACGGAATAGCGTGCCCGATGTGCGGCGCGAAAGGTGAGACGTACGACATAATAAGCGAAGTCATCAAGGCTGGCGAGGAGCACTTCGCCCAGCACGGGTGCCTGCTGCCTACCTATTCGGTGTTTACCGTAGGCGACCAGTACATTATGATGGGGCTAAAGAAGGTATCCGACCCCAAGTTCATGATGAAGTACCGGACCGACTCGCAGATGATGCACTGGGAGAGGTTCTACCTCATGCTCATGAACAAGGTGCAGGAAGAGTGCGCAAGGGAAGAGGCTGAAGCCGAGGCGAAGGAGTGCGGCACGGCCGCTGAAGCGGCACCGGCCGGTGCGGCCCCTGTTTAAGGGGCATTTATCACCATCCAGCTATCCCCTAGCTTTGCTTGGGCGCAGTCTAAGACTTAGCTCTTCGTGCACCCCGCCTTAGATATACCTTGGATATGCCTTAGATGTACCTTATCCCTGCAAGCGGGTCGTCTATTATGCTGTACGGGTCGTTTGCGTCCTCTATGCTCTTTCCGAGATCATACGTGGTTTCCATGACCTACTTTCCCGCGCCCTATATAAAGGGCTGACCCCGGTGTGAGCGGTGAGCGGTGGTCAGCCTGCTATTTTGCTTCCAACATCTGTATTTTTATACTTGATGTTATAAATATCTAACATTAGTTCGCCAAAAGCTCTTAGAAAACTAAGCTTTTCTAAGCTTTTGGTTAGAAATCAATAACAAAGCTGTTGTAAAACGATAATAAACGGTTGCAAACAGAAACAAACGAGGCGACAAAAATGATCGGAAAAGCCGAGTGGTTTGAACGGAGGAAGTATCTGGGCTGGGGCCTGCACCCAAAGACCTGGCAAGGCTACGCATACATCGCGGCTTTCATAGCGCCGTTCGCAGCCTTCCAGGCATTGCCCTTCTGGGACGCGCCGACAAGGATAGTCGTGACGGCCGTCTGGCTCTCGGTGCTGTTTTTTGACATCTTGCACATAATGGCGACGCTGAAGAAGGACGAGATGGAGACCCGGATAGAAGCCATCTCCGAGAGGAACGCCGCCTGGGCGATGGTCGCCGTCATTGTCGCGGGCATACTCTACCAGTCCTGGACCAGTGCGATGACGCAGGAGCCGTCTATCGACTGGTTTTTGGCCGGGGCCCTGGCAGCCGGCGCCATGGCAAAGACGCTCTCTAATGTAATATTAGAGAAGCGGGGGGTGTGACTGCAGGCCCAAGACCCAAGACCCCGGACATGATGGAAACCAAGATCAAGGACTTTAGGGCCCGCAGGGGGCTGACCCAGGAAGAGCTTGCCGAGAAGGTCGGCGTAAGGCGCGAGACCATAGTCTTCCTCGAGAAGGGGAAATACAACCCGTCGCTGAAACTGGCGCACGACGTTGCAAAAGCGCTGGGCGCGGGGATTGAGGAGATATTCCTGTTTGGGGATTGAGCGTTCCTTGCGGGCCGACCCCGCGCGCCTTTTATCCCCCCTCGCAAAACTATCCCCATGGACACGGGCAGGCTTTCGCGGCTGTTTTTGATCATCTCGATAGTGTCCATAGCCCTATGTGTGATAGCGCTCTGGAAGGTTTTGGCATCGCCGTGACGCCCCCGTAAAGAAGAGAAAACAGCGACTCACCCATAAATCGGAGAAAACAGAATCCCTGATAACCTTCCTTGATAGCGTTTGGGGACCCTAATCGCCGCTTTCCCCAGTTTTCCTTGCCTGCGCCTATGCGAGACGCGGGGGATATGTAATAGGCTTTCGGCCCTCACGGCCGATTCCCAAAGCTTGTCGTCTTTCAGGCCGTCGTGCGCGCCGTTTTTGGGATCGGCGGTTTAGCCGGGCACCCCGCCGCGGGGGGGCCTTGTCATTATCCTGCGCCCGCCGAGCTTTTCCTCTGCCTGCCCCCGGGTCAGGACGGC
>JBFYKJ010000008.1:0-8061 GCA_041306005.1 Candidatus Altarchaeota archaeon | reverse complement strand
GGCGACGTGACGGGAAGGAAGTTCGGGATCAAGGAGGTCCAATTACTGGGATGCACGGTCATGGGCGCCCCGCTCATCGCGATGATGGCGTCTTTCCCGCACGTGAAGGAGAGGGTCAAGCACTGGGACGACGAGGTCAAGAAGTCGAATTATTTCATAAACGAACTCCTTAAGATAGAGGATACACAGTGCCTCAGCGAGCTGCCGCGGAAGCACACCTTGAGCAAGATCCACACCGGCGGGTTTGACAAGGTCGCGCAGGGCCACAAGAAGAGAGGCTTCTTCCTGACTGGCGAACTGTCCGACAGGAAGATAACCGGACCGTTCCCGGGTGCGACGCGGGATTGGAAATTCAACGTCTACGGGCTGACATGGGAACAGATTAGGTATACTGCGGATGCGTTCAAGGAGATAGCCCTGAAGAACGGGTTGAGAGTCGAGTAAGTGCGCCCGAACTGAACCTAAAAGAGCCGATATGGCAAGAGGGGTAGAAGCCCGAGAGCCAAGGAAACCAAGAAACGGCACGGTAGTGCTAGCTTATGACCATATGCCAAAGACTCTGCAGGAGCGCGTCGATCGGGTAATGAAAGCCCGTACAGACAGGGACATGACCGCAAGCACGTCTGGTGCGGTCGTTGCCGGAGTGGTGATCCCCATGGCCGGTGCGCGGGGCCTAATACCCACAGTATCCACCCTCGCCGGCACATACGGCCTCGGAAGCTGGATGGTGCACCTCTCCTCGATGGAACTGGGCAAGAGCCTGCGGGAGAAACACGGGGCCCACGCCAATATGATAGCGCGGGAAGGGGCGAACATCGTCTATGTCAATGATAACAGGGACCTCGCCGCGACCGACCATGTGCCTGTCATCGGCGGCTACAGCAGGATCGTCATAGACCCGAAAAAGCTCACGGCAGAGCAGAGAAAGCGCCTTGAGCGGCGCATGAGCCTGCCGAATGCGTGATTGCCGAACGCAAAACGCCGAAAACAGCGTTTAATAGAGCCCAGTCGTAAGATAGCGGATGCCAAGCGAGGCTTCGGACTGTGGTGCGCATTCTAAAAAACAGTTAGCTAAAGCCCGAGCATTCCTTGGGCTGATACGCATAGATTACTCTCTGCTCATAGCGTCCGCGCTGATAGTCTCTGGCGTGCTGTCCGGGGACCTGACTGGCCTGCAGCCGGAGTATCTTGTCGGGATTGCAGCCGCTTTCGCCCTGGCGATGGCCACCTTTGCGATAAACGATTACTATGACTATGAGGCCGACAAGGTCAATGAGAGGCCGGACAAGCCGCTCGTACAGGGTTTGATAGGAAGAAAGACCGCGAGGAGCGTTGCGGCGGTCTTCTATGCGCTGGGGCTCGCGCTCTCGCTGCTCTTGAACCCCGTGGCCGCGGCGCTCATGGCCGTTTTGGCGGCAATGACTTTTTTTTACAGCTTCGGGCTCAAGAGGGTGCTGGTCATGAAGAACGTGATAGTGGCGCTCTGCATCGCGCTCGGGATAACCGTAGGCTCGCTGGTTTCGGATGCCGAGGTCGAACCGTTGGTAGCTTACTTCGCCCTTTTAGGGTTCATCATCGACATGGGCCTTGAGGCGACAAAAGATATCTATGACGTGCGGGGCGACACCAAAGCGGGCGTCAGGACCATCGCGGCGATATCAAAGCCCTTGGCCGCCAAGGTCGCTACATTGTTCTTTATCATATTTGCGGGGCTCTTGCTCCTGCCGTTCTTCGCCAATGTGGATGCGCGGCTCTTCGGCGACGCGCTGTTCCTTTGCGCCGCGGCGCCGGCAGCCGCGGCCTGCATCCTAATGTCGCGCTCGCTGCTAAAGGACCAGGGACTGGCTAACGTGGAACGGATAACGAAGGCTGTGTCCCTGGTCATGGCCTTGGGGATGGCAGCCTATCTAGTAGGGATTATCTTTTGATGGCTGCGGCCTTGCCCCTAACGGCCTTGTCCCCCTCCACCGCTATCCTGTCCCATCGCATGGCGGCTCCGCACCTGCATCGGGGCGCGCCCCAATCTATCGGGGAGCGTTTCATACCTGCTGCGAATGCCTTCTTTGCCTCAGTCCCGAACGTTTATTAGACTTGCCGGCGAGCCTGGCGGCGGGCTTTAGCCTTGAGCTTCTTGTGGGGAAGGCGGTCTCTCCTCGCCTGCGACGGGCCGATGAGCCTTTTAGACGCACGGCGGCGCACTGCCGCATTGTTCGGCAACGAACGCTCCCCGGTAGCAAGATGCCGCTCAATTGTGTAGAGCTTGCCAGCCGTGCCGCCGGCGCCGCGCATCGCGTGCCCCGCATCCCTCCTTGCAGCCTCCTCAGCAATGCTTTCGGCTATATTCGACGACATCGCCTGCCCCTTGACTGTCCGATACTCCTTTTCCCAGGCCGTCTTCTTCGCCCGGTCGCGGGCCATCGTCCGCTCAAGCATCCCCTTCTCTCTCTTCCCGGCCCAAAGGAGGTTGGCTGCGCCTTCTTCATCGCCGGCGGCGCTTTTCATGCGCCCGAGCCGCGTTATCCTCGAGTTGAGGGCGGCCTCGCCACTGTCAAGCGAGCTGGGCCAGCCGTATTTGGGGGAATCTATCTTGGCCCGCCTCTGCGCCTCGGCAAGCCTGCCGCCCAAAAGGCCGATTCGGTCCCTGTCCCCTCCGCCTATCATGCCAACCAGGCTCGGGGTGTCCAGCTTGAATCCTCCCAGATACCTCTTGTAGACCCCCGGCTCCCGTCTCCGTATCTCTTCGGCCAAAGCCTGGACCTGAAGGGCCTGTCTCTCTAACTCTACTTGGGTTATCTTCTCGCCTATCGATTTTACGGTTGGGGCCATTTTGTAGGAATGATAAATGAAGGAAAGGATAAAAGCTTAGATCCTGGCCGGCTTGCCCCTAACGGCCTTGTCCTCCTCCACGGCTATCCGGTCCCATCGCATGGCGGCTCCGCACCTGCATCGGGGCGTGCCCCACTCCATCGGGGAGCGGCATTTGGGGCATAAGAAAGGTTTATCGGCCTTCGAGAATTTCCCGACGAGCGGCCATCCGCAGTCCTTGCAGAAATTGGCATCGGCCTTGTTCAAAGAGGAACATCGAGGGCAGGCCTTGGCCAGCTTTACCCCGCACTTCTTGCAGCGAAACTCCGCCTTCTTGTTGGTAAAGCCGCAGGCTTGGCATCTCATAGTAGGTTAAAGGCGCGGGTATTAAAAGGATTTATAAAGCCGCTTGGCTTAACTTAGCGCTTAATAGATCTGCCGGAGATTGGGTATTAATGGAGTACATCTACCTCGACAACGACGCCTCGACGCGCGTCGACGACGAAGTCCTCAGGGCGATGGCGCCGTTCTTCAAGAAGCACTACGGCATGGCGAGCTCGGAATTCGGCCACTCGCAGGGCGTCTCCGGCAGGAACGCGGTGAATGCGGCGCGGTCGATAATCGCGGGGAGCATAGGCGCGAAGCCCGAAGAAATCTTCTTCACGTCGGGGGTAGCCGAGTCGAACAACACGGCGATACGAGGCGCGGTCTCGTTCAAGAAAGGGGACATGGTCACATCGGCGATAGAGCAAAACACGGTCCTGAACACGATGAGCTTCCTCTCGGAGCACAAAGGCGTCGGGTTCAAGAAAATCGGCGTCACGGGGGGCGGGATAGTCAAGATGCGCGAGCTGGAAGCCGCCCTTACTCCCAATACCCGGATAGTCTCAATCCAGCACGCGAACCAGGAGATGGGCGCGGTGCAGGACGTGGCAAAAATCGGCGCCCTCTGCAGGGGGAAAGGCATACTCTTCCACACGGACGCATCGCACAGCTTCCTTAAGGAGCCCATTGACGTTGGGAAGACGGATATAGACCTAATGACTCTCAGCTCCCACAACATCTACGGCCCAAAAGGCGTTGCGGCGCTCTATGTAAGAAAGGGCGTGGACATAGCGCCGCTGATGTACGGCGGAGGGGAGCAGGGAGGCATCCGCCCCGGGCTGGAAGACGTCCCGTCCATAGTCGGCTTCGGGAAAGCGGTGGAGATTTATGATAAGAAAGACAACGCCCGGATGGCCAAGATGAGGGACTCGCTGATAACTAAGCTCCTCAAGATAAAGGATGCTCACCTAAACGGCCCGGACCCGCGGGCGGGTGGCAAAGCCGGAGGGGGGAAGCGCATTTGCAGCAACGCGAACGTGACTTTCAAGTATGTAGAAGGTGAGTCTCTCCTGCTCCACCTCGACATGCGCGGGATAGGTGTCACCACCGGTTCGGCCTGCTTCAGCAGGGACTTGTCGCCGAGCCACGTGATAATCGCCATGGGCGGGAGCCACGGGGACGCGCACGGCTCGGTGAGGTTCAGCCTGTCGAAGTATAACAAGGCGGAGCAGATGGGATATGTAGCGAAGAGCGCAAAGCTGGTCGTCGAGAAGCTGCGCGAGATAAGCCCGCTGATAGAGGGTAAATGAAGAGATTAAGCGAGGACTGTAGACACAAAGCCGGAGACGATTAAAATGTACACCGAGAAAGTGATGGACCACTTCAAGAACCCGCGAAACACGGGGGAGATAAAGAGCCCTGATGCTAAATCTACCGAAGGCAGCCTCGCCTGCGGGGACATGGTGACCATGTATTTGAAGATAGACCCTAAGACGCTCAAGATAAAAGACATCAAGTTCAAGTCCTACGGGTGCGCGTCCAATATAGCCACCTGCTCGGCTTTAACGGTCCTCGCGAAGGGAAAGACCCTCGAACAGGCAAAGAAGCTTAGATTCCAGGAGATAGCGGAATACCTCGGCGGCCTGCCCACGATAAAGATGCACTGCGCCGTCCTCGCCACAGTCGCCCTCCAGTCCGCCATCAAGAACTACGAGGAGAAGCACGGGCTGATAAAGAGCAGTGAAAAAGTCGACGAGGCCAACGTGATGAAGCGCCTCGCCCACGTCATGGACCCTGACAGGGGAAAGGGCATCGTCGAGTCGAAGATCGTCAAGAGGGTGATGATAAAGGGCGACACTATTGAAGTCCTAATCGAGCTCCCTCCGAATTACCGCTACGCCGAAGTCGTCTTTGACGACATCAAGGAGAAGCTCATCAGCCTGCCGAAGATAAAGAAGATAGACGTGCAGGTCGTGAAGAGCGGGGCGCTATAAAGCGGTCTTGGGTCTGCGGCCCGAACTTCACTGCACGTGAAGTTGGGCGCGAAGGACCGTCGGTCCTTGCGCACAGGAACCGCAGGTTCCTCGTGCCCAGGTTCGCCTCTGGCGAACCTCGGGTCTTCAGTCCTGGCAAAGCGCCATCGGTTTGCCGCGGCCTGCAGTCTTCGGTTATTATTTTCAACACGGATTTTTATTTACCGAGGTTCAAATCTGACTTCTTCACATTCATCATGGCAAAGGACATCTTCGAGGTCCGGATACACGGCAGGGGCGGGCAAGGCGGCAAGACTGCAGCCCAGTTCATAGCCGAGTCCGGCATGGACGAGGGGAAGTTTGTCCAGGCGTTCCCGGAGTACGGACCGGAGAGGACCGGCGCTCCCGTCACCGCTTATGCCCGAATCTCCGATGAGAAGATCCGCCTCTACCAGCCGGTCAACCACCCGGACGTCGTTCTTGTGATAGACCCGACACTCCTATGCTCGATTAACACCGCCGAGGGCGCGGACAAGGACAGCGTCCTTGTCGTCAACACGAACAAGAGCCCGGCGGCGATAAAAGAGGAAACGGGCTTCCCGGGGAAGGTCTACACCGTTGACGCAACTAAGATATCCATAGAGGCTACGGGCGTGAACAAGCCGAACGTGCCAATCCTCGGCGCGATGATAAAGGCGTCGCCGGTGATACCTGTTGAAAGTATAGAGAACAAGATCAAGCAGAAGTTCTTGAAAAAACTCGGCGAGGAAAAGACCCAGGCGACGATAAACGCGATACGAAGGGCTTACGACGAGGCGAAGAGCTGAGCATATTATAATTAACTAAGCTTAATTAAGCGACAATAATCATTTTCAAAATGTCAAAAGTGTGCGAGCCTGCGGCGAAGAAGAAGGGCTGGAAGGACATCCCTATAGGCGGCGTCATAGTTAACGCCCCGACTTCGCTGGTTAATAAAACGGGCGACTGGCGCTCATTCCGGCCGGTGTGGGACAGCGCGAAGTGCATAAACTGCATGATATGCGTCGCCCAGTGCCCGGACATGTGCATCCCGGTTGAGGGGGACAAAAGGAGTGAGACTGACTTTAACTACTGCAAGGGCTGCGGCGTCTGCGCGTCCGTGTGCCCGGTCAAGTGCATAAAGATGGAGGAGGAAAGCAAGTTCAGGTGATCTGTTGAGGACAGATGACCCTAAACACGAGGGTCGCGAAGCGACCCTGTGCCCAAGTTCGGCTTCGCCGAACTTTGGGCTCCAGACAATAAATATCAACGATGGCTAACAAGATGAAGCCCCTTACGGGCGCTGAAGGCGTTGCGCAGGCGATGAGGCAGATAGAGCCTGACGTAGTCGCGGCCTACCCGATCACGCCGCAGACCCCGATAGTCGAGGGCTTTGCAAAGTTCGTCGCCGACGGGATAGTCAAGACGGAGATGATAAGGGTCGAATCGGAGCACTCAGCGTTGAGCGCCGTCATCGGCGCGGCTTACTCGGGCGCAAGGTCTATGACGGCTACATCGTCCGCCGGCCTTGCTTATATGTGGGAGATACTCGGCATCGCATCCGGCCTAAGGTGCCCGATAGTGATGCCGGTAGCCAACCGCGCACTTTCAGCACCTCTCAACATCCACTGCGACCACTCGGACACCATGGGTGCAAAGGACATGGGCTGGATGCAGATATTCGCCGAAGACGCGCAGGAGTCCTACGAGAACACGCTCCTTGCCCTTAGGCTCGCGGAGCACAAGGATGTCCTCCTCCCGATAATGCCCTGCATGGACGGGTTCATAACAAGCCACGGCGTCGAGAACACGGTCATCCATGATGACGCGCTGGTAAAGGCGTTCATCGGCGAGTATAAGTTCCAGTTCAACCTGCTTGATTACAAGAAGCCGATAACGGTCGGGCCGATCGAGCTGACGGATTACCTCTTCGAGACAAAGAGGCAGCAGGTCGAGGCCATGGAGCAAGTCCCGAATGTGCTCCCGGGCATCGCCAAGGAGCTTGCCAAGATAACCGGCAACGAGTTTGACGTCATAGAGGAATACCACTCAAAGGACGCCGACGCGCTCATAGTCACGATGAGCTCGGCCGCGGGGACGACGAAGACAGTCGTTGACAGGATGAGAAAGGAGGGCAAGAAGGTTGGCCTTGTCAGGATAAGGATGTTCAGGCCGTTCCCCTACAAGAGGGTCGCAAAGGCGCTCGAGGGGGCGAAGACTGTCGCGGTGCTGGACAGGTCCTTCGCGTTCGGCGCCGGGGCGCCGGTCTACAGCGACGTGAAGAACGCTCTGCACGACACCGGCAACTGCAAGGTCAAGCTGCAGAGCTATGTGTTTGGGATAGGCGGAAGAGACTTGTCCGACTTCCACATTGAAAAGGTGTTCAACGACATGCTCGCCGGGAAAGTGACCGGAAGGGAAGAGTACGTAAACCTAAGGGAATAGATCTAAGAACATAACAATCAGCGAATTGAATCAATATCAAAGATGAACTACAAGGAATTCGCAAGGAAGGAAGCGAGGCTCGCTCCTGGCCACGGATTGTGCGGCGGCTGCGCCGAGCCGACGATAGTCAAGACCATCCTCGGGGCGACCGACAAGCCGGTCGTCGTCGCGAACGCCACCGGGTGCCTTGAGGTCTCAACTACGATCTACCCCTCATCCGCCTGGAGGGTGCCGTGGATACACAGCGCCTTTGAGAACGCATCCGCGACGATAGCGGGTGTGGAAACTGCCTACAAGGCCCTGAAGAAGAAGGGCAAGATGCCGGAGGAAGTGAAGTTCGTCGCGTTCGGCGGGGACGGCAGCACCTACGACATAGGCTTGCAATCGCTGTCGGGCGCCCTCGAGAGGGGCCACGATTTCCTCTATGTGTGCCTTGACAACGAGGCGTATATGAACACCGGGAACCAGAGGTCAGGGTCGACCCCATACGGCGCGA
>JBFYKJ010000007.1:0-11216 GCA_041306005.1 Candidatus Altarchaeota archaeon | reverse complement strand
CAGGACGCACTATACCTCGAACGCGGGGCTCTTGGAATTGAGGGAGAAGATCTCCGAGAAGCTGAAGAGGGAGAACGGGGTCGAGGCGTCGCCAGACGAGGTCATAATCACGAGCGGGTCAAGCGAGGGGCTGGACATCTCCTTAAGGGCGGTTTTGGACCCCGGCGACGAGGTCTTGATTCCGGACCCGGCGTATGTCGCATACGAGCCGCTAACGCAGCTGGCGGGAGGTAAGCCGGTCCTCATCCCTACGAAGGAAGAGAACGATTTCAGGGTACGGCCCGAGGATTTGGCCAAAAGGGTGACCAAGAACACCCGGGCGATATTATTTTGTTCCCCTAACAACCCGACGGGATCGGTTTTGACAAAAGAGGACCTTAAGGGCATCGCCGAGGTGGCCATCGAGAACGACCTCGTAGTCCTCTCGGATGAAATATACGAGAAGCTCATCTACGATGGCGAGCACTGCTCCATAGGGTCGCTGAAGGGCATGGCCGGGAGGACGATAACACTCAACGGGTTCTCTAAAGCGTATGCGGCCACCGGGTGGAGAGTCGGCTACGTCGCCGCCAAAGGGGAACTTCACGACGCGCTCTACAAGATACACCAGTACTGCATGCTCTGCGCCCCGACGCCGTCGCAGTACGCGATGCTCGCCGCTTTTGGCGAGGAGGCGAGCGTGAAGAGGATGGTCAGGACCTACGAGGCAAGGAGGAAGCTGCTTGTGTCGGGCCTAAATGAGATACCGGGCATCAGCTGCCACATGCCGAAGGGCGCGTTCTACGCCTTCCCGAACATAAGGGGCACGGGGCTGTCGTCGGAAAAATTCGCCGAGAAGCTGATTAAGGAAGCGAAGGTGGCTGTCGTCCCCGGAAGCGTCTTCGGCCCGAGCGGCGAGGGGTATGTGAGGTGCTCTTATTCCGTGTCGACCGAGGAGATAACAAAGGCCCTTGAGAGGATCGGTAAGCTGTTTTGCAAATAAGTAGTGATGGCTCCAAAACCCGCGCCGGAAACAAGGTTTCTCAAGGACAAGCCCGCGCTGATGGTGGGAAGCACGCTTGCCGTTGCCGATTTGCACAACGGGATCGAGTTCGAATTGTTCAAGAAAGGCGCTAATATCCCCAGCCAGACCGAGGCCAAACTGAAGAGGCTGAAGGCGATAGTATTGGAAACCAAGCCGGAGCAGCTGGTTATACTTGGGGACTTGAAGCACAACGTGCCCGTGACGTCGCTTCAGGAAAAGCGGGAGGTGCCGATGTTCTTGGAAGAGCTCCTTAAACTGGTGCCGAAGATAATAATTACCAAAGGCAACCACGACGGGGACATTGAAAGGCTGGTGCCGCCCGGGGTCGAGGTGGTCGACGAGTATATAGATGCGAAGGTCGGTGTAGGTTACTTCCACGGCCACAAGATACCCTCTGAGGAGCTCCTTAAGCAAAAGCTCATAGTCTGCGCACACACGCACCCGTCGGTGCTTCTCCGCGACATAAAGGCGGACATCAGGCAGGCGTGGGTCGAGACAACGGTCAAGGGTTCTAATACTAATGTAATCGTAGTTCCCGCTTTCGACGACTCGGCGAGAGGCTTCGCAGTCAACAACACCGAGCCCTTGGGGCCGTTCCTGAAGAGGATGGTAGACCTGGAGGGGGCGGAAATATACCTTTTGGACGGGAGTTATCTGGGGACTGTAGGGGAGTCGAGAGTCCGGGGGAAATGATTGCAGCACAGGTAACCTTAATAAGTCTTATTTCCTTAGACTATACATCAACACATGGCCGAACCGGTTAGGGGCCCCGAGGAAATCCGCAGGAAGAAAAGAGACATACGCGAGTTTTGGGAAGGCATGCCGATGAGCGTGTACCACAAGACCGACGCCATTTTTGGGTTCATGTCCCCACAGAAGCAAGGCTATTGCAACAGCGTCAAATCGGCCGGCAGATACACGCTTAAAGCCCTCGGGGGCAAGTTTGGCATGCGGGACGGCCGTTTCCTGGAGATCGGGCCCTCCGATTCGCCGCAGCTTCGCGGCAACGGCGTCGTTTATGCCGACGTTTCGCGGCTCGGGCTGAAGAAGCCATTTGCGACCGGCCGTGCGGTGCAGGCCGACGGGGAGGCCCTCCCGTTCCGCGGCGGGACATTCAATGGCTGCGCAACCCGATTCCTTTTCCCGTACGTCTCGGACCACGGCCGGCTCATAGACGAGGTGCGAAAAGCCCTTAAGCCCGGGGGCCACTGGGTCATAACCGAGAACGCCAGCACCCAGGGGACGACTGGTGTGATACCGGGGTTTGGGGGAATACGCTTTAAGCAGCTCTCAAAGCTGCTGGAGGCCCGGGGCTTCAAGGTGGCTTACTCCCGGGATCTCGGGCACAATCTTTTTTTGATAAATGCTAAGGCGGTTTGAGCTGAAAGATGAGAGCGACATTGAAAGGGGGACGAAGGCCCGTGGAGGCGGATGTCCGGAGGCGGGCACATGTCTCCGGCGGCTACGAGGGCGAAGTATTCGCATCCCAGGTTTCGGTCGGCCCAAGGAAGGTTTACCTGGCTGAAAAGGTCTTCCGCAAGCTCGAGGGCGCACAGCCGAGCGTGTTTGGGGACCCAGTCGCCCAGTTCAAGATGGTAAAGGGGCTCATCGAGCTGAACAAGCGGGAGCGCCTTGGGCTGAGGCTGCCCAAGACCGTGCGGCTTGCGGAGAAAAAAGACGGGGAAAAGACGCTACTGACCACGCCGCTTCATGTAGTTAAGATATCCCTAGACGAACACATCCCTAGACGAACACAAGGTAAGATATCCCTATACGAACAAGATGCCAACGACCAGTTTATGGAGGACAGGGAAAGGCAGATCCAGACACTTGAATCTCACGGTTACTCGGCGGCCGGAGACGCGTTCTTTCCCGTGATGGGGCCGGACGGCCGAGTCGTTGCGGCACTTTGCGATTTCGGCAACCTGAAGAAAAACAAGCCGTATATACGGGGCGTCCGCAAAAGGGCTTGACTACAGCTCAACTACCGCTTAAAACCTCATTTTTAACCCTTCCAGCTCAATACCTGTTTCGCGCAATTTGGGGGCGTATATAGTATACTCACGTGCGCGCAGGTATATGGAACTTCTTGACAGATTTAGGCCTGAGCTAAGGAAGGTCATAGCGGACAGCTTTGCCGGTTTTACAGCGATACAGAAGCAGGCTATGCCTTATATCCTCGACGGGAAGGACACCTTAGTCATAGCCCCCACCGGCAGCGGGAAGACGGAATCAGCGCTCCTGCCGGTTATGAACGGGCTCCTTGAGCGGGTGCGGCCCGAGGACGGCGCCCCGGCCGGCCCGGCTTTCCAGGGGCAGAGAAGAAAGGACCCGAAGAAAGGCATAATCGCGCTGTATATCGCCCCCCTGCGGTCCCTCAACCGCGACATGCTCCGCAGGATGGAAGAATGGTGCGCACAGCTCGGGCTCACGGTCGAAGTGCGCCACGGGGACACGACCCAGGCCCAGAGGAGCAAGCAGCGGCTCAGGCCGCCCCAACTGATGATAACGACGCCGGAGACCCTGCAGGCGATACTGCCGGCGAAGGTCATGAGGAAGCATTTGGAGTCCGTGGACTTTGTCGTGATCGATGAGGTGCACGAACTGGTTTCGGATAAACGCGGGGTCCAGCTGGCCCTCGGGCTTGAGCGGCTAAGGGAGGTCTGCGGGAAGTTCCAGACGATAGGCCTCTCGGCGACCGTGGGGACGCCAGATGTGGTGGCAAGGTACTACGGGCTCAAGGAGATAGTCATCGACAGGAGTTTTAAGGGGCTCGAACTCAGGGTCGAGCGGCCCGGGAGCGTGGTCAAGCGCATCGGGGAGATGACGGGCGAGAAATCGACACTCATATTCACTAACACCCGCGTCGCGACCGAACTCCTCACAAAGCAGCTAAAGAAGGTCAAGGACGTGGGGATACACCATTCTTCCTTGTCTAAGGAGGAGAGGATAGAGACCGAGAGGCTGTTTAAGGAGGGAAAATTAAAGACCCTGGTCTGCACGTCCTCGATGGAGCTTGGGATAGACGTAGGGGAGATAGAGCAGGTGATACAGATAAACTCCCCGCGGCAGGTCGCCAGATTGATACAGCGGGCCGGGAGGAGCGGGCACGCGGCGAACAGGATATCCCGCGGGACAGTCCTGGCATCGGACTTTGACGATATCCTGGAAGCGGGCGTCGTGGCTAGGCACGCGCTCAAGTCGGAGATAGAGGAAACCGATTGCTATGAGAACAGCCTTGACGTCCTTGCGAGCCAGATAGTCGGCATGGCGCTTGACTTCGGGGACGTGGAGATAGCGAGGGTGTACTCCACGCTCAAGAGGGCTTACCCGTACAGGAACATGACCCGGGAGCTCTTTGACTCAGTTGTGGACGTGCTAAAGAGGTTGCGCCTCGTCGGGTGGACGGAGACGATGCTCGAGCGGAGGCGAAGCTCGCTGTTCTATTACTACTCGAACCTCTCGACGATACCTACTTATAATAGATATACTGTCATAGACCTGGCCGCGCATAAGCCCGTAGGCGTCCTTGACGAGGAGTTCATCGTCGACTGCCACGTGAATTCCCTATTCATCCTAAAGGGCGAGGCCTGGAGGATAGTTGACTTTAGGGACAAGAGGGTGATGGTCGTCCCGGTCAGCGAGATAGGGGCCGAAACGCCTGTTTGGGTCGGGGAGGACCTGCCTGTGCCGTATAAGATAGCGCAAGAAGTGGGTAAGATACGGGGCGAGATAGCGTCTATGCTGGATACGAAGCAGGATATGCAGGCGGCCGTCAAGAAGCTGCAGGCAGAGCTGCCCCTTGACGCAGCGGGCGCCCGTTTTGCCGCCGATACGATAGCAAAGCAGATGAGGCAGGGCGAAGTCCCGACCGACCGGCTCATAACGATCGAGAGGTTCATCGAGAACTATCATCAGGTCGTCATCAACACGTGCTTTGGGACAAAGGTGAATGACACTATAAGCAGGATACTGGCGTCGCTCCTTAGTGCCAAATACGGGGAGGCTGTCGGGGTGAAGGTCGACCCATATAGAATAGTCCTGACCGGGCTCATCCTTGAGGAAGACGAGGTCGCAAAGTCCCTGCAGTCGATAAACCCGGACTCGGTAGCCGAGATACTGGAGAAGACAGTCGGCGACACGAGCCTGTTCAAATTCACTTTTCTGCACGTGGGCAAAAGGTTTGGCGTGTTCAAGGAGGAAGTCAACTTCAGGGAGATAAACATGCGGCGCGTGATTGACGCCTACAAAGGGACCGCCGTGTACAAGGAGGCGTTCGACGAATTGTTCAAAAAGTACTTTGATATAGAGGGCGCGAAGCTGGCGCTCAGGCGGATTCACGGCGAGGGGGAAGGCAGCATGGGAATCGACATCCAGTCGCTGACGACGATATCCCAGTTCGGCCTTGAGCAGTTCAAGGACGCGATACTCGCGGAGACCCCGGAGCGGGCGATTGTGGAGACGGTCAAGAACCGGCTATCGGGGCGAAAGGTCGGCCTTGTGTGCCTGCACTGCGGGGAGGTGATGCGCCACCGGACGATAGACACGCTCGAGTACCCGCTCAAATGCCCGGTATGCGAGTCGTGGATGATAGCGTCGATGGGCGCGACCGAGGACGAGCTTAGCAGGCTGGTAAAGAGGAAGAAGCGGGGCGCCAACCTAACCGCCGACGAGCTAAAGTTCCTCAAGCGGGCGCACCAGTCGGCCGGGCTTATACACTCATATGAGGCAAGGGCGCTCCTCGCCCTTAACGCGCGCGGGGTCGGCCCGAGGACCGCCGACAGGATCCTTGGGCTGAACCTGAAGGACGACGAGTTCTACAAGGAGATACTGCAGGCGGAGAGGGAGTTTATCAGGACGAGCAAGTTCTGGAAGAAGTAGATGCGCTTGGCGAGTTAATCAAGTTTTTGCCTTTCGAAACCTATTAATCACAATGGCAACCGAAAAGCCCGGGAAGCCCGCAAGCGAGCTCATTGACAAGCGGTATTCAGACTTGCATAACCGCATCTCTGATAGAATCGCCTGGGACGTTCACCCTGCCCATCAAGGGCGAGCGGCTTTCTATGCAGCCTCTACATTCTCAGCCCTCCCGCGCGGCTGGGATAAAATTTCCCCTGATGAGCCACTTCAGGAATCGCTCATAAAGCTGCTAAAGGCCAATAAGATCCGCACTGTAGCGGAGATCGGGCCCGGTCAAATAGATGTCTTGTCACGATTCGCCGACGTCTTCAACAAGGCCGGAGTGAAGATGATTGCAGTCGGGCATCGAGGCAATGAGGAATACAAGCGAAAGGGCATACAATCCGTGCCGGAATTCGCGGGCAATCTGGGTCCGGAACATAAAGACTGGGATTTGGTCTGCGCCCATAGGGTCTTTAGTTTAGGTGGGCGTGGGATGGGCGGCGACAAGGCTGAGCGTGGAGCTATACACAACGCCACTCGCGGCACACTAGACTTAGTCCGGAGACTAAGCAAGAATGGGCGGCTCGTATTGACAGAGGACTGGGACGCCCTCCTAATCGACGGCAGGAAGATAACCCCGCAAGCAAGAGTCCTCAAGTGGCAGAAATTCCCAACAGACGGCAGATTCGCCCTCCACAGCATTGCAGAAACCGAATTGGAGCGGGGCAACCTTACCAAGCGGGAGCATTCAATAATACACAAGGCCCCCAATTGGGTCGTGCTCGCCCGCAAAAGGAAGCCGCTCGCGGAGCGCGCGAAAGCTGCAAAGCCGAAAAGATGATAACAATCCTCCTCGCCGACACGGACCCGAAGATAGCAAGGATAGTCCACGACGTGGAGATGATGTGCCATGAGGCCGAGATAAGCATCATCGTGCACCACGTGGGCGAGGACATAGGCGAGATATTCGATTCGGTCGACGCGAAGGTGATAGCCTTCTCGCCAAGCGGCAGGCTCACGCTCGAACAGATGTTTGAGAAGTACATGCCGCAGCCCGCGTGCGGCACCCAAAGGGATGTCTCCATGCTGGACGACGGGCCGATAACCCCGGAGCGCGCCCAGGCGGACGAGCTCGCGCTGAAGAGCCGCGGCATCTCCTCAAAAGGGGCGGACATCCTTTTAGTCGTGGGCGGCTTCCTTGAGGGCGACTTCAAGTCGCCCGTTTACGCGCACGCGGACGACACCGTATCCCTAGGCCCGAAGCTTTTGCCGATACCCGAGGTAATAGAGAGGATAATTGCCGAGTACAAGAAGCGCGCGCCCGAGAAGCCTGTGATCAGGTTCGGGTGCTGCGGCTGAAAGCTGCTTTAGTGCTGTGGCTGAAAGATGCTTTATTGCTGTGGATAAGCGAGTGTTCTGGCGCCGTGGCTGACGCATTTATATCCCTTATGCACATAATATGCACACGAGGTGTACACAATGGTCTACGCAAGGGTCGAACTGGATGACTACACCAACAGGGTGTTGAACGTGATAAAGGCAAAGTACGGCCTAAACGACAAGTCATCGGCCATAAACAAGATGGCGGATATGTTTGGTGATGAGATAGTCGATAGGGAAGCCTCAACGGCGTACGTCAAGAAACTTGACAAGATGTATGATGAGCACATAAAGAAGCACGGCTACCGCAGCATGACGCTAGAGGAGCTTGACCGCCTCGGCGAAGCGTAATTATGCACTCTTTTGATCTTTCCGACAAGCTCAAGTTCAAGCTGCATAAGCTTGCCAAGAAAGATAGGAAGCGGTTTGAGATAGTCAACCGCAAGATACGCGAGATAGTGGCGATAGACCCGGCGCTAATCGACCACTACAAGAACCTGCGCCACGACATGTCCGACCGCAAGCGCGTGCATATCGATGGCCCGTTCATAATGACCTTTAGGGTTGACAAAGCAAGGGACTTCATCTTTTTCTTAGACTACGACCATCACGATAACATATACGGGCGCTAAGATGGGGCCGGGACAGGCGGAAAGATGAGACAAAGGCAGAAGGAAGAGGCAAGCGATATCGCGAAGGAGCGCGTGGAGAGGCTGTTTTCCCTGGCGGAGAAAGCCGCGACCGAAGGCGATTTGGCCCACGCCGACCGCTACATCGAGATGGCCTGGAACATAAAGCTAAAGTTCCGGCTAAGGCTCACAGCCTACCAGAAGAAACTGTTCTGCAGGAAGTGCCGAAAGTTCCTGGCCGCCGGGAAGACCGGGAGATACCGGACCGAGAAGGGGGTGCTTGTAGTCACGTGCATCAACTGCGGCTACTCAAGAAGGACGCCTATGAAGGCAAGATCGATAAAGGCGCGGCCAAAGGCCGCGAAGCCCCGCGCAAAAGCGGGTTAAGAAGCATGCTCTTCCTTAGCCGCCGCCGCGTACGCCACTTCCGCGCAAAGCGCCATCTGGTAGAACAGGGCGAACACCACAGAGAATAACCCAAGGAAGACCTTCAGCAAAGTCCCCACTGCAGCCTGCGACGCTGGCAGGTTGACTACGAGCGGCGACAGGAATATCCAGAGGGCGACAGGCACCATGACGGCGGCGCCCATGCAGCCGATGTAGCATATTATCATGCTGCTCATCCCGCTGCCGACGAACTTGAACCCCCTGAACATGCTCTCCCCAAGCGGCATGCCCAGCGCGGCGAACGGCATTGCGAATGTGAAGTATATGCCAAAGCTGATGACGACAAGCAGTTTTAACCCGCCGAGATAGAAGGACGCGAAAAACAGCATCAGGAATGCGGCTATCGCGCTTAGTGCCAGGCTCGCGGGGGTTATCCCCTTGCCGCCGAACATCTCCGGGCTGCCCTTGAGTGATGAGTAGATGACCCGGCATATCATGGCGTACGACAGGAACCCGAGGAAAAGCACGAGGAAGGTAAACATGAACTCCGTAATGTCGGACCGGCCGTCCATGAAGGACATGAAGTTCGATTTCTCCGCTATCCCGCCCAGACGGATTATGGGCATCTGCATGTTGGTGGAGAGGTTGTTGTAGGCCGTCAGGTCGGCGGCGGCGAGGTACATGTTCCCGCCCAGATAGGAGTCTGTCGTAAGCATCATCGCGGTCGGGTCGGTGACCCCCCTCATCGCGACTATGTAAAGCAGCAGGCACACTATTGGTATGCCGGGCACGAGAGCCGCGCCTGCGCTTCTCCTAAGCACCTTGAATGGCGACAGCAGCATGTCCACGGGGGAATAACGGGAGGCGGGATAAAAACGCTTGGCGCAGGGCCGGCGGATTGCCCCCGGGCGCCCCAAGGCCCGGGAGCAGGTTTTTATTACTCCTATTATTATTCTTATATGGCCTTAACGGACTACCTTTATAACAACTCAGTGAAACTGGCGCTGTTAGTTCTTGTTGTGACGATGCTTGGGTTTGTGGCCTTCAGTCTCATCCCCGGATGGGACGGCGGCATGACGCCCGTCTATTTCAGGATAGCCATGCCCGCGATATTCATAGGCCTTCTCGCGATGTCCCTGCTCCCAAGGGAGAAGATGGATTGCAACCTGATGCTTCCTGTGGCGATAGGCGGGTTTGCGCTGTTATACCTTGTCAACGCGTGCTTCGCCGGCATAAAATACGACTCTGAGGGCGAGTTCTCGCTCGTCGGCTTGATAGCCATAGGCCTCGGCGGCATGCTTGCCATCCGGATGAGGGGCGCGATGCTGTCGCTGAACGAGATAGTGGCGACGGGGCTTGTCCTCTATGCGAAGATAGCCTTGATATACTTAATCCTCGCGCTAATAGTCGGCACCGTGCTGGGTGGGCAGAACACCGGCCTTTTGAAGTACATAGGATGCGCGGCCCCCGAATGCCAGCCCTGGCCGTTCATCGTCGACATGCCGGCGTTCCACATGGCGGTGTTCCTGCTGAGCTTCACGGCGGCATTCCTCTTATGGCAGGGCTTTGCGCCGAGCGGCAGGAAGGCTCATGCCCGAAGCGCGGCGATATCCGGGGGCCTCGGCTCCTCGATATCCTTCAAGCCGGCCCCGCTCAGGATAAAGCCGAAGAGGAAGGCAAAGAAGAAGAGGCGGTAAGCCTCTTCTTTATTTTGTTTTTACCGGTTTTCACCTGTTTGTTTCCTATTAGTTTTTGGTTTTATCCGCGCTTTTTTATACCTCTAAATTATTTCGAATGGCACGCAAACAACTTTCACTCGAGGCCGCCGCTACTCAAAGGGTCTTTGGGGAAATATGGAAGAATGAAGACGATGAACTCTGGGAGAGTTACCTTAGGGACCCTTAGGGACTAGGCTAATTTAACAGGCTTTGGCGCGCATTGTAGAAGCGCCCCGCTCTGATTTTTATACCCATCTCTTCAAACATACCGCTCTGTTCGCCCGGAAACGGGCACATTGGACCGCAAGGTCCGGTTCTGGAGTGATTTTCCGCAGGCTGCTATCCGCCACGGATGTCTCTGCAAGGTCTTATAAGATGACCACCGTATACGACGTTGAGGCTGGCGCGCTTGTGAAAGCCGCGTCCGAGGACCTCAAGACGAAGATCAAGGCCCCTGAGTGGGCGCAGTTCGCAAAGACTGGCGTAGCCAAAGACAGGCCGCCAGAGGACCCGAACTGGTGGTACGTGAGGGCTGCATCAATCCTAAGGAAGATATACGTCAAGGGCCCGATTGGCATATCAAGATTAAGGGGCGAGTACCGCAGCAAGAAGAACTGCGGTGTCAAGCCCGAGCATTCCGCGAAGGCATCCGGCAAGGTCACGCGCCTTGCGGTCCAGCAGCTGGAACAACTGGGCTTCCTCAAGAAGACCGAGGACGGGGGCAGGGAGATAACAGCCGCCGGGATGAAGTACCTGGACAATATCGCTCACAAGGCCAAGGCGTAAGCCTTTGGCCAAACGCCGGCTTGCCGGCACTGCTTTCCGGCGATGAGCCGGCGAGCGACAGTCTAAGATGGACGAGCTGGAGGCAATAAGGGCCAGGAAGCTGCAGCAGATGCAGCAGCAACAGGCGATGCAGATGCAGCAGCAGGAGATGCAGAAGCAGTCGCAGATGCAGCAGGCCTTAAAGCAGATAGACCTCATAGTCAGCAGGTTTTTGACGCCGCAGGCGCAGGACCGCCTGATGAACCTAAAGCTGGTCGATCCCGAGCTCGTGCAGAAGCTCAAGATATACCTTGCGCAGATGTACGCGGGCGGGCAGATCAAGCAGATGGACGACGCCCAGCTGAAGGCGATACTCCAGAAGCTCAAGTCGTCTAAAAAAGAAGTCACGAT
>JBFYKJ010000006.1:0-2680 GCA_041306005.1 Candidatus Altarchaeota archaeon | reverse complement strand
ATAGGGCATCCAGGGACCCGCTGCTGACTATGCGCGCCGCAAGGCACACGCAGTTCACAAGCACGCTGCATTACCTTGACAGCGTGAACGCGACTATAGACAAGGGCGTGCAAGCCGCATTCGCGCAGGATGCGGCTGCGGCTGTGCGCAGGCCCGGGAGGCACAGGGACGTGTTTAGGGCCGAGCCGGAGGCTGTCAAGCCCGAGACCGCGGACAAACCCGCGGACATGGCCGAGTTTTTGGAGTTTTATCGGGCCTATCAGGCGCTTAAGGCCGCTGGTCGTTGAGCATCTTTTTGAACGCTAGGAACTCCTTAAACAGCGCATAATCGGAGTTAGTGATAGACGGCACGGACCGGGGCAGCTTAGGCTCCTCCTGCTCCGCGGCATCCACGATAGCCTTGTTCACCTTTTTAGGAGCATATTTAACGTAGTGCTCGGTGGACCGGATGCTCCGATGCCCAAGTACCTGCTGGGTCAGCCAAACGTCCCCGGTCCGCTCGGCGGTCAGAGTGCCTAGGCGATGCCTGAAAGAGTGAGTGGACAACCTGTATAATTTGCGCTTGCCGCTTGCGGACTGCTGCCCGCCGGTTGCGCTGACCTCGGCGTAAGCGTCCGTAAGGCCCGCTAGCTTGGAGTATTTCCTAAAGGCGTTTCTCATGCTATCCTGGGAGACGTGGCCCTCCTTGCCTCCGGGGGCGTAAAAGACATACCCGCCCGAGCGGCTGATAGCCTCGGCGTGCCGGGTCAGGTATTCCCGCAGCTCGGACAGCAGCGCGGGCGCGATGCGAAAGTTCAACGGGCGGGGTTCGCGGCTCTTGCAGTCAAGGACCCTAACCATGGGCTCGGGGCCGCTTAGCTGCAGGTCATCGAGCCTGAGTTTGGCGATCTCGCTAACACGGCGGCCCACGTAGCGGTGAAAGGCGAAAAAAAGGCTGTGTTTCTCGTTGTGGATGACGTGAAAGAACTTCTTTAGGTCCGCGTCCTTAAAGCCCCTATCAACGCCGCGCGAAAGCAGGGCGGGTTTGCGCGCCTTTCTCTTGCCTTCCCGGCTCCGAACGGCGCGAACTAGGTCAGTACCCGAAATATGGGAAATGCCCCCTATCTTACCCTTCCTACCCACGCACCCTGTCATATCCACTTTCTTACCCTTCCCACCCTTCTTACCCTCATTTACCGTATATGGGTGCAATGAGATGTGGGTTTAATCCCACATCCTCACCCCGCACCCGAGTACCTTAGCGAACGTAGATGTCGTAGTACCCGCTTTCGTTCGCTATCGCCTTGACCTTTTGCCCCATTGTCGGCGCGCCTCCGTATAGTTTCATATACTTGCCCAGTTTTGACTTGGGGCTAATCAGGTTCTTGGCCGGCAAGGCGGCCTTTAGCGTAGCCTCGGTCCCGTCCTCGAGCATCGCGGTTACTAACACGATATTCTCATCGGGAGTTAGAAATTTCTTCAACGCCGCCTCCTTTTGGATGGTTGCCCTCCAAGTCGTTTTCACAACGCTAATAACCGTGGCCGGGGCCGTTGTACCAGGCTCGGCTGAGTTAGCTAGCGCGTAGGTCTCCCACGCAATATTATTTTCGTTTGTCATTTTGCATTACTCCTTTTCTGTATCTGCTAATTCTCCTTCTGATGGAGCGTGAGGCTCGTACGGGCATACTGTTTTGCACCTGCAGGTATCCTCCTGGCGGTGTTTGCACTCGTTCTCGGGGCGCACGCAGCGCTTGCCGAGGCGTTCTTCGGCCACATCGGGCAAGAGTTCGCGCAAGCCCCGCCTGGTCAGCCAAATCCGGCTGGTGTACGGCTCAGGCTGCGAGTGGGCCATGTACCCATCTGAATACAATTTAGTCAGGTGCTTCTTGACCGTTGCCTCAGCTGCCCCCGTCTGTTCGACAGCCAGCCGTACAAACTCGGAGATGGACAGCTTGCTGTGCTCCTCGCCAAGCACCGCGTCTTTCTCGAGCAACAGTTCGGCATAGGCACGCGCCCATTCCTCAGGCTGCAGCCCGCCGCTCACCGTGCCTTTCACGTATCGCGCAACGAGTGTTAGGCTCGTCTCCCAAACCAGCTCTAGGTCCGCAGCGGCGAGTATAACGTGCTCGGCCCGCACCTCATCGAAGCCGGATGCTACCGCGCGCAGATAGGAAAGTTTAGCCAGGAAACTTTTAAGGGAGTGAACGGAGTTATTCGAGAACTCGGCGCACACAACGCCGCGCTTGCGGCCATGGGCTATCATGCGCCGCGTAAAGCTCTCGAATAAATGATTTAGGCCCTTGCTAAACGTGTATTCTCGGGGCGGCTTGTCCCTCAGCTTGCGCATAAAGTCTATAAATATATCTATATTTCCTTCCCGCTCGATAGGGTCGCCATCAAGCGACTGTCCTATGCTCTTGTCTAGGTCCTTTTCATGCACATCGGCAAGCGCAAGCAGCGAGCGCCTTAAATCCCCTTTCGTTATTAGGCTCGCATCCAGCCGAACGGGCTGCAGCAGGATGCCCGTGCTGCATTCAGGGCAGTATTTTATCCTGTCCGCGTCATCTACATCTATGCCCCTCCGGCTCACCTCATTCATCCCTATCTGGTCGCCGCACTTTCGCAGATATTTGCGAGACGCGGTTGTGTTCGCGTCCATTGCCGTAAGCAGGTCAGCGCCCTCGTCAAGATCGGAAGAGCA
>JBFYKJ010000005.1:0-15591 GCA_041306005.1 Candidatus Altarchaeota archaeon | reverse complement strand
TGTCTAGTCTCGCTGTTATTCTAAGACCTGAACAGCTTCAGGCTGAACCTGCCGCCCATCGGCTTCCTCGGCTTTGAGAGGTACCACTTCAGGAGCCCGACGTTCGTCAGCCACGTGGTGCCGAGGTCGGCGACAAGGCCGCAGAAGATTATCGTCGCTATCTGGAAGAGGGCGTCCATGTGGATGAACGAGGTCATCACTATTATGGAGCCCATCGCGGCAAGGGCGGCGCCCGTCATCGTCGCGCCCGTCAGGAAGGCGTCGTTGACTGTCTCCTTGAACGGCTTGTCAGACTGCTTCAGCGCCTTTGATGTCAGCACTATGTCCGTGTCGACGGAATAGCCGAGCAGCATCAGCAGGGCGGCGACGCCGACCAGGTTCAGCTCGATGCCCAGGAGCGAACACACACCGGCGGCTATGATTATGTCAAAGAGCGCGGCCTGCAGGACGGCTATGGACGGGATAGGCGATCGGAATGCGAAGATCACCACCAGGGCCACCAGCACGGCGGCGATGAAGGCTATCCTCACCCCCTGCTCCATCAGTATCCTGCCGA
This sequence comes from Candidatus Altarchaeota archaeon, assembly GCA_041306005.1. GTDB lineage: Archaea > Altiarchaeota > Altiarchaeia > JAFGQM01 > JAFGQM01 > JBFYKJ01. The sequence continues at coordinate 15,035 of JBFYKJ010000005.1, read as the reverse complement.
GCTCGGGCTTGAAGGTGGAAGGGAATGCGTGGGAGAGCTCTTCCTCGCTGAACCCCAGGGATGCGAGCGCGGCGTCGACGCAGGGCTTTGTCATCTCCTGCCTGCTGCGGACTATTGCGCTGTACTTGCCGGACAGCTGCTGCACCTTGGCCTTCGCGTCCGGGGCGCACGCGGACAATGCCGACTCCAGCTGGGCGGCGTTTAGGCCCCTGTCGGTGACGAGCTGCAGCTCGCTGCCGCCGGTGAAGTCCATGCCGAGCCGGATGCTCAGCGCGGCTGGAAGGAGAAGGAGCGCTATGACCGGCGTTACCAGTATCAGGATCCTGTAATCCGCCTTGTCAAAGGTCTTTTCGTATATGCCCATGGGACCGCCTGATAAGAAATGATAGCGCGAATAAAGACTGTAGTATAGATATTTCTTATATATAAATGGTATGCGGGGGCCGGTTTTATTATGCGGGGGTCGAGTATATTATGCGGGGGTCGAGTATATTGCCCGCACGCCGCCGGCGACGGCAGGTCCCGGCTCACCTATTCCCGGCTTACCTATATCCATACCTATTAGGCACCGTGCACGGGCAGGCCTCGAACGGCTGGGCCAGCGAGGCATCGAGGCTGCATGCGGTCGGCACCTGGCAGCAGACGCACTGGGCGTCCAGGTAATACCACCTGCTGGAGAACTCTATGTCCGAGGTCAGGGGGGGCTCTATCATCGTGCACCTGAGGGAATACCTGGATATCAGCGGCCACGCGGCGGTCCGCATGTCGGGCGTGAAGAAATTGCCCCACATCTCGCCGGAGCCGGGGGGCCACTCAAGCACCTTCACGCCCCTCTGGGCGTTGAAGCTGACGACCGCCATCGACCACATCTTCTCCCCGGTGGTGCAGTTGATGCCGAACCCCTCCGAGTAGATCTTAGTATATATCTTCTTGAGGTTGCTTGCAAGGGCCCGGTTGGTCATGTTCTCGAGGGCGAGTATCAGCGCCTGGTCGTTCGGCGTGCCCGAGACGGTGAATATCGTGTAATTGTCGAGTATGGACTGAAGGTAGTTCTGGAAATAGACGTCGAATGCGTCCGCCTGTATGGCATAGGAGGTGAACACGAGGGCGTGCGTCACGCCCGCCTTCGAGGTCTCTATGGCCTGCTGGTTCTCGGTGATGAAGAATGCCGCCATCCCGACGGTTATCATGAAAAAGAAGAAGCCGAGGAACGGCGAGACTAGGTAAAAACCCCCGCAGCCGGGGGCACGATGCATCCGCCCGCTGGAAATGCGCGAAGTGTCGTCCATTTGGGTCGGGATTGAGCAGGACTTGGGCGGGCATAACGCCGCGGCCGTTTTAAGGCAGGCCCGCAACGGGTCACCTGCCGCTGACGTAGGTGGCGTCGTACTGCTCGCCGTTTATCGTGACGCTGACGTCGCTGTTCTGGCTGGTCAGGACGGTGCCGTTGTAAGTAATCTGCTGCACGAATATCTTGACCGGTGAGCCCGGGGCCGCCGGGGTGTAGACTATCGACGCCCCCTGGAAGTCAAAGCCTCCTCTCGCCAGCTCGCCGAGTATGATGTCTATCGTGCCCTGCTCGCCGGGCGCGAAGAACTGCGGGCCGGACGCCGTGTCGACTTGGCCCAGCGGCGCGTCCGAGGCCTTTGCCTGTATCAGGGTGTTCGCCGGGACCACCACCGACTCGGTGTAGCCGCCGGATCCCATGCTTAGCGACAGGTCCGGCGCGGAGCCGGGGATCTGCTCGCCCGTGACCGCGTTCCACAGGGTTATCGCAAGGCCCTCCGTGACTACCCTGCCCTGCCTTTCATGGACTATGACCTTGACAAAGGCCGTGCCCTCGCCGCACGATGCGTTGATGGTCACCGTCTTGTCGGAGCCGGGCTCTATTGTGACCGGATTGGAGAAGCCTTGCGAGGCGCAGCCTGCCGGCGCCGAGGTAAGCGCCGCCTTGACCAGCTTGCCGCCGTCCACCTCAAAGACGGCGCAGCCGCCGCTCGATGCTGTGATCTGCTTAGCCTCCAGCTCGTAGCCGCCTACTTCCAGCACGGATATCCTCCCGCTCTGCAGCGGGCCGGTTTTCGAAGCGGCGCACGCGCGCAGGGTGCCCGGCCGGGCGGAGACAAGCTCGTCGAGGTTTATGGTCTTGAAGTCCGTGAGCCCCCCTATCATGTAAAACTCCCTGCCGCTGCCGTCATATGCCTTGTAGCCCGGGCTGTCCGCCACCAGGTAGTACCACATGTCGGCCCGAAGGTCTAGCGTTGCCATCCCGTCTTCGGTAGATACCGCCACCTCGGCCATGTTGTCGCTCATGCGCAGCGCCTTCACGGTGGCGTCCAGCGCGCTGCCGGTCGCCGAGTCGAGGACTGTGACGACCACGGTCCCGCTTGTCTTCAGCGCGTTGCCGCCGTTGCCTATTATGATGTCAAAACAGCCGAGCGGCAGGGATATCTGTATCCTGTTCTCGCTCGGGGTGACCGCCCGCGGCCTTACGGTGGTGCTCTTGCCGTTCGGGCATAGCACCTCGGCGCTCAGCGTCTGGGGGGTTATCCCCGTGAACTCGAAGGTGGACTGTCTCCCGGTCTCGGAGTCTATGACTTTCCCGTTGCTGTCCTTTATCTTCACCGTCACGGGCTCAGAGGCCGCCTCGGTCAGCGATACCGTCAGCACCAGGCCCTTTGACGTGTTTAAGGGGCATTCATCGCAGTCGAGGGGGCACGTGGTGCAGGACTCCGGCGGGGAGCACACCCCGTTCCCGCACGCTGGGGCCGCCGGGGCGGCCAGGAGCCAGAACACTACTAGTATGAGGAGGACCAGCATCAGCGGGAAAAGGATGGGGGGCAGGTTGTACTTCTCGAAGACTGCGCCTACCGGTATGTGCCGGTCCCAGAGCCAGTCCATCAAAGACCAGCACTTGTCGTTTATCGAGTCGAATAGGCTCATCTTCTGTCAAGGGCGCAAGCTGGCCTGCCATCGCCGGCTTTTGTTTGCCCGTGGTTTTAATATAAGCGGGAGTCCAATAAAAACCCTTGGCCGCCGGGCCTACGGGTACACGTATCCCAGTACCCTGCCTGTGGCCTGGTAGTAATGCGAGCCGGAGCATGCGACCGTTGCAGGGTTGATGGAATAATAGTAATCGTTCCGCCTGTCGCAGTAGAGCTCGTAGAGGGGGATAGTGCCCGCTGGCGGGCTTGTGGGGCTCATTATGTACCCGTCGATGTTCGAATACGCAAAGCCGTATGCCGCATAGGCGTTGATCTCGGCCTGGGTCGTCGCGTAGACGACGGCTTCATTGTTATACATCATCCTGTAAAGCGGCACCCGGTTGGTGCCGTCCTCGTTGAAGAACTTGCCCTGCGCGCCGGCGTCCTGGAAGCCGTATTGCAAGAGGTATGCCCTCCCGGCATCGTTCGTGAGTATGTGGTACGATTTCCGTGAAGAGATTAGGGCATACATCGAATACATGGTCGTCACCTTGTCGCACTCGGAGTCCGCCGTGCATTCGCCCGTGCCCGCGGTATAAGAGATGCTGCATGTGCCTGACGGCTGGCTGCATGTCCCGTGCGCGCAGGTGCCCCAGTAGGTGCTGCACTCGCTCGCGCCCGGGCCCTTGACCGTCACGCACGTCTTGCTGGTGTCTTTGCATTCCTTGTGGGCGCACGTGCCCCAGTAGGTGCTGCACTCGTCCTGGCCAGTACCCGCCGCAAGCTTGCAGGTCTGCGTCGCATCGTCGCAGACTTTCTTTGTATCAGAGCCTATTATCCCGGGCAGCGGGTTTGACGGGTAAATGTCCGCAGGGTCGTTCCGGTTTATCCATGACCAGCTATCGCCCGAGCCTGTGCAGTAGTAGCTCGTCGTCCCGCAGCTTAGGGTCTGGCCGCTCCTTATGGAGTTGCATGCCCAGTCTGCGTTTGAGTGCCAGCCGTACGAGCCCCCGTTGAGGGAGTTGCACCTCTTCACCTGGGTCTCGTTTGTCACCGATAAGGCAGTGGAATAGAGCATATCGCACGGGGTGGAGCTGCTGCAGGCGCAAAGGTCGGTCAGCTTGTTGCTCGCAAAGCTGTAGAACTCGCCCTCTGCGTTGTCGTAGGTGTCCCTGTTAAGTTGCCCGTCGCAGTCGTTGTCAAAGTTGTCGCCGCATATCTCCGAGGTGCGCGAAGCGTTGCAGTCCGCGCACGAGCGCATGAACGTCTGGATACAGCTGTAATCCTCCGTGGTTATCGAGCCGTCGGCATTTGCGTCCGCGCAGGACGGCGCCGGGTCGTAGCCGGAGACGCCCATCATCCTGACGTCGTCCAGGATTGTCGCCATGAGCGGCCCGTCCGACGCATCGACCTTTCCGTCGCCGTTCAAATCCCCCCTCCCGCCGCACTTGAGCTGGCAGAAGACCTGGGCTGAGACCGCGCCGGTGGTCGAGTTTATCTTCAGGTCCATGGCGACCGTCGAACAAGAGGTCTTCTGGCCGGGGCAGTCTGCGCCCATGCCGGAGCCGGCTATATTGCCGCCCGAAAGAAACACGCCTTCAAGGGCGTACGTTTTGCCGGTGACCGTGGGTATCCTGCTGTCGCCGGCCGCCAGTATGGTCTTATAACCCGTGGTCGGCCCCTCGACCCAGAAAAGGAGATAGCCGGATTTGTCGGTGGTGCCGACGGCCGCTATCTCGAAGTAGGCATAGTGGCTGCACTCGGAGGCGCTCCCGCCCCCGCCGGAGCACTTCTCAAGGCCCTTTTGCGCGCAGGTCTCGGCCGCGGTCTTGTACGTGCTGGTCGGGTTTTCCGTATACAGGCGGTAGCAGTTCCTCACGTCCTCGAGTTCCGCGCAGCTGGAGGCGCTTGTCGGGCACTGGCTATAGTCGACTCCCGTCGCATACGGGTCGGCGGCGTAAAGCTTGGTTGACTTAGTCATCGTGGTGTCGTCCACGACAGTGCAGGTGACGTTCTGCACGCATTCCGAGGCGAATGCCGAGATGGCCTTCTCGTACATCCCGGTCAGCGCGTTCCAGTCCATCATGATGGAGGTCCTCTCCGAGCCCCTCCCGGCTATGGTCACCTTGACCCGCTGGTCGCCTAGCGGCTTGCCGTTCATCTTGAGCGTCGCGGTGGCCTTGAACGCCCCTTCGGGCGCGACAAGGACCGGCGACACCGTGCACGAGTCCAGGAGGCCGGTCGTCCCCTTTTGGACGATGAACGTGCCCCCCACCTCCTGCTGGATGTGCTTGTTGCTTATCACGGCGCCCACCCTAAGCGTATATTCGTAATCCCCGCTAAACGGGACGTAGAAAGACGCCTTGAAGTAGCCGTCGCGCACCTTTGTCAGCGATGTGACGTTCGCCGCGAGGTGTATGGAGTTGTCCAGCGCTTCGAAGTACGCCAAAAGCGAGGCTTCGCCAACGGAGGATAGCGGGCCGGCGGCTATGCCGCTCGCATTGGTCGTGTTTATCTTGAAGTAGAGGGTGACCGGCGATGACGCTGTCTGTGAGGCCGAAACGTCCGGGACTATCAAGAGGTTGTTCAGCACGGTGTTGTCGACCACGTAGATGGTGAACGACTGCGTGGCCGACTGGGCCCCGGTCTTCGTTGCGGTGACCGAGGGCGTCTTTGTGCCGAGCGATGTCGGGGCGGTCATATTGCATTTCCAGCCGGAAGACGAATATGTGGCCGCCTTGGAAGCCGTGCCAAGCCTGCAGGTGACAGAGACGCCCGTTGAGGGCGTCTGGGTTACCCCGTTGAGGGTCACGGACGAAACGGACATCGTGTAGTTCTCGCCCTTCTTCAGTATCGATTTCGATATCGAGGCGCTGCTAATGCTCAGGTTGGGTTGCGGCGGCTCCTCGAGGTGCAGCTTTATCTTAATGGTCTTTGTCTCATTGGCCTCTATCTCGACCGTGCCGTCCGACCTTGTCTTTATGTACCCCTCCGGCGGGCTCTTGGCGTAAGCGTAGACCTTTGTGCCTGCGGGGAGCATCACGGTCTCTGTGTACTTGTTGGCGTCATCGTCCTCGTCTTCCTCGTCGTCTTCGTCCTCGTCGTCTTCGTCCTCGTCGTCTTCGTCGTCCTCTTCGTCCTCATCGTCCTCTTCGTCCTCATCGTCCGAGGCATCCGAGCCGTCACTGTCGGCATCCTCGGGCATGCCGAGCTTCGTTATCTTGGTGCCGTTCTTGTAATAGAGGTAGACCGAGCAGTTTTCCGTCAGGACCTCGCTGTTGTTCCCGCGGACTATCACATTGACTCCGCCAACGATGTTACAGGAGAGCCTTATAGTCGTCAGGGTCTTGTTGCCAACGCCTATGCTGAACGGGCCGACCTTCTCGCTGTTCGTGCACGCCGCCGGGGCGCGCGTGACCTGGGCGTAGTAGCTCTTACCGGCAGCCAGGGTGAATATCATGCAACCGGCGCTCGTAGCCTGGCCCCTGAAGAGCCCGCAGTCGGCGCAGTTGCCGGTAGTGACGATGTGGTCCTCAAGGTCGTATATCGTGACCTGCCCGCTGTGCTCTATCGGGCCGTCCTCGCCCCTGACGCAGACTTCCAGTTTCCCGGTGGCCCCCAAGGTAGTGGTCTTCTGCATCGTTATCGGGAGCATCGCCTCGCGGTTCGCCTCTACAAGGACCATGTCCTCGGCGCCGAAGTAGTCCTTGTATCCGGTTGCGCTCGCGGTCGCGTAGTAATAGTCATCGGCGTCCAGGTTGCTGAACAGTCCCGAGCCGGTCATGGTCTGGGATGTGACGAATGAGCCGTCGGCGTCGAAGAGCGCGACGCTTGCCGACACCGAAGTGGCTGCAACGGAATCCTTGATGGTGACCTTTATGGAGCCCTTCTTCGCCGCCGCCTGGCAGTAGTCGTCGGGCAGGGCGACGGATATCGTGTCTTTCGTCTCGGTGGTTATGCTATTGGACTTGACGGGGTCCTTTGTGGTCTCTGAAGACGATACCTCCGCATACACGTTCTTTTCATACACGGACGGGAAGCTTATGCTTCTAAGCGAACTGGTCTTCGGGTCGCCGATCAGGGCGCCGGTCTGGGACTTGAGCTTGACTGATATCGAAGAGCATGTAGTCCCGCCGGTGACCGTGACCTTTATCGTCTTGGACGTTGGCGGCGGCAGCGGGCACGTGCCGCAGTCGTCTTCGCAGGCCGTGCAGTCCTCGGTCTCCTGGCAGACGCCGTCGCCGCACTTTGCGGCCGGGGGGCCTCCCCCGCCGCCTGAGGAAAGGAGCAGGAGCACGACAAGCCCTATGATGGCTACGATGGCTATCGGGAACACTATCGGCGGGATGTGGTGCTTGTCAAAAAACTCGCCAAGATGGACTTTATCGAGGATGTCCCAAAGCTTGTCGTCAAGGGTCATTTCGGGTTTTTGGGTCGCCGGGGTTCCGGGGTCTTCGGCATCGGAACTGCCTGTTTCGGGTTATGCGTATTGCTGCGGGCCGCAGTTGCGGCGGGTTTAAGCCTCTTAAATTACTGCGGGTGTTTAAAAAATGGCTTGGGGGGCGGGCGGATTGAAACCCGGTCCCGCGGTGCCGCGCCCGGGCTTGCCGGCTCGGGGCACGAGCGGCCGGGGGTAGGGATGGTGCAATAGACTTGCGCACGGCCGGGCTTTTTATTCAGACTTCGATTATTATCTTATGGACAAGCGCGCGGTCGCCGCCATAGCCGTGATAGCCCTGGTCGCATTCTGGTTCCTCTTCCTGAACAAGCCCGGGGCGGTGGAGGCGACGCCCGATAATATCGATGCGGCGGTAAGCAAGGGGACGCAGTTCCTTAGGGGGCAGGTAGCTTCCGGGAACTATTATATGACCTGTGAACCGGCAGGGTGCCCGGTGGACAAGCAGGGCCAGGTAATCACCTCATCTTACATAGTTGATGCCATAGGCTCTGAATTGTCCCCCCCGGAAAAGAACATCGTAGTCTCCAAGCTTAGATCACTGGAACTGGACGGCGTGTGGGGGGACGCCCCCGAGGCGCCGAGGGATTCGGATAACACCGCCTTTGCGATGCGCACTCTGCGCGCCCTCGGCGAGGGCGCGGACATGAATGTCCTGCTCGAGTTCTATGACAAGCAGAGCAACAGCTTCAGGACGTTCAGGCCCGGGCTGTTCATGGAGCCGGATGAATGGGGAAAGTTCCCCCCTGCAGAGCTCGCATTCGAGTCTAGCGACAAGAACAATGTCGGCGCGCATCCGGAGGTCGCGGCAAACGTATACAAGCTTATCCGGGGGACAAGCCTTGATAAGTATATCAATTATGATATAATATCGCGCTCGCAGGCGCAAGACGGCCACTGGCGCTTCTACTTCTATCCCGGGGATTATTATTCAACATATGCGAATCTGGACCTGCTGTGCACATCCGGGGAGCTGCCCCAGGCCAAGCAGAAAGGCATCGCATTCATCACCGGCTCGCAGAACTCCGATGGCTCGTGGGGCTCGCCCGGCAACCCTTACGACACGGCACTCGCCTTAAACGCGCTCGCGGCCTGCGGGTCGAAGGGGGCGCAGCTTGATAAGGGGGCCGCATACTTGGTAGGCAAGCAGCTTGCGGACGGCTCGTGGGAATTCACCGGGGCGGTGTGGAGCTACACATTCATGGGGTCGAATTGGGAGGGGACGGACAGCAACCGCGTGATAACGACCGCCCTTGCCGTGAAGGCGCTGAAGAAAGCCTAAAACCGCTGGGCTAACCGCCCTGCGCTCATGCCCGTTGGCCTGCAGTCGTGCCTATCGCCTCAGCACGGCATCGAGGTCGACCAGGCTATTGTGGTGCGCTAATGCCGCGGACGCAACAAAGACCAGATAGACGAGGAGCATTATCCTAAAATATTTCTCATTGATATTAGCCCGTATCATCAACGCAGATAGGAGCGACGCCGCGACAGACGGCACCCAAAGTTCGCCAAACCCCAGTATGGCTGGAACAAATAGGAATGCCACGGAAGTCAGCGCCATGACCACTGCACAGCCGCGGCGCTCGCCGAGCAGAACAGGTATTGTGAATACCCCGGCCCTGCTGTCCGCCTTTGCATCCTTCAGGTCCTTGTAGTTCACGCCTAGACTGTATACGGCCAACACCGCCAGCGCCACCCTCGGCGGGAAGAGGTCTATGGCGGCATCGCCCGCGAAGACCGCAAAGCCGGACAGCACTGCGAGCAGCGCGCATGATGCGAGGGCGAAGGATGAAACTATCGGGAGCCTCTTTAGCCTTAGCGGCGGCGCGGAGTAGATGAACGCGACGGCGGCCAGCGCGGCAAAGACTATGAGCGCATAAGGGTTGATGAAGCCCGCCATAAGCAAGGAAAGCGCCAGGGCGGCGACAGCGCACCAGCCCATCCAAGAATAAGATTGGCGAGATCGGCCGGAACGGAGGTGTGCGTCGCGGTCGAAGAGGTCATTTGTGAGCGAGGCGAACAGATATAGCAACCCTAGTGACAGCAAGAAGTATGCTGAGAAGAGCCAGTCGTGCAGGGCGCATCCAATGCTGCTGGCTATCGCCTTCCCTAAAAGTAGCCCAAACGCGCCGAGCATCAGGTAGTGTAACATCCTGACGGGGCGCACCGAGGTGCAGATGCAGGAATAAGCGCCAGTGTCCGGCGAGCGGGCGATCAAGAGCAATGCGAGCGCATCGAGCGCCAGGAACGATGCAAGCACAAGCTGGGGGGTTATGTAGCCGAGGAAAGCGGAGCGCGAATCCGCAGTTAGCCTGCCGGCGGGGTCATACTCCACACCCATAGGGCTTTCGAAGATTGCGCCAGAAAGCTGATAAATGAGCGAGGGCATCGCTGCGCAGGCGAATAAAAGCAGATATGCGAGAATCCCGCCAAGCAGGGTCTTCGCGCGGCTGCGCGTCTTTGATAACACATACGCCAAGATCAGCGCGCCGAACGCTATCCCCTCTACCTTTTGTCCGAAGCTCGCCGAGCGGCTAAGGTAGCTTGCGAAGTCGCCAGTGAGGTAATCCGCGTTCCCGAGGGCATACTCAAGCCGGACACCCGGGCCGGAATGCAGGTAGTCCAGCGGCGGCACTATTAATATAAGTGTAAATAGCACCACAAGGAATTTGCAGGTCCGTGCCGGGGTCTCGCGGGTGGTGGCGCGGAGTATCACCGCTAGCCAAAGGAATATCGTCGCATAGAGCAGGGCGTACTGGACAAGGAACATGCCGGGGTCAAAGCCGCGGCCCGTAAGCGCCGACTCGAGCATATTGCGGCAGTAGATTATCGCCAGGAACGCAAATGCCCAATAGCGCAGGGATGTGCCTTCCGACTCCACGCGGTCTATGAAGACCTCAAACCTACCGGACAAGGTGCGGAACATCTTCAAGTTAAGTGGCGCAAAAGGCTGCAAGTGGGCTTGGCACAGCGGAGGAAATCAACCGAGCAAGTGCGCAGCCTAAGTCGCCGGCTCGCCGCCCTCGACACATGTTCCCTCGTCATCAGCAGCGCAATATACGGGGGTGCAAGCCGTTTCCTCGGTGCAAGTGTATTGGCCAATCTTTTCAACGCCGCCGTCTATCTCCTCGCACTTCTCGGTCTCGCACATGTCGTATTTCCACCTGCAGGACTGGGCCCATCTCTTTCGGTTGTCTCCCCAACCCTTATCACATGTGCCGCCATGGTGGCTGTCCACTATGTCCCAGCCGTCATACCAGCTGCACTTTGCGTTGCCGCACCGCTCTACGTAGCCGAGCGGGCCCTGGTTCCCCTCGCCGGCCAGCCACTTGAACTTTACCCAGTCCGTGCTACCGCTTGAATCGTCGGAGTCATCGCCGGTCGTGTAGTCGTCGCTCATCCTGAAGCCAATCGGATAATCGAACACGCATGTCATTATCTGCGAGCCGCACATATAAGTCGATTTCCAGTCCTTCTCCTCGTCGCACTCGCCGTTAACGGTCTCCGCGGAGGTCCACGCATAGCCGCCCGTCGTCTCCATCTTAGCGCAAACCTTGTAGTTCCCGTCGGCGATGCCTATCGAGGTCCCGTCGTCGCCGTCCACGACCACGTTGCAGTCCGTGTTCTCGTTGCACTGGCAGTTCGGGTCCTCGTCGTCGGTTATGCCATCGCAGTTGTTGTCAAAGCCGTCGGCGCATATCTCATAGTCTCTCACGGCCTCCGCCGGGAGGTTCTCCGCGCAGCCGAGGCACGCCATCCAGCGCTCCTCGTCGCCTGCCAAGTAATAGCTTATGCACAGTATGTCGTTGCCGTCCAAAAACCCGCTGTCGTCCACGTCGGCGCACGGGAACATCTGTGCCGACAGGTTGCCAGAAAGCACCATGCCCTCGTCGATCATGAGCTTCTCGATTATGAGGTCTATTATCTCTATGTCCCCGTCGGCGTTCAGGTCGGCCGGCTCGCCGTCGCAGGCCATGCCGAATATCTTAAGGCAGTCGGAGGACAGCGGCTGCGAGGACGGCAGGATCTCGGCCGTGTCGAAGTCGACCGTGTAAAGGCGCTTGAGGCAGGCCTCGTCCACGCTGTCTATGTTCCCGTCCTGGTTGAAGTCGGCGACCTTCAGCATCTCTTTGGACGGCGTGACGCCATGGCCCGTGGCCTCTATTATCTTAAGCATTATGTCGTCGTCCTCGCTGCCCAGCTGCCCGTCGTAGTACATGTCCCCGGGGAGCGGGGAATCGATGTCCATGTCGAAGCAAAAACCGCCCTTTAGCTGTTTCTTGCATGTCCCGCCGCCCATCTCGCCGCCGTCCACATCGCCGAACCACTTCGTTGCGACCATGCTGGACAGGCAGCCCACATCCTCGTCGTCCACGTCGCCGTCGTTGTCCATGTCAAGGCACGGGGCCAGCTTGTTCCTGTCCGCCTGCGAGGCTATCACGGTCAGGTACTCAGAGGCCATCTGCGCGTCGTCCTCGGTCAGCTGGCAGTCTGGCACAAGGTCGCCCTTGTTGTCCATCTTGCAGTCGGGAATTTGGGTTAACCCACATCCAGAGGTTATGCACGTGGCCATCTGCTCCTCGGTGTAGAATGCGCTCCGTGCCTCCTGGCTATTGAGGCACTTCCTGACCTCCTCTATGCTGTCACAGCCGTCCTGCCGGTCAAGCGGGCATGTGCCGGACTTCGTCCCGCCGATGTCTATGACGTGTATCATTACGGGCTTGGCTATCTCGTCGTCCTTTATCATGAGGCGCAGCTGCAGGTTGCAGACCTCCGACGAGGGGGCGGACATCGCAAGGGCGTAGATGTTTTGCCCCGCCTTCCACGGGAGGGTGTAGAACACGCCGTTCATGTAAAGCTCCAGTATGTCAAGGCCATATGCGACCTTGTCCTTGAATTTCAAGATGACCTCGGCGTCGAACGACCCGCCGACTGCGAGCATGTCGTCTGACAGGTAGAGCTCGGCTTTCAAGTCCTTGGAGTTTGAAGTAGACGTGAACTCGAGCGTGTAGTTGCCAGTGTAGAATGCGCCCGCAGAATATGCTTCCAGGTAGGCGTCGATCGCGTAAGACCCCCTGAAGGGCACGTCTGCCGCCAGCGTCCAGTAGCCGGAGTCCGGGAGGTATTCCAGCCCGGTGACCGTGCCTGCGTATGCGCCCGGGGAGTCAAGGTATGTCACTGTAAGGTTCTGGCCGGCCAGCGCCGTCACCGGGGTGTCGTTCAGGCGTATGTCGTAGAAGAGCTCGACAGGCGGCTCGCCCTGCGTCGAGAACAAAGGGGTTATTGTAAGGAGGCCCTGATAGTACGTCCTGACCTGCAGCGGCAGGGTGTGGGTGCCCGACTTCTTGCCGTACTTGGCCTTCAGGGAGAGGTCATAGTCGCCGGATACCGAAGGCGCGACGCAGTCGATCTTCCAAACCGTGTCGTAGGAGACCGTGCAGCTCGACGCGCCGACGGATGCCGTAAGGGCCGCGGTGCTTCCGGTAAGGACGGTCTCGCCGTAGAGTATCTGGGCGACGGATGCCCGGAAGGTCTGGTTCAGCGCGAGCGTCTTTGGCGCGGTCGCGCCGCTGAAGACGAAGTCGACGGAAACCGTGCTCTGGTCTGTCGAGTTCAGCTTGAGTTCGACGGCCTTGTGCTCTCCCTTGGCGACCGAGAACATGCCGGACTTGCGGTCGTCATAGCCCGACACCCCGCGGGCCCACACGTAGAATGACGAGTTCGCGGGCACGGCGACCTCTTCGGTATATCCGTTGGAGCCCTCCGCAAGGGATGCCGCAATGCCCGTGCCGGGCACAAGGCGGCTGTCCTTTGTCCAAACGGTGACCGTCGCATTCTGGGTAAGTATCAAGTTCGTGCCGCCGATGACCTTGACCTTGACAAACCCGGAGCCTGAAGACCCGCATTCCAGCACCAAGTCCACCAGCGTCCTCTTGGCGGCCTCGACGGTTATGGGCAGCGTTACCTTGGGGGCACAGCCCTCCGGCGGTGTAGACATCACGGCAGTGGCTATCGTACCCGCCGGGACGGACTTGAAGACGTAGCAGCCCGCGCCCGACGGCTCGGTCGCCGGGTCCACGGCGGACAAGTCGCCGAGGAACCTGACGTCCCCCGTGCCTTCTACCACCACAAGGCCCGAGGTCAGCGCCTGGCCGTTCTTCTTGACGCAGACCTCCACGTCGCCCGTCGGGTCGGTATTAACGGCCGGGGACATTGTTATCGTCTTTGGGACGCCCTTCGCGGAGGATAATGTGATCGGCTCTTTGGTGCCGTCGTAGGACACATAGCCTTCTCTCGTGGCGAGCACCGCGTAGGTCTTGCCGGCCGTCAGGCGGAAGTCGTATGCGCCGTTCACTACCTGGTCCTTCACAGGGTAGTTCGCGGCATACCCGTTGTTCATCTCGGCTATCGAGACCTTGACGGCGTCGAGTGTTTGTTGCGTCTCGGAGTCCTTTATGGTGAGCCAAAGCACCTGGGTCGTGGCCAGCGGAGCCTCGCATAGCGTTGCATCCAAAACGACGTTTATCGTGTCCTCGTTCTTCAAATCAGTCGTCGGCGTCTTCTGCGTCTTGGCGGTCGGGCCCTCGAGCTGTGCGTAGGCCGTGTCGGAGTCGACGTCCTCGAACTCGAACTTCGTCCTCGTGGCTTTTTGCGTCAGCGGGCTTGATGCGTTCGTGTAAAGCTTGACAGTAAGCTGGCAGGTTGGGGTCTTGTCAAGCTGGACCGTGATCTTTTTCCCGGTCCGGGCAGGCGTTGCCGGGCCGCAGTCGCCGGGGCAGCCCGACATGGTTTCAGCCGCCTGGCAGACGCCATCGCCGCACTTGGCCGTCGGCGCGGCAGGGGCGCCTCCGCCGGAGAGGGCGAAGAAGAGTATTAGGATTAACAGCACTACAGCAAGCGGGAGAAGCACCGGCGGCAGGCCGTAGTTAGTGAACACGCCGTCGAGCCTCACAGCCTCGACAATGCCCCAGCACTTGTCGTTTATGGAAGCCCATATCCCGGAGTCGTCGGCCATTATAGGTATGATTAATGGGGGGGCAATAAAAACGGTCTTGTATAAAGGAAGCGGGGCAGGTCTTGTGTAAGGGATGCTGGGCAGGTCTTGTGTAAGGGATGCTGGGCAGGTCCTGTATCGGGGAGGCTTAACATGTCTTGTCTTTGCCAAGCCAAGACTCGAGACCCAAAACCGAAGACTATAAATGGGACCGCCGAGATTTGAACTCGGGTCTCAAGCTCCCAAAGCTTGAAGGATAAACCTGGCTACCCTACGGTCCCGCGGGCTATTTTGAGCATCGAAAGATAAAAAGAGGGGGCATGGGCTAGGCCTGCGGCCATACTGAAAAGACACGCCTTCTGAAAAGGGAAGGGAAGGCCCGCTCTTGCGGGCCTCGGTTACCGGCCTCGCAAGCCCGTCTTACGGGACTTGCGCGAATTACTTCTTGGCCTTCGCCTCTTTCTTCTCCTTCACCCTTTCATAGATGAGGAAGTCAGGCTGCTTCTCTTCAGACTTGAATCCGTTTGCGAAGACTACGAACTTCTGCCCCGCAAGGTCCATGTTGAAGTATGGCTTGCCCTCGGCTGACGTGTTCTGCCAGAGAGCGCCGACTTTTTCCAAATTGCTTTCCATTCTTTCCCTCCGTTTAGTCTCGAAGGGC
>JBFYKJ010000004.1:0-12814 GCA_041306005.1 Candidatus Altarchaeota archaeon | reverse complement strand
TCTTTGAGTACATCTCGGCGGCGATGTCAAGCCAGTGGGCATCTATAGCGCCGACAACGCGATGCATCGTCTCCAGCGTGTGCTCCTTGTCCCCGGGGTTGTACCTCTCCGGGCAGTAAGCCAGGCCGTAGTCCTTGCCGGGCTTCAAACCGGTTTTCTTCCCGATTATCTCGGCGACTATCTCCTCGGTGACGCCCGGGTAGACTGTGCTCTCAAGGACTACTAATTTGCCCTTGCCCATCCCGTCGGCTATCGCCTTAGACGCGCCCTCGACCGGGCGAAGGTCCGGCAGTTTAGAGTCCTCGTATATGGGCGTCGGGACGGTTATGAGGATGGCGTCCGACTCCCTGACCGCCTGGGGCGTGTCGGTCGTGAATTTGATTCTGCCGGCTTTTATGAGCTTCTGTATGCGCGCATCATCGATTATCTCGGATATCGGGGATACGCCTGCGCTGAGCTTGTCTATCCGCTCTTTCTTTATGTCCGCGCCTATGACCGTGTAGCCGGCTTCCGCGAAGGCTATTGCAGTAGGTAAGCCTACATAGCCCAATCCCACGATGCAGATCGTTTTTACCATGTTGTCACTTGAACGCCCTTGCGTAATTGCCGATGTACTCTTTTAAACCTTGCTCAAGCGTGTACTTGGGCGCCCATCCCAGCCCCTTCTTTGCGAGGGAGATGTCCGCCAGCGAGTGCTTTATGTCGCCGGCCCTCTCGGGCAGGTATTTTATGTCCGACTTCGAGCCTGTCAGCTCGATTATTCTCTCAGCTAGGGATTTTATGGTCACCTGCTTACCGCCAGCTATGTTGAAAATGCCGCTCTTGCCCGCGGCCTTCTTGTTCGCCTCGACGACGTCCTTCACATAGGTGAAGTCGCGGGTTTGAGAACCGTCACCGAATATCGTAAGCGGCTCGTTTGCAAAAGCGGCCTTAGTGAAGCGGGGCACGACTGCCGCGTATTCGGACTCGGGGTTCTGGCGGGGACCAAAGACGTTGAAGTAGCGCAGCGACGCGGCCTTCAGGCCGTAGAGCTCGCCAAAGACGCGGATGTAGTGCTCGCCGGCCAGTTTTGAGACCGCATACGGGCTCTTTGGATTAGGCTGCATGGTTTCCACCTTAGGGAGCGTGGGGGTATCGCCATACACGGATGAGGAAGATGCAAACACCACGTTCTTCACCCCCGCATCAACACACGCGACAAGGAGTGATAGGGTCCCGCTGACGTTGGCCCGGTTAGTAGTTAACGGGTCCTTGATGCTGCGCGGGACGCTTGCGACAGCGGCCTGGTGATAGACGGTGTCTACGCCTGCAAGAGCCTCTTTAAGCAGCTTTGCATCGTTTATGTCTCCCTTGAAGACCCTTGCGCCGGAGGACTTGACAAAATCCGAGCTAAGTTTGCCAGCCGTTGAGAAGTCGTCTACCACGACCGCCTCTTTCAACGCCTCGACTAAATTCGACCCTATGAACCCGGCACCGCCCGTGACAAGTGTCACCATAGTAATATCGTCAGTATCCCCAGAACAGCCTCAAGCGAGACTAATGCCATCACCAGCCTCACCTCGCTTATGCCGCCCGTCAGCCGCATTATAAGGCTCGGCAGGCCCACGACCTTAGAGCACTTCAGCTTCCCCCCTTCCAGCCTGGTGACGTCCAGCTCCTTCGGGAAGCCGTTCTTGGCCTTGATTATGAAATCGAGGATGTAAGGGGACATTATGATTATCCCGGCCGTCTCGAAGTTGCCTATGATGACGGAGGAAGCTATGCACGCCCCTATGCTCAGCGTCCCGACATCGCCGGTGAATATCTTCGCCGGGTAGCGGTTGAAGAACAGGAAAGCGAAAAGGGCGCCCGACATGGAGATCAGTAGGATGGCAGCGTCGACCTTGCCGTTCACAAAGGCCATGGCGCCGAGGGACGTGCACGCCATCAATCCCATGCCCGCCTCAAGGCCGTTGAAGCCGGCGAGCATATTGGTCAGGTTGGAGACCACGGCTACTGCAAGGGGCACTAGGATAAGAGGGTATATCCAAGACAGGTGGACTGCGCCGACAAGGGGGGCTGTAATTGAAGACTGCCCGGCGGCGACGGCGACGAGCGGCAACGCCGCCAACAGCGGGAGCGCGGCCTTCACGCTGTGCCTCATGCTCACAAGGTCGTCGAAGATGCCTATCAGGGAGACTATAAGGACCGTAGTTATCGCGGCGAGAAGCTCGGTCAGGTTCGATATGCCGGGAAACGGCTGGCCGGGCATCAGGCTGCTGTGCATGAGAGTTGTGAGGGCCACTGCGAAAAGCACCCCGGCCGCAAAGCCTGCCACTATGCCAAAGCCCCCCATCTCGGGGATCTCGGGCTTAGAGGCCTTGTGGACGTCCCGGCCCATGATCTTCGCCTGTCGGAGCTTCCGTATGAGGACGGGCATGGCCAGGAAGGTGGCTGCGAAGGAGACTGCGAATACGAGCACTGTCAAGAGCATTTTTGGGCCCTATTGCTTAGAACGCCGTCAGACCGTCTGCAGCGAGTTCGCCCTGCAGTAGGCGTCGTCGCCGAGGCAATAGTATTTAACGTCAACAAGGCCGCCGAAAGAAGCCTCTAACTGGTCCATCAGGGCCTTGTGCTGCGCGCAGTCCCCGCACTGGTCGGAGTAGAAGACCTGTATCGTAGTCCCGTTCCCGCCCGGCGGGCAGGCGTCGGCGCTTGTGGTCTTCACCGACAGCTTGAGCAGGTCGGCTACCGACTGGTTGCCGGTCGCCGCCTTGCCGTCTGAGTAGATTATCCCCAACGGCTCGCACACGCTCGAAGGCGACGCCTTCGTGCGCGCGCAGGTGAGCATGCTGAGCAAATCCAGCTCGCCGCTTTCAGACGTGCCTGGCCGCATTATCCTGCAGTCCCATATCACGGTCGGGTAGCCCACTATCCCATATTCCGACTTGAGCGACGGGTCGTATGCGTCGAATGTCATGTTCAGCTTGGGCGGCTGCACGCCGGCCGTCTCGTTCATGGCGTCGCTGCCCCCCGCACCAACATCCCGCCCATTCAGCGTTACGAGCTTTATGTCAAAGACCAGGGTCTTGCCGGCCAGGCGGTGGGTGCCTGTCAGGCCGTATGCCTTCTCCGGCGGTATGGTGACCTTCTTCTCCTCCCCGAGCTTCATGCCTATGACGGCCTCGTCAAAACCTTCTATCATCTGACCGGAGCCGGCGGTGAACTCCAGCGGGTCGCGTCCCGCGGACGAGTCGAAAATCGTGCCGTTCTCGAACCTGCCGGTGTACTCGACGGCTACGCTGTCGCCCGCCTTTACCCCGCCGGTTACAACTTCTATCGTATTGCCCGTGCCGACCTCTACTGTGTTGCTGCTTATGAGGCTTTCCATGCCGCTTGCGGGCACCTGGTCGGGGTAGGCAACCTTGTATATCTTCACCGACGGGTAGGTGCCTACATCGTCGTCCGGGACCATTGAGAAATACTTCAGCCCCTTGGCGTCCTGCAGGTAGAGCTTCGTGAACATCGAGTCCATCCACTTCTCGGGCACGTGGACGAATATCTGCGGGGCGTAGACGCCATCGGCCAGCTTCTGCCCGTAACCTATGTTCACCAGCAGGTCCTTGCCAAGGCCCATGACCTCGGAGTAAGACACAACGTCGCAGTTGGCCGTTATGAGCTTCATGTCCTGCGTGCCGTCGGCGTAGAAGAATATCGCTAGAGCTACATAGTCCTTCCCGTCGCCATAGGGGAGGCCGCTGTCGCCGATATAAACGTACCTCTTCGACACGGTCTTCACCTTCCCGTTCTCGACTATTGGCAGGGCTTCCAGGGAAGTGACGTACTCCGGCCTGCATACCGGCTTGCCGTAAAGCTGGTATTGGCCGTACACCGGGGTGCCCGGCGACCTCTCAAGAGCCGCGGTGCCGCCCTTCTCGCGGGCCTCCGAGCCGCTCAGGGTCTTTGTGCAGCACTTGTCGGTCTCGGCAGCGCAGCATCTCCGTATGTCGACGCGGGCCATTGAGTCCCTCGTGCACACCACGCCCTCGTCGCAGGCGTACTCCTCGTCAACGAGCCTTGCGGTCAGCCCGTTCTCGACGTTCTGGCAGAGCTGGCCCGCCTGGCAGACGCCGTTTACCGCGGTCTCGCCGTTCGGGTACTCGTAGTAGTTTGTCCCCAGGAAAGCCAGCGCGCCTGCCTTGCCGATAAGAGAGTAGTCGAGTATCACGTATTTTATCTTGTGGCCGTCCGAGTCCGCGGGGTTCCAGCGCTGGGTCATGAGCCACCCCATGGCGTCGTCCTCGCTTGTCTCGTTGTAGAAGAAGTGCGCTATCTGCATTATGTAATCTTCCCTAGCCTGCAAGGGGTCGGCTATCACCGTGGTCTTGGACAGCGCGGTTATCATGTGGCCGTAGTCCCACCAGGTCAAGACGTAGTCTCCGTTCGTGTAGGTGTCGCCGGAGAAGTATCCGCCGTTGGCGTTCTCGTCAAGCCACTTTATGCCGTTGAACCACGCCGGGTCGACGGAGGCGGGCCTCTGCGACTGGTCCCAGGCGTCCGTATTGGCATAGGGGTAGAATGTCGCGAAGATTATGACCCCGCCCACCACTAGGAGCGGTATTATGCGCCATGTGGCAAGCTCCTTGCGGTCGGACGGCATCAGCAGGCCGACCATGGCGCCAGCGAGGAGGAACCCGAGCGACTGGGAGAACGCCAGGCGGGCCTCGACCCATACGAACATCATGGTGAGCACGAAGAAGACCAGGAATATCAGGTATGCCCTGGCCAGCTGGAACATGCGGTCCCTGTCCTTGAACATGAAATAGATCACCATCAGCAGGCCTACCGCAACCATCGCCACGGTCAACGCTTCCGCGACGCCGAACCGGTCGTACCCGGCCACAAGCTTGTCCCAGATGCTCCCCCTGGCGAGGGCCGACTGCTCGGAGATGGTCTTGTCGACAAGGAAGTTCCTGTTGCTCGCGCCGGCAAATTCCTCATAGAAGCCGCCTATGATGCCTGCAATGCGCCCGACGCCGAAGTAGAGCAGGAAGAGCACCGCGGCGACCACCACAAGCCCCGTCAGTAGCGTGAAATACTTCGTCTCGATGTCAAGCTTCTTATCGGGCTTCTTGAAGAACCGCACCCTAAGGAACTCTGCCAGGACGCCGAAGAGCAGCAGCGCGCCGTAGGGGGCGGCCTGGTTGATTTCAAGCCTGCCATTGGTGACTGCATATCCGATTATCGGTATTATCCCCGCTATCGCGGCCGCGCGGGTGGTGTGCCAGACGTCGTATTTGAAGAATATGCTGAGGATCGCATATGCCGCAAGGGCGGCTATGGGGGCCGCATACAGGTATATCACCCCTTTCCAGGCCATCAACGTTGCGAAGAATGCGACGCCCGAAAGCACTGCGAACTTTATGCTAAGGCGGGGCGCGGCCGCATTGAACGCCTTTGCCAGGAGGTAAAGCGAGAATATGGCAAGCACCATGCCCATCAGGTCCTCTTCGGTGGCACCCGCGGACGATTTGGAGAGGATGACGGGCATCGTGGCGAAGAAGAAGCCGCCGATGAGGCCGGACTTCCAGTCCCCGAGGAGCTCGCGCAGGAGGAAATACATCATGATTGCGCCGAACGCCGCCATCAGGACCGGGTAAAGGAGTGTGAGGTCGTGTAGGCTGCCGCCCGTCATGAGGGCCAGGTAGGTGTTGTGGTAGTAGGGGTAGTTGTGGGGCGCTACGATGCCGCCTGGCGGATAAATCGTGTAATCCGTATTTGGGATGTCCCCCAGGGTATATAGCTTCTCAGTCTGCTTGTAGTGGTAGTAAGGGTCGTCCATCGATATCAGGTGGCCGGGGGATATGCCCGTCCCGGGCATCGCCGGATAGACCCTGAAGAGTATCGCCGTGACCGCAAGGCCTATGATTATGGCGGTCTGCAGCTTCATGAGCTTGCCCGCTATGAGCAGTGAGAGAACGGCGTACGCGGAGAACAGCACTACAAGAAGCATATCGTTTGAGGTCAGGAGCACCGGCAGTATGCCAAGGACGCTTATTAGGAAAACAAGGGAATTCCATCGCTCCGGCGCGTGGCCCGCAACGCCGCGGAAGGCCAGAACTAGCATCAGGAGCCCCGCCGCAAGGACGTAAAGGGCGAATATTATCTTTGTGATGTCGCTTGGGAGCGTTGCCCAGAGCAGGAGGAAGAACAGCATGGCAGCGGCCAGGACTCCCTGTATCGGGAGTTCCCTCTCGCCGAGGTATATCTTCCCGGAGGCCTTTTCAGACTTGCCGGCATCGTGCCCCGAGGCCTTGCCCTCGGCTTTCCCAGATTCGCCCTCTTTCTTATCCATTTTGCAAAAGCTCGGAGACGTCCCTCACTGCCCTGTCGGGCCGCGCCCTTTGAAGGAAACCGCCGTTGTAAGCGTTGACCAAAAAGACCGTATAGCAGCCGGCGGACTTGCCGGCCTGGATGTCGTATATAGTGTCGCCGACGAAGACCGCTTCATCCGGCCTCGTCCCGAGGGCCTTCAGAGCGTTCGTCACCGGCTCGTGATGGGGCTTCTTGTTGACCGCGTCCTCCTCGCCTATCAGAACGTCGAAAAAGCCCCTTATACCCGTGTGCTCGAGCGTCTTTTTTATCACGTCCCGGGGGGACGTGCTCACAACCCCCAGCTTGCAGCCCGCCCTCTTCAAACGCCCTAAAGTTAGCGGGACATTCTTAAAAACCTTGACTTGGCCCAGGTTATCGAGCCACTCGCGCTCGAAGGCGCCCATTATGCGCGCATTTTCCGACCGCGTGATAGGGCCGACTAGCCTCTCCAGCGTGGAATCCACCGGTTTCCCGAAGAGCTTCTTGTTGAATTCGTCCTCGGTCAGCTGCCGCTTGCCGTTCGCTTTCAGGGCCGTGTTGAAGGACTTGTGGATTAGGGAGAACGTGTCGACGAGCGTGCCGTCCATGTCAAAGAGGAACGCCTTTGGCGGCTTTGCGGGGGGGTTTGCCGTTTTGGGCCCGATTTTGGTCTTGGGCAATGCGCGGCTTGGCGATGCTTTGAGGGCCTTGCGCGAAGCCTTGGGGGCCTTGCGCGGCGCTTTGTTGGCTTTGCGCGGCGCTATGGTGCCTTTGCCGGCCCCAACCCCAGCCTTTTTCGGTTTATCCAGGACGATAAGCATGCTACCCCAAATTTACGGGATTTTAGCACATCAAAACATAAATATCGGCTTAAGATGCGCATAGCGGTGATTGACAGGGGGAAGTGCAAGGCCGACGTCTGCGGCCTGCTGTGTCAACGGATGTGCCCCAGGGTGCGAAGCGGGGACGAGACGATAATAGTCGACGCTCTCCTGAACAAGCCGCTCATACAGGAAGACCTGTGCGCCGGCTGCGGGATATGCGTCACCAAGTGCCCGTTCGGGGCGATAATAATAACTAATACGCCCAAGGAGGCGGGCGTTTTGACGCACCAGTACGGGAAGAACGGCTTTAGGCTCTACGGCCTGCCCGTGCCCAAAGAGGGCAGCGTCGTCGGGATAGTAGGCGTCAACGGGATAGGTAAGAGCACCGCGATCAAGATACTCAGCGGGCAGCTGAAGCCTAACCTGGGGAGGGTGGATGAAGAAACCCTGGAGGATGCGCCCGTAAAATGCGGCAAGGTTGGCACTGCAGCCAAGGGCGCCGCCTGGGGCGAGATAATCGAGGGCTACAGGGGCAACGAGGTGCAGAATTATTTGAAAAAGCTGTCGCTTGGGACCCTGAGCGCCGTCTACAAGCCGCAGTATGTGGACTCGCTGTCAAAGATGGGGGGCACTGTGAAGCAGATGCTTTCCAAGGTTTCCAAGGAGTGGCTGCCGGTTGCAAAGGATCTTGGGATAGACGTAGTCGCCGACAGGGAGGTGGCGTCGCTCTCGGGGGGCGAACTGCAGAGGCTTGCTATAGCGGTCGCGCTCTTGAGGGACGTTGAACTCTACTTCTTTGATGAGCCGACGTCGTACCTTGACATCTCGCAAAGGCTGAAGGCCGCGAAGATGATAAGGGGGCTTTGTGAGGGGGGAAAGTCGGTCATCGTCGTCGAGCACGACTTGATAGTGCTGGACTACCTTTCGGATTATGTGCACATAGCGTTCGGCGAGAAGTCCGCGTTCGGGATACTGTCTAAGTTGAAAAACACCCGCGTGGGGATAAACGAATACCTCGCGGGCTGGATGAGGAGCGAGAACGTCAGGATACGAACGCACGGCATCGAGTTCGAGGTCACGGGCACCCAGAAGTTCAAGAGCACGGACGTGCTTTGCGATTATCCGGCGATCAGGAAAAGGTACGGGGGGGCCGCGGGTGGCGGGGGGTTCGAGCTTGAGGTCGCCGGCGGGAAGCTGTACAATGGGGATGTCGTCGGCATACTCGGGCCGAACGCCACGGGGAAGACGACTATGATGCGCATACTCGTCGGCGAGGAGAAGAACGACGCGGGGAATGCCGGCCTCGGCCTGAGCATATCATACAAGCCGCAGTACCTAAAGCCCGTGGGCAAGACGGTCAGGGAGATACTGCAGGCGGTGACTAAAGATTTATACAAGTCGAACTACAGGACCGACGTATTGGGCCCGCTGGAGCTTGAGGGCCTGCTGGACCGCAGGGCCGACGAGCTCTCGGGCGGGGAATTGCAAAGGGTCGCGATAGCCGAATGCCTGTCAAGGGACGCGGACATCTATTTCCTTGACGAGCCGTCGGCGTATCTCGACGTCGAGCAGAGGCTCGTCGCCGCCAAGATGATCCGCCGGAGGATGGAGAACGAGAAGAGGTCCGCCATGGTGATAGACCACGACGTAGGGTTTGTGGACTACATCTCGGACAGGCTGATGGTGTTCTCGGGGGAGCCGAGCGTGAGGGGCGTTGCCGGGGCGCCGGAAGAGCTGCGCAGCGGCATGAACAGCTTCCTTAAGGGCATGGACCTCACGTTCAGGCGGGACGAGGAGACAAAGAGGCCCCGCGCCAACAAGCCCGGCTCGCAGAAGGACAAGGAGCAGAGGGCGAAGGGGGAGTATTATTATATGTAGGGGTAAATCATAGGGGGCAAGCTAAGGGAGTATCCGCCCATCAGGCCAATCTGCTAGCACCCCGCCGCTGCCAGCGACTCCCTGTGGTCAGCCAGGTAGATTATCTGCTCCGCAAGCACTATCCGCGCTATCTGGTCCTGCTCGGTCACCGGCGGCATCGAGGAGTCGTATGCGAACTTTACTGTTTCGTAAAGCGCCCTCCAGCCGGAAGCCATCGCAAGCTTCTGTTCGAGCATCATCCGGTCGCCGAGGCCCCGCGGGAGCTTTTGCCTCAGTGTGTCGTAGTCGCTGAAAAGCGGGCAGGAGTCTGAGATGTTGAGGACGCCGAACCCGGGGGCGGCGATTGCCGCGAGCGATGAGTTGGCTTTTGGCCACAGCTCCGCAAGGCAGCCTTCGGTGTCGTTGTACATGCAATTGGTCATGTTCGGGCGCAATTTGGAGGCGACCTCCACGGCGCTGCCGACCACAAGGTTATACGCCGTGGCGGCCCCGAGGACGCACTCGGAGTAATAGAGGCAAACGCCCGGCTTGCAGGATTTGAGCCATGCGCGGAGGGCGCTTATCTCCGAGAGCACCGTCTGCTGGAGCGAGTACAATACCTTCGCGGCCTTGCGGACTTCCGGGCTTGGGGCGCTGAAGTGCTGTGTCGGGAAGGAGGTCAGCGAGGCTTCGGCTTCCGAGACCGCACGCTTGAGCGCCTCAACGGTGTTGTTCTCGTATTGGGCAACTGCCGCGTCCCAGAAGGATTTTGGCGTGCCGTCCGGGCACCGCTCATCGGCGCAGGCGCCGCAATCAACGGGGCATGTAAAGCAGTCCTCCTTCTCGTTAAGGCCCTTGAGGCAGTTTGGGTCGGAAACGCAGCCGCTAAGGAACTCTGCGTCGGTCGAGTAGAGGTTTATGTCGTACCGTATGGAATTGCAGTAGCCGTCTCCGCAGAAGAGCTCCTCCGGCGGGCACGTGCCGCAGTCGGCCGGGCAGGCGAGGCAATCCTCGGATGTGCTGCACGACCCGTCGCCGCACAGGCGGCGGGCGCGGGCGTTGTCTACCATGAAAAACGCGGCAAGGGCTATCACGGCGACCAGCGCGAACACGGCAAGCTTCTTGTTCATCGCGTATACAGGGTATGTTTACACAGCTTAGGCGTATACTGCTTATGCTAAGGGTTAAGGGGTCAAAAAGGGTCGGTGTGCAGCCGGGTGTGGCGGCCTAACGCTTGGGTGTGGCGGCCTAACGCTTACTTCTTCTCCATGTAGCCACAAGAGCCGCAAGCCCTGCGGTCCTTGTGCTCGGCTAGGAATGTGCCGGGACCGCACTTCGGGCAGATCTTGTTCTTGCGCTTCAGGGCGTCGCCGGCGACCTCGTACTTGGCCCACTTCTTCTGGGTCTTCTTCGCCTTCTTGGCGCCCTTCCCTTTCGCTTTTTCGGCCATCTTTGATCGTTATGTGACGTCGCTTAAAATCACTTCTTCGGGGCTTCGGCCGGCTTTGCTGCCGCCTCGCCCTCCTTCTTCTTCACGCCCCGCTGGAGCTTGTAGCTGAGCTCGATGGCCTTGAGCGCATCTGCATCCTCATAGACCTTTGCCCTGCCCGTCGTTACATTCGAGCCCATCTTCTGGTCGATGAGGTCTACGACTAGGAGCGCCTCGTTCGCCTTTAAGGCCTTCGCCAGTTCGGACTTGGTCTCGGCCCTTGACGGGGTGATCTTGCTTTCAATCCTAAACTCGACCTCCCTCCGCTTGAGGAGGGGGTTCTTGGCGTCTTTTGTGATTTCTATCTTCATTTTTCGAACCGTGATAGGATGCCGCGGAAAGCGGACTTTATTTTTGGATTGACAACTATTAAAATGGCTCCCTCGCCCGGCTGGCCGTAGACCACCAGCGTGCCGTCGCTTGAGCCTAGCACGGCGGGGAATACAAGCAGGTCCTCCTCCCCATCGACGAGGATGGATGCCTTTTCACCGCCGAGCGAATCTGAAACCGCCCCCCACGCCGCCTTGGTTATGGCGGCCGCGGGGTTTTTAACGCGCCTTGGGGGCGCGTATGAGCGCAATAGGCTTGTGTCGGCCTTGCCGGCCTCGGAGCGCCGCGTCTTCCCGTCCCATATTATGAGCGACGGGGACACGCCGGCCCCGACCAGCTTTGCAGAAACATAATCCCCAATGGCGATGACACGCGCAGGTTCAGCCTTTACCAGCCGTATTATGTCGGCGCACTCCATGAGCCTGCCGAACGGCTTTTTCAGCTCGCCCCGCAGGGACTCGGGGAGCTTAAGGTCCCCGCCTATGGGTTTCATGCAATCAGACCTTCAGGGCATAGACGCCCTTGAGCTTGATGTCCATCTCCCGGGCTATCCGGCTCTTGTCCGGCTCCAGGATCGCGGCCTTGCCGCTCCAGTCGCGCGTGAGCATGATGTTGCACGCCGGGCACTTCTGTATCTCCGAATACACCTTACCGCACTTGTGGCACGCAAGATCCATTTTTGGTTTTCAGTATTGTGTCTTGAGTCTTGGAGTTCAAAGGGTTACTTCTTCTCCTTGGCCTCTTTCTTCTCCTTTGGCTCCTTCTTTTCCTTGGCTTCGCCCTCTTCAGAAGGCTTCTTCTTCGAGGTTTTTGCCTCGGCGTCGAGCCACTCGAGAGCGCCCAGGCCCGGCTGCCTCATGGTAAGGCCGATCTTGGTGTCAAGGAGCGTTGATTTCTTGCTGATGGTGACCACCCTTGCGCGCACGCGGTCTGTCAGTTTCAGCGCGCGCTTGGACTCCTTGCCGTTGAACTGCTGCTCCTTCTCGTTGTAGTTCACGAAGTCCTCCATTATCTGGGAGACGTGGACGAGGCCGTCTATCGGGCCGATCGAGACGAACGCGCCGAACTCGGCTATCTCCTTGAAGTCGCCCTCGACGATCTCCTGCAGCTTCGGCTTGTAGGTGAGCATGGTGAACGTGGTGTCGTAGTATGCACCGCCGTCGCCCGGGAGGAGGTAGCTGTCGCCGATGTCCTTGACGTCTATGGCGGCCACTATTATCCCCATGTCGGAGTCTATCCTGCCGACATACTCCTTGTCCAGTATCTCTTTCATGCTCTTGACGGGGTCGAGGCCGAACATGTGCGGCGGCACCCTCACAGAGTCGCGGAGTTCAATCTTGTAGTACATTTTGATAATCCAGTTTAAGCAGAACTAAGCGGGTAGTTTAGAGGCGCTATGCTTAAAAATAATTTTTATGGTTAGACCCGTTTGAATCCCGCAGGAGGCATTCATACAATGGCCGGCGAATGGTGGTTGTCTGGTGAGGAAAAAGAGGAGCGAGAAGCGGAGTGGAGAAAGCACGCTGCCAGGGTCAAGGATAAAAGCGGGATCCAGTTCGCTGAGAAGCAAAGCCCTATCGCGCATAAGGGCGGGCGGCAGCCAAGCGCTGCCACGCCCAGGAGCAAGCCAAGAGGCCTTCTGGGGCGGCTGATGCCCAAAAGAAGGGAGATGCCTTAGGGCACAAACAGCCTAAAAACCTAAAAATAAAAAGATAATGCGGGGGCCTGCGCCCCCGTCTTTTTCTATGCGCTTTCTATCGCTTAGATGTACAGCACAGCAAAGACCAGCGTCACGGTGCTGAGCAGCTTTATCAGCACGTGCAGGCTCGGCCCGGCGGTGTCCTTGAACGGGTCGCCGACCGTGTCGCCCACTACCGCGGCCTTGTGAGCCTCGCTCTTCTTGCCGCCGTAGATGCCCTCTTCTATGTACTTCTTCGCGTTGTCCCATGCGCCGCCCGCGTTTTTCATCATGTTCGCCATC
>JBFYKJ010000003.1:0-10310 GCA_041306005.1 Candidatus Altarchaeota archaeon | reverse complement strand
TCTTTGCCGAGTTCGATCTCCAGTTGCTCAACGGCTTTCTTTCCGTAATTGACCCATAATTGTATCACCGCTCCCGGCCGCTTATCGGGAGTCTCGGACGGCTTAAGGAACCTCTCTATCGCGCCCTCGGCCTCGCCAAGGACCGTGCACGGGAGCGAAGTCGCGGCGAATGCCGCCCTCTGGAGCAGCTTCTCATTCTTCGCCGTGACTATCATCCGCGAAAGCAGGCCGTCGAATGCCTCGCAGTAGGTGTCCTCAACCGGCACGCCGTGTATGTCCATGCTAAGATTACGGGAGGGGGCTAAAAAGTAGTTTAAATGGAATGTATCATCGGGCTTGCAGGCAAAACCGGGCTCACTCAAACTTCACCGGCGCGTTCTGGTCTATCCCTTTTGGGACGCCCCAGCACATCTTCAGCCGGTACCTGAGCTGCTGCCTGACGCGCTCGTCGGCGATTGGCTCCCCGCCCGCAGAGCGGACTAATGTTATCCCCTTGAAGGTGACCGCTTTATAAGTCTGGTCGTTGTGCGCGAAATAGGTAGCCCTTGCGTCCTTGGGCCACTCAGACGTTGAAACCGCTGCGGCAGGGACGGCATCAGCCGGTACGGCCTGCTCGGGCATAACCTGTTCGACCGAAGGGACTTCGCCTATAATCTGCTCGTCGTTTTCCATTTCATCCACCCTCTAAAAACTGACTACCCGCTCAAAATTAGGGCACAAGGCAGAAAAACCCGTTTCGGCGCTAAGAAAGCCTTTTTGGGCCGCTGGAAGACACGCCGCATCAGTAGTCGATCCCCACCCTCGCCGCCACGCCCTTCTTCATCGGGTGCTTTATCTCCCTCATCTCCGTGACGAGGTCCGCGGCGTCGATTATCTCCTTGGGCGCGTTTCTCCCGGTCAGCACGAGCTCGACATCCGGCCTCTTGGAGTTTATCAGCGAGAGGACATCGGGCACCGGCACTATGCCCTTTGACATCGCGACGTTTATCTCGTCCAGGATAACAACGTCATAATCGCCGGAAGTCGCCGCCTCCTTCGCGAAGTCGAACCCCATCTTAGCCTTCTCAGCGTCCTCCTTGTGGATGGTGAAGCAGTACCTGCAAGAGCCGCAGCGCATTATGCCCTTCTCCATGTCCTTTGACCACGGGCACGGCGCGCCGAACTGGAAGATTTTGAACCCCTTTGCCTTCCTCGCCGACTCGAGCTCCCCGAGATAATGCGCCCCCTTGAGGAACTGTATCATGCAGACGCGAAGGCCGTGGCCGGCAGCCCTAAAGCCAAGGCCTAATGCGGTCGTCGTCTTCCCCTTGCCGTCGCCGGTGTAGACCTGTACAAGCCCTTTCATTTCATAAGGAACGGTTTAGTTGCCGATGCCGCCGTTTGTATACAAGGGTCCCAGAGCAGTCTGCCGGCGGGATCAGCCTTCCGAGCATTCTTTGCAGGCTTCGCCCTCGGGCTTTGGCTCGCGGGCTATGTTCAGCACCTGCTCTCGCCTGCTCTGGTCCCTGTATATCGTTACGCCCTTGCACCCGAGCTTGTACGCCATCATGTACACCTTCTCGACATCCTGCGTCGCCGCGTTGCTCGGGAAATTCACGGTCTTGCTCACCGCGTTGTCAGTGTGCTTCTGGAAAGCGGCCTGCATCCTGATGTGGTCGTCCGGGTTTATGTCATGCGCGGTGACAAAGACTTTGACCACGTCCGCGGGTATCTCCGGGAGCCCGTGGATAGTGCCCCGCGACGCAATCTTTCTCATCAGCTCGTCGCTGTAAAAGCCCTTCTTGTAGGCCGCATCCTCGAAGAGCGGGTTGACCTCTATCAGCTCATCGCCCCGGTCGAGTATGTTCTTCCTCACGTAGGATATCGCAAAGAGCGGCTCGACGCCGCTTGAACAGTTCGCTATCATGCTGATTGTCCCCGTGGGCGCGATCGTCGTTATCGTCGCGTTCCTCCTCGGCGTGTCGTTCTTGAAGACGCTCTTTTTGAAATTCGGGAACGGCCCCCTCTCGGCGGCAAGCTCCTGCGACATGACAACCCCCTCGTCGTGGATGAAACGCATTACTTCTTCCCCCGCCTTGACGGCATCCTCAGAGTTATACGGTATTCCCAGCATTATCAGCATGTCGGCAAAGCCCATTACCCCGAGGCCTATCTTCCGGTTGCCGCGCGTCATCTCCGCGATCTTCGGGAGCGGGTAGTTGTTCATTTCTATGACGTTGTCAAGGAAGTGCACCGCGAGCCTCACGGTCTTGCGCAGCTTCGGGTAGTCGACTTTGGCCTCCCCGTTGTGGTAGGACACCATCTTGGAGAGGTTTATCGAGCCGAGGTTGCACGACTCGTACGGCAAAAGCGGCTGTTCACCGCATTGATGGACCACAAAACCGCTGGCAATGACTGAATGTGTTACCGGCTCAGTCAAGTCATAAACTACCTTTGTCCCTGCCGGAGTGACCGACTTTATCTCGTCTGTGAAATCCTGCTGCCTGAACTGCTTGTATCGTATGTTCTCAAGCCTCTCCTGTTTGCAGTCCATGAAGCCGACGCCGCATTTGAAAACCTCGCGCCCCTTGCCGAAGATCCCCAGCTCGTAGAGGATGCCGTCGGAGGAGTATGCCTTTGCTTCGCCCGCTTTTGTGACGTATTGGAACAGGTTGTCCCTCGGCCTGCGCGAGCGGTCCATAACGGCGCTCTTTATGCCCATGTTCAGCAAGAGGAGCTGAACGCCCTGCAGCAACTTCCTGCTCTTCGAGGTCAGTGCTATCCATGAGCTGTTGCTCTTCGGGTTGTCCCTTACGGTGCCGTCGGCGCTGAACAACGCCTGCAGGAAACCGATGACAGCCTCCTTGGGGGCGGTGTACATGCCGAATGGGACCTCTTTTTCACTCGCCCCTACAGGCTTTATCCCCAGCTTCTCGAAGAATTCGACAAAGAACTTGCTGTGGTAAGACAAGTGATAGACGCCGTTCGCCCGCCTTACCTCCTTGACATCTGCGCCATACCAGGCATTTAGTATGGGCTTAAGTATGTCCAGCATCTCCTTGTCGCTCTCGGAGAAAGTGAACCCGACCCTGCAGTTCTTGTCCCCCGAGCGCAGCCATCCGTCGCCGACAAGCCAGCCCATCGCAAAGCCGAGGTCGTATGACCACTCTTGCGGGAAGTTCATCTCGTATCTGCGGCCGTTTTTTCCAGTGAAAGCGCTATTGGCGTCAAAAGGCAGTTTTTTGCTCCTGTTGAACTTGCCGTGGGCGGATTGTATAAGGGCTTTGTGCACGCCGGGGACAAGCTCCCCCGCCGCGACCCATCCGCTTGTAGTCATCACCTTGTGGTTAGGCGTCAGCTCAAGCTCATACCCCGATTTGGTCTCTACTTTGACCACATCCCTTAGCCCCGTCTCAAACGCCTGCGAGGTTATGTGCGTTGTGGTGCCGAGCGCCCCGCCGTCAGTCGCCAGGCCCAGGTTATAAGCAAAAACCCGGTTGTCAGTGACAACGCCGAGGCCGCCTTCCCCGAACCGCGAGGCGACGTGCTCCATCCTCATGAGGCCGTGCTCAGTCGAGACGAGCGAGCCGCCGACTATGCATGGGTTAGTGCTCTCTATCTCCCCTATCTCCGGCGTCGGGTTGTCCTTGTTGAGCCGGTCTATGAAGACTATGCCCGGCTCCCCGTTCTTCCACGCCATCGTGACTATGAGGTCAAAAACTCTTCGCGCATTAAGCGTCCCGACCGGCTTTTTAGACTGCGGGCTGAGGAGGTCGTACTCGGTGTCCTTTTCAACCGCCTGCATGAACTTCTCTGTTATCCCTACCGAGATGTTGAAGTTGTTAAGCGAGCTCTCCCTCTCCTTTGCGACTATGAAGTCGAGGATGTCCGGGTGGTCGACCCGGAGTATGGCCATGTTGGCTCCGCGGCGGGTCCCGCCCTGCTTGATGACTTCGGTCGCCATGTTGAAGACCTTCATGAAGGAGATCGGGCCGGAAGCCACTCCGCTTGTCGACTTCACCCGCGCCCCGGCGGGCCTTAGCCTCGAGAACGAAAAGCCCGTCCCCCCGCCGCTCTGGT
Source organism: Candidatus Altarchaeota archaeon (assembly GCA_041306005.1). Classification (GTDB taxonomy): domain Archaea; phylum Altiarchaeota; class Altiarchaeia; order JAFGQM01; family JAFGQM01; genus JBFYKJ01. The sequence continues at coordinate 6,251 of JBFYKJ010000003.1, read as the reverse complement.
GTATCATCGCGGTGTTCTTCAGCGTCTCAAAGATGCTCCCCATGTCGTCTTCTATGGGCAAAACGAAGCATGCGGACAGCTGCTGCAAATCCCGGCCCGCGTTCATGAGCGTGGGGGAATTTGGCAAAAACTCGAGCGTGCTCATCGCGGTGTAGAACTCCTTCTCGGTCTTCTTCACCCCCGCCTCCTCGGCGCCGTACTTCGCGTCCGCCTCGGCGATGTTCTTCGCGACCCTCTTGAGCATCTCCTTTGGTGTCTCCACCACGTTGCCCTCGGCGTCCTTGCGCAGGTAGCGCTTCTCGAGCACCTTGGCCGCGTTTATGCTGAGCTTGATGTCGTCCTCGACGCCGAGCATGGACTTGGCCTTCCTTATCTCCGCGCGCTTCTGGCGGTAGAGGATGTAAGCCTTTGCGGTCCTCGCGTGGCCCGACTCGATTAGCACCTTCTCAACGAAATCCTGCACTTCCTCAACGCTCGGGACTGTGCGGCCGTCATAGGTCTCTTCCAGCAAGGCCGCGACCCGGTCCGATAGCTTCTCTGCAAGCTCCCTGTCGCTGCCGCCGACCGACTCCGCCGCCTTGAATATGGCGTTCGTTATCTTCTCCTGGTCGAACTTGACTACGCTCCCGTCGCGCTTCTTGACCTTCTTTATGCTCGTCTGCATCATTTTTAGCGTGATTCGTTGTGCCTTTGTTTGTTATGGACTCGTTGTGCCTTTGTTTGTTATGCCTTGCGTTTAGTGCGGTTTGTCCGCGTTTAGTTTTCGCATATACGGATTCGTTCAGGCCTTTACAAGCCTGCTCATCTCCTTCTCGAAGTCGTCCACGTCGCCGAACTCCCTATAGACCGATGTGAACCGCAGGTATGCGACCTTGTCGAGCTTCTTGAGCTTCTTCATGACGATCTCGCCTATCTGCCGGCTAGTGACCGTGCGGGATTGTTCTTTCCGGATCTCCGCCTCGACGTCGTCGGTGAGCTTCTCCATCACGCCGACGGCTATCGGGCGCTTCTCGCATGCCTTCACTATGCCCTTGAGGACCTTCGCCCTGTCGAACGGCTGGGTAGTGCCGTCCTTCTTAACGACCGTTATCTGGGAGATGTCCGGCCTCTCGTACGTCGTGAAGCGCTGCTTGCACTTCAGGCACTCGCGCCTCCTGCGGGTGACATCAAGGTCGCTCGAATCGCGCTTGTCGACGACCTTGGTCTCAGCAAACCCGCAGAATGGACATTTCATGATAGACCACAACCTATTGGGGTGCCACCCAAGCACGACACCAACCGGTTGATGGGGAGTATTATGAGGGGTTGTATAAAAAGGGAGCAGGTTTTTGCGGTTTTCGTCCGGAATTAGACCGCTATAACGCATACATTTTTAGATTATTTTTCCCGGACAATAATGCCGCACAGCAAGAATTTCCTTTGCATGCATCGGTCGGCCAATGTGTCCATCAGTGGAGGCAAAGATGCGGTTTTGGCACGTATTTGCGGCATGCACGCGGCCCTTGAACATGCTGATGGACGCTTCCGCCATCGTTGGACGGAATAGGGGAAGTGGGGGGGGTCTAAATGGGGTCTACGGTCCTGGCTGGGGGAAGCTAGGGAGGTCTTGTATAAGGGATGCTAAGCGGGTTTTGTATGGGGGGTGCTAAGGAGGTCTTGTATGGGGGGGACTGGGGAGGTCTTGTATGGGGGGGACTGGGGAGGTCTTGTAGGGGAGGTTCTAAAGAAGTTTTGCGAAAAGCCGGCGTCTAAGCAATCAGCTTCAGCACGTCGGCCTTGGTCACTATGCCTGCAATGTGCGGGCCGTTGGTTATTAACACCGCCGGGCTCCGCGTAAGAAGGTCCACTGCCTTGTCGACGGGCGCGTCGACCGCCAGCTCCGGGAACGGCCTTGACATCACATCCGATACCCTCCGCCTTGATGCGCGCGCGCCCTTCTTCGCAAGCACCTGCACGAGCAGCGTGTCCACTATCGAGCCCACGGCCTCGCCGCCCTCCATTACGGGGATCTGGGAGATGTCGTTCTCCTCCATTATGGATGCGGCCTTCTTGACCGTGTCCATGGACTTGCAGTATATGACCGGCGATATCATGTAGTCCTTCAGGCTAAGGGATCTCGGCCTTCGGGCCTCGGAGGCCTTGAGGACATCGAGTATGCGCTGGGCGGTGCTAAGCTTCGTGTCTATGTCCCCCTTTTCTATCCTGGCTATGAGCGGCTGGCTCAGCCCGGCTTTCGCCGCGAGCTCCTTTTGCGTCAGGCCCGCCTTCTTCCTCATGTACCGAAATTCGCGCGATGTGGGGAGCATTTTTATCATTATGCGACTGGGCTGCCGACTATCGGGACCTTGCCCACGGCAGTTGCCAGCCGGTATATGAAGCCTAAGAACCGGTTGCTCTCGAGGACCGCCTTGAGCGGGTCGCCCTGCGTGCCCTTGACGTCGAAGACGAGCGACGCGTCGCCGGCGAATATCTTGTAGCGCCCCGGCGCCGTTATCCTCAGCTCCATAGCGCCGTTCTCGTCGGTGCGTGCCTCCTCAAGCTTCCTTGAGCCAAGATATACCGACGTCCTCAAGCCCTCTATAGGATAGAAATCTATCTGGTGGTCGCTGCTCTCCTTGGACTTGAGCGCCCAAAAGATGAAGTCGCTGCCCACGGCCGGGTCTTCCTCCTTGTAGAAGGAGACCCCGTCCATAGTGCCGTTCAGGGCCTTTACCTTGACTATGATGCCGGACTCGCCGGGCCGGATGCATGGGCATGTTATGGTGGCGGAAGCCATGGGCGCCGCTGCTATGAGTCCCACGCATATTGCGGCATACGCGCAAAGCACCCTTAAGGAAATATCCATCTTAGAAAGCCCTTTTTACAGGTTACAAGACACCGTCATTTACCGGTTATAAAGTTATAAATAGAGTTGCACGCAGCGGCGCCCTCCGCGGCCGCGGTTATAGCCTGCCTGAATCCCGAGGACGTAACGTCGCCCGCGGCGTAGACGCCGGGGACAGAAGTCGCGCCGCCCGGGCCCGCCATTATCTCGCCCCCGGGCGTCAGCTTCACCCCGAGCTTCTTAGCTAGCCCGCTCTGCGGCTCGTAGCCTATGTCTACGAATACGCCGTCGAGCTTGAGCTCCTCGGAACCCTTGTAGGGCTTGTCGAGAAGCACCGACTCCACGAACCTTGAGCCTTTGACACGGGTGACATTCGTGTTGTATATTATCTCTATCTTTTTCTCCTTCGCCACCCGCTCGGCGTTTATCGGCTCGGCGCGTATCCTCTCCTTCCGGTATATGAGATATACTTTATTCGCGAAGCCCGCCAGGAGGAGCGCCTCCTTAGCTGCCGAGTCGCTGCCGCCGACAACACAAACGGTCTTGTCCCTGAAGAACGCCGCGTCGCAGACCGCGCAGTAGCTCACGCCCCTGCCGTGGAACTCTTCCTCCCCGGGGACGCCGAGCTTGCGGTGGCGCGTCCCTGTCGCAAACAGCACCGACGCGGCCTCTATCTCGCCGTCGTCGGTCTTGAGTACGAACGCGCCGCCGCGGCTGCTGCTGCCGGCGGCCTTGCCTGCGGGCTTCATGGATATATCAGCCACCTCGGCCATCCTTATCTCCGCGCCCAAACTCTCCGCATGGTCCTGCATCCTGCCCATGAGCTCGGCGCCGGACAGGCTCTTCTCGCCCGGCCAGTTCTCTATGACGTGCGTGTTGACAAGAAGGCCGCCGGGCTCCCTTGCCAGGACTACGGCCTTCAGCCTGAACCTGGCCGCGTATATCGCCGCAGCCAGGCCGGCGGGCCCGCCCCCGATTATCGCAACGTCATATGTGGCTTTCATTTTATCCCGCATTGCGGTTTTCATATCCATCAAGGCATCCCGTGCAGCGGCGCTCCGGACAACTGCGTTAGCGTTATTGCATAGGGCGTGCCGCTAACGCCGCGTCACTTGATGCCGAGCGCCTTCTCGAGCGCGGGCTTGTCAAAGCCTATTATCATCTTCCCGTTCACGTCGATGACCGGGACGCCCATCTGCTTGGACCTCTCTATCATCTCCTGGGCCTTCGCTTTGTCTGCAGCCACGTTCACGTCGGTGAACTGTATCTTGTTCTGCTTAAGGAAGTCCTTGGCCATCTTGCAGAACGGGCAAGTCGGCGTCGAGTACACAATCACTGCCATTTTCTTGTTGGCCAGTTGCTTTTGAATTGACCTGCTAGATTAACCCGATTACGTAAAAAAGTCATATATCGGGCTTTTTCGCCCGGGTTTGCGCCAGAAAGGCCCAAATGCCGAAAAACGGGCGGCCTTACCGGCAAAGCCCGCCTATAGCCTTACCAGCAAAGCCCGCCTATAGCCTTACCAGCAAAGCCCGCCTATCCTCGTCTTCTTCTTGGCGCAACCGCATCCCGGTCCGATCATTTTGGTCTTGGGTCTTGTAGAGGGGTAGCTTAAGAGGTCTTGGGTCTTGTAGGGAGGTGGATTAAGAGGTCTTGGGTCTTGCAAAACCTCTATGGGCCCGTCGCCCTGCTTTTTAACGGCTCAACGATAAACTTTTGTCTGGGGATTTAAAAACCCGGCTTTAAGGGGGCACCATGTCAGTCATCGTCTCAGCGGCCGGCAATAAGGAGAGCCTGTTCTCGGCTGTAAGGGAGTTCCAGACCGAGAAGGTCGTGCTGGTGGCGGGGGCATCCGACAAGGCTGCTGCCGAGGATGCCAAAAAGGCGCTTGCCGGCTTTGGGATATCCGCCGAGATAGTGCACGCCGAGGGCGATATCTGGGAGGGCACATTCAGGGTCATCCACGGCATAAGCAAGGCGAATCAGGGAAAGGACATCCTCATAAACGTCTCTAGCGGGGGGGACCCTGCCCGGTGCGCGATGACCTGCGCCGCCTTTGTGAACGGGCTCAAGGCGTTCTCGGTCAACAACGGCAAGATATCGATGCTGCCCGTGCTGAAGTTCTCCTACTACAAGCTCATAACCGACCGCAAGATGCGGATACTCGAGGCGCTCTACAAGAACCCGGGCTGCTGCACGTCGCTGGAACAGCTGAGCGAGAAATGCGGCATGAGCCTGCCGCTGGCCTCATACCACGTGAACGGCAGCCCGAAATCCGCGGGCTTGAGGGAGATGGCGCTTATCGAAACGTCGAAGAAGGACGGCAAGGTGCATATCGGCCTGTCGGTGATGGGCAGGATACTGATGGGCGGGTATGTGGAATCTGAATAGGTGATGCGCGGGCCGCCCAAACCGCGCTAAAGAAAGCGCTAAAGCGGTCCTGCGCTAAAGCGCCCTTTCAACAGCCAGCCGGAATCCGTCCACCGCGGACGCGACCCTCGACAGGAATTCCAGGAAGCGGTTCTTCTCAAATAAGCTCTTCACCGGGTCGCCCTGCGTGCTCTTCACGTCAAAGACCATCGACGCCTCGCCGGCAAACGCCTTATACCGGCCGGGGGAGGTGATATCCATGTCCACCGCCCCGTTCTTGTCGGTGTGGAAGACCTCCAGCCGCCTGGAGCCGAGGTATACCGACACAGTCAGGTTTATCACCGGGAGCTGGAGCGTCTGGTGCTTATCCTCGACATTCTTGAGCGCCCAAAAGGTTATCCGGGAGCCCACTTCGGGCGTGTCCTCCATGTAGAATGAGACGTTGGTCATCGTGCCGTTTATCGCGTGCACGCTCACTATCTTGCCGTCCTTCCCGGGGCGGGCGCAGACGCAGGATATGCTGGCCGCGACTAAGCCGGAGATTACGACCACAAGCAGGAAAACGAGCAACATATGTTTCATCGTCTGTCATGAGTTTATCGTGCCGTATCCGGAAGTCTAACGGGCCTCATATCATCGCTATCTGGGCGAGGAGCGCGTCGAGCTGTATCTTCTCGTTAGCGCCCTCGACAAGGCGGAAGTTGTACTCGCCAACGAGGTTGACGAGAGCGAGCTTCTTCTCGTTGGGCGTCTCCAGGTGCTCTATCTCCTTGTGCATCTGCAGGATTATCTCCTCGCCGGAGATGGACTTGTTTATCATCAAATCGTCCAGTATCTCCCTCGCCTCCATGAACGCGCCGCCGAGGGCGAGCGACATCAGCTTCCTCACGAGCTCGGGCTTTGCGCGCGAGGCTATGTTGTAGACATCCTCCTTTGTTACGGACTTGGAGGTCGCAGCGGTCGCCTGCAGGACGTTTATCCCGTGGCGCATGTCGCCCTCCGACACGTAGAGTATCGCATCGAGAGCCTCCTTGTCTATCTTGACGCCCTCGAGGCC
>JBFYKJ010000002.1:0-5756 GCA_041306005.1 Candidatus Altarchaeota archaeon | reverse complement strand
CGCAAATTGGATACAGGAAAACGCGACCGTGGTGTTCAACCGGTCGAGGGGGGACCTTGAATTTAACTGCGGGCAGCCGTTGATGGTCCAGGACACCCCAAACGTCACGTTCATAGATTCGGCGATAACATGCTTCGGCGTCTGGGCCCGCGGCGACCGGGAGTACAACTTCACCAACCTCACCCACGCCTACCGGACCTATCGGCAGTTCCCGGCGACCACCGTGCTCGGGGGGATAACCTATTCCGGCACCGCCAACCGCCTCAAGGCCGTGAACTCCAAGTTCGGGTGGTTCTATGCCGTGCTCTTCAGCCCGAGCCAGTCGGTGCTGCAAGACTGCAACATAACTCACCTGAAGGTGTACGCCGGCACGGGCGACAACGTTTCCTTCTCCGAACTGCACGAGAACATCCCGATGCATCGCTCATTCCAGAGCTCGGGGACGGCATTCAACGCCACGTTCGACAATCTCACCACCCACTGGATGTCATTCTTCCTGCGAGGAAACTCGGTCAACCGGCTGGAGAACCTCTCGGGCGTCTTCGAGCTTCGCGCCCTGGACACATCCCGCAACGACGCATATAACGTGACCCTGGCCGACAGCAACTACATAGACGGGGCTTTCATTGGGCTTCTCCACACTTACATGCAACCCCCCGCCTCTTTCTCACCTGTTGTGATCATAGGCGGCACCACCGCCAACGATGATGTCGGCGGCAAGTCCGTCAGCCGGTTCGAGGGCCTGAAGACGCCGCGCCTGTACCTCTACGGCGGCAGCACCGGCAAGTCGAACGCCACGATAAACGGGTCGCTTGCGCTCTCGTGTTCGGCTAACGACTGGGAGTGCGACAGGACCGAGATTTCCATCCAGAGCAGCGGCACGCTGAACTTCACCCTGCCGCAGACGAATCTCGGCGCGATAGGGCCGCCGCCGCCCTGGCGGTCCGGTAGCAACCCCTCGGTGGCGATAGGCACCAGCGGCGCGAGGCCGTTCATCTACGGGTATGTGGACATGCCTGCGATGGCATTCAGGACGTGGAGCGGCACGCAATGGCGCTACAACGTGACGTTCGCTTCCGGCGTCATCCTGACGCGCTACTACCCCGTCTGGGTCTTTGACGCAAACGACGACCCGGTCGTGGGCGCGAACGTGACGATATACAACTCCACCGGGGCAAAAATGTCCAGCAGTCTGACGAACGCCGCCGGCGAGGCGAACCCGTGGATAAAGTTCGCAAGGGTCAATTACCTGCAGAACAGCGCCAATTACCTGCAGAACTTCACACTCGAGGCCAGCTGGAACCCGACAATCCGCCGGAATATCACCCTTCTGACCGACACGCCGATAATCATAACCCAAGAGACCTGCTATAATATCTTACCAGCCGGCGTCTGCGAGGACCCGACAGGCACCTGTGCATGCATAACCGAGGCCCTGGCAAGCCCGTTCTGCACCGAGGTCAGGATGACCCAGGACGTCCTTAACAACGACAGCGCGGTGTGCGCCGAGTTCTCCACCGGCAGCAAGACCCTGGACTGCAGGGGGCACACGATAGACGGCGACGGCAGCGTCGGCACTTATGGCGTCCTCGCCTCGGGCGTCTCGGGCGTGACAGTCAAGAACTGCAACGTGACGGACTGGACGACGGGCATAGCCCTGCAGGGTGTGGCGTCCGGCGGCGGGACCGTAACAAACAACAACGTGTCCGATTGCAATAGCGGCGGGTCCGGGATATTCATCGCCGACGGCGACCTCAACAACGTGTCCGGCAACTCCATAAGGCTCTGCGGCAAGGGCATAGACACATCCCAGTCGGACTCGACCACGATCACCGGCAACGAGGTAGTCGATATCTCGGGCGACGGCATAATAGTCTCTGAAAGCGATGCGAACGTCGTGCGGGGCAACAATGTCACAGGCAGCGGCGGCAACGGCATAAGCGTTGGAGGGTGCAGCTACAATACCCTAGCGGGCAACAACGTCACCGGCAGCTCGCAGGACGGCATCTACCTTACGGGAGGGGGCGACAACATCGTAGCCGACAACACGGTCGCCGACGGCGACAGCTCAGGTATCAGGCTTGACGGCGAGAGCGACGACAGGGTCGCTGGGAACAAGGTGAGCGGCCATACGGCCAGCGGCTACAATGGGATAGACTTAGGCAGCTGCGACGGCTGTACTGTCACGGGCAACACGGCGAATGACAACTACTTTGGCATATACTTCAATCAGGGCCGGGACCTCGTGATGACGGACAACACTGCCAACGGCAACATACTCGCCGGGATAGCAGTGTCCAATACCCGAGACAGCGCCCTGATGGACAACAACACCGCGAACAACAACGACGGAGCGGGCATGTCGCTTAGCAGCACGCTTATCGGGACCGTCTCCGGCAATACCTTCTGCTCCAACGGCCTCTATGGGCTCGTGCTGTGGGAAGACACCGCTAACGTTGCCCTGTACGGCAACAACGCCAGTGACAACGGCCTGTATGGCATCTTCCTGAGGTCGAACTCAACAGGCGGCACCATAGCAGGCAACACAGGCACCTTCAACACCGAGGGCATATCCTTCTCCGCGGACTCGACAGGCAACAACCTGTCGTACAACCGGTTCTGCAACAACACAAACTTCGACGTCAATGACTCGGACGACAACGACGGCGACGTGAACATCTGCGACACTGGCCTCAACTGGAACGACTCCAGCGTCGATGAGAACTGCACCATGGACTGCTTAGGCTGCGGCGACCTGTTCTGCAACACGACCGCCGGCGAGAACTGCGCCAACTGCGAGGAGGACTGCGGCCCCTGCTGCGGCAACGAGCTCATAAACTACGAGTTCGGCGAAGAGTGCGACAACGGCACCAATAACAGCGTATCTTGCGGCCCGGGCTACGATGAGACCTGTATCTCCTGCAGCGCCCTTTGCCGCAATGTCACCGAGACAGACGGCTTTTGCGGCGACGGCACCTGCCAGACCGATTACGAGGACTGCTCCACCTGCGAGATTGACTGCGGCTACTGCTGCGGCAATGGGGAACTGGACAGCGGCGAGGACTGCGACAACGGGACAGCCAACGGCCAGGACTGCGACCCGCCGTACAACAGCAGCTGCACCTGGTGCAACGACTATTGCATTATCAATACCTCGAACGGCAGCTGCTGCGGGGACGGGGAATGCCAGATTGACTACGAGTACTGTTGGACCTGCGAGAGAGACTGCGGCGTTTGCACCGAGAACTGCACCGACGACATCGACAACGACAACGACAACGCTATCGACTGCAACGACTCCGAGTGCAATTGCCATCCCGCTTGCCACCGGTGCGGCGACGGCGTATGCAAATGCGGGGAGACGTGCAGCACCTGTTTGGGCGATTGCCCTGCAGTCTGCGGTGACGGGACATGCAACTGCGGCGAGACCCGTAGCACCTGCCCAGAGGATTGCCTCCCGACATGCTACTGCGGCGACAACCGCTGCAACTGCGGCGAGACGCACAGCTCGTGTCCACACGACTGCCCCGACGACAAAAAATCAACTACACTCATCCCCCACGTCGTTAAACCGCCGCTCCCGTCGCCTGGTTGCACAGACGAGTGGGAATGCACTGCCTGGAGCAGCTGCGTCAACAACTACCAGACAAGGAGCTGCGCCTGCGCGTGCCTAAACCAGACCTGCAGCGGCGACCGGACGTCCAGACGGCAGTGCACCATGCCCGTCCTCTGCAGGCTTGGGTTAAGGCTCAACCTCTCGGCCCCGAGCGCCGGCGACACGGTCTTGATCGAGGTCCTCAACGAGAAGGGGAACGCCGTAGTGGCAGACCTGAAGATCACCGGGCCCGACGGCAAGGTCACGACATTCAAGAGCCCGCACTCCTTGAAGCTTGACAAGGTTGGCACCTGGCAGATAGCGACCTCCAAGGACGGGTGCGTGGGCGACGCGGAGAAAGTAATCGCCGCAGAGCTGCAGCCCGGCACCGGAATCAAGGAGGGCCCGGTCGGCGACACGACCCAGCAGCTCATGTTCGGCCTTATTATAGCCGCATTTGGTGTATTCCTATTCATCCTCCTAGCAAAGCGCAGGAAGCGGGAAGAGGCTTACGAAAAGGTATAGCCTACTTGAGCTTCTTGCACATCTCGGCCACGTGCCTCCCAAGGTTCCTTGCGGTCTCCAGGCCTACCTCGTCCGTGGCCGCGTCGCCAAGGGCTCTCCCGACGCCTATTCCGCCAAAGTGGGCTGTGGGCGCATCATCGCCGACGACAAGCATCCCGTGCAGGGTGAACCAGTTTTGGATAGTCCTCACGACGGATTCCTGGCCGCCGTTCCTCGAGCCGCCTACCGCGATGGCTCCGCCCAGCTTGTTCCTAAGCTTGAAGCCCTGCCTTCGGATGGGCAGGCTGCGCTCGAACATCAGCGAGATGTGCGACGACACGTTGGCGAAGTATGTCGACGAGCCGATGATAAGGGCGTCCGCTTTGACCATGGCGTCGAGTATCTCCTGCATGTCGTCCTTCAGCGGGCACTCCCTGTCCTTGCACGCGCCGCAGTCGATGCAGGACAGTATGCGCTTCTTGGAGATGTTCATGAAAGCGGTCTTCAGTCCGGCCGCTTCGCACTCGTCGAGAGCCGCCTTAACCATTATGTCCGTGTTGCCGCTTTCGACCCCGCCAGAGATCCCAAGTATCATTTTGTTAAATTACCGCTTATGCAAGAAAAGCGCAAGGTTTTAAGCAGGTAAGAGTAAAGATACGCATGAATACGGACGCCGGGAACTGGTGGAAGCAGGCGGAGCATGACCTTAAGGCCGCCGAGTTCAATCTGAAAGGCGGTTTCCTTGGCGTGGCGGCCTTCTACTGCCAGCAGTCGGTCGAAAAGGCCCTCAAGGCGCTCTATTTGGAGAAGAGGCGCGAGAGCGCGGGGCCGATACATTCGCTGACCCGGCTGGCCCGGGACTGTGGCCTCCCGAAGAGGTTCAATGGCGCGCTCCGCAGGCTGACCTCCGAGTATTATCTGTCCCGCTATCCTGACGCAACCGAGGACGTCCCGTACCTGACCTATGACGAAGAGGATGTCAAGACCTACCTGAAGGATGCCCGGGAGGCTCTCGACTGGATAGCAAAGGAGTTCAAAAGATGACGAAGTACGGGCCCCGGGAGGTGGATGCGGCGCTAAAGCGGCTCAAGAAGGACCTTTCCAAGAGCATCACGGTAGAAAAGGCCCTGCTGTTCGGCAGCCGCGCACGCGGCGACTGGCTTTACACAAGCGACGTCGACATGATGCTGGTCTCGCCGGACTTCGAGGGAAGGAAACCCCAGGACCGGGCGGCCGAAGTGCTCGCCCATTGGGACGAGGGCGTGGACCTGGAGGTGCTCTGCTACACCCCAAAGGAGCTGGAGCGAATGTCCGGGCGGATGGGGATAGTCAGGCAGGCCCTCAAAGAGGGGATTGCGCTATAACGGGCCTTTTTAGCGACCCATCCCTAAACCAGCGTCCTCGGTATCGCGCCGCTCCTCAACCCGTGGTCCGCCAGGGTGAGGGCCATCATCGCCTCGACTATGGGCACGGCCCTCGGGACTATGCACGGGTCGTGGCGGCCAGTAATTGATATCTTCGCACTCTTCTTTGTCTTCAGGTCCACGGTCTCCTGTTCGCGGCTTATCGACGCCGTAGGCTTGAATGCCACCCTTAGGACTATCGGCATCCCGTTGCTTATCCCCCCCGAGAGGCCTCCCGCCCTGTTTGTCTTTGT
>JBFYKJ010000001.1:0-21466 GCA_041306005.1 Candidatus Altarchaeota archaeon | reverse complement strand
AAGCGAACCTGGGCACGAGGAACCTGCGGTTCCTGTGCGCAAGGACCAAAGGTCCTTCGCGCCCAACTTGCCGGAGGCAAGTTCGGGCCAAAGACCGGGGCCATATACGTCGGGCCCGGCGAGACTGGCACGCCCGAGGTCTGGAAAGGCGGGGGCAGGTTCTGGAAGACTTTATTGAAGCACAGGAAGACACCCGTCCTGCGGCTCAAGTACCGCTACGACCCGGAAACGCGCGTGATGAAGCTGGGGACTCTGTGGAACATGCGCTATCCGCCGACATTCATGAAGGGTGAGGGCCGGGGCAAATACGGGGCGGCCGGCGGGAGGGCACTGAAGCTCCTCATAGACAGGGCCGAGGGGGTGGCCAGGGAGCGGGGGGCTATGAGGATTGAAACCGACCCGACGTTCCTCAGCTTTGACAAGAGGCTGCTTGAAAAATCCGGGTGGAAGATAGACAGCGAGAAGGCGTGGTTCCACTACCCGGGCGAGCCCCCGAAGATCGCGCGCGTATACTCAAAGAGACTGCGGGGCAGAGCTTGACCGCAGACGGCGGTTCGCGGCAAAGAATCGCTGCGCCTTTTTTAGCCTCCTGCCGAAATAATCCGCAATGGCCGCAGAAGAACCCCGGCGCCGCAAAACCTCGCCCAGGAGAGTCTCAAGGAACGTGCTCATGCAGCTTAGAAGGCACGGCCCCGGCGATAAGGTCATCAAGTACGCCATCAACAACGCCGCGTCGTACGCCCTTGACGAGATAGGGTTTACCGGGAAGGAGCACAGGGCGGTGAGGGCCGCCGTTCTCGAAGGCATGCAGAGGGGGCACATCGCCGTAAACAGCGTCGGGGGCGCTGGGAACGCCACGTTCGCAAACGTGAAGCCGCTCGTGAAGGCTATACTGGCCATCAAGCTGGCGGGCGGTACCGAGACCGCCAAGAAGTTCCAAACCGCGTTCATGAGAAGGGCGAACGAGCTCGCCGACGCGGAGGACACGCATAAGCTGTTCAGGAAGCTCCCGCCGGAGCGGGTTGGGAAGAAGAGAACGCCCACGGCTAGGGAGGGCCGGCTTATACAGCTGGGCGTCGCCGGGCCGAGCCCCGAAAAGCTAAGGAGAGTCGTCGAGAGGGGCGTTGACCGGGGCGCCGCCAGGATGGAGGGCTTGGAAGGGGAAGAGCGCAAGACCATGGGCGACCGGCTGACCTACGAGGACATGGCCCGGAATTTCAGGATGGCAACAAGCGGCGCGCTCATGGCCGCAGGGTTTGACCCGACGGTCAAGGGGGACGCGACCGTAAGGAGGAAGCTGTACCGGATAATGAGGGAGGCCGCCGAGCATAGCACAAGGATGCAGCTCGGCCGGATGGACGGCCTCGACGTCGCAGAATCCGAAGCCAAGTACGTGGATGCGGTCCGGAAGGCAAGGCGCATAGTAAAGGACTCGAAAGGCCTGAAAGCCAGGGACCGGTTCGACAACGCCTTCAAGGCGCACTCCACCGCCATCAACCGCCTGCAGAAATCAGTCTTCCGCGCCCGGCAGGAGCGCAAGGGGCAGTAAGCCGCCGGCTGAAGACGGTAAACCGCAGACCGCTTTTATACCCCGCGCTTCAACTACTCAACCATGGCCATAAAGAAGGGAGATGCGGTAAAGGTGCATTATAAGGGCACGCTGGACGACGGGAGCGTCTTTGACAGCTCGGAGGGGCGGGCGCCTCTCGAGTTCGTCGCGGGCGCAGGCCAGATGATACCCGGCTTTGACAAGGCCGTCATCGGGATGTCGAAGGGCGAGAAAAAGAAGATACACATAGCGCCGGAGGAGGCGTACGGGGAATTTGATCCGGGGCTAATAGAGATAATACCGCGGAGCCGCCTACCCCGGACCGTAGACCCAAAACCTGGGATGATGCTTTCCGTCTCGACGGGGGACGGACGGCGCATAGAAGCTAAGATATCCAAAGTGACCGCCGAGCAGATAATGCTCGACTGCAACCACCCGCTCGCGGGGAAGGCGCTGAACTTCGAGATAACGATAGTTTGAGCAGTAAAGAGGCTTTCCTTTGAGCCATAACGCGGCGTTCTGGCGCGGTTATTCCTCGTTGAACATGCAGCGAATGCCCCCTTTTAGCGCCGGCAGGTTGTCAAGGGGCGCCGCGGTAGGGACGACAGTCACGCCCGCCTTCTCCAGCCGCTTGATGAACTTCGGCGACCCGCTGTCCACAAGTACTTTCCCCCCGCCGAGCGGCAGGAAGTTCGCCGGGTGGCGGTCGGCCTCCTCCGCGGGGACCATCACTTTCCTTAAGCCAAAGCGCGTTGCCAATGCGTCGACGGCCTCCCCGTTCTCCTTGTAGTACCGCGGGCATACGGCAAGGACCTTCAGTTCCGGTATCCCGCCGAGGTTGAAGTCTATGTGGCTCGTCCTGTTGTAGATCTTCATGTCCAGCATATCGCTCATCGTCCTTAGCGGGTGTATGCCAAACGGCATCGGGTGGAACGACCATCCCTTCTTCTCGTAGTCCTTCACCCGCGGGTCCCGCGTCACAAGCTCCGACACCGCGAACTCCTTGGGCCCGACCTGCACCATCATCCCGCCCTCGCCGAAAAGCGTGCTGGGCGGCGAGGCGCCCATCAGCATCTCGATACGTGTCAGCGGCCTCTTTGGCGCCAGCTCGACGCTGGGGCGCTCCTTGGCGTCGCCGATTTTGGTATATTGGTCCCTCGCCCACCAAGCGGACTCTTTTCCCTTGGTCAGGGAATCGCCGACCACCTCCGCATCCGCGGGGCGCACGCCGGCGCCCGCCTCCCGGGCTTTTGAGAGGTACTCAATGTGCTCCGCTTTCCCAAGGTCCTGGACATTCACCTTATGGCCCATGGAGGTGAGCTGGCCTATGGCCGCAAGGACCTCGCGCATCGCGCCGACTGTGGGCTTCGGCTCGGCGAGGTTGAAGAGCTCCAGCATCGTCCTGCTCACCGGGGTGTGGCCGCTGCGCAAAGCCCTCCCGGCGAGGCCCTCCATGTCCACCAAAAGGCCGTAGTCGCGGCGGGCCCCGACGCCGTGCCTCTCAAGCTCAGCGGCAAGCCCGCCGGGCGCCAGCTTCCGGACGCGCTCGTTCATCGCATTGCGCTCCCTGCGGAACTCCCGATGGGCATCCCTCAGCACGTGCTCGGGCACCGAGCGAAACGGCATGGTCACAAAGGATCTCATGGATAGATTGGCGCTATAGCAAGAAAAGACGTCTTATGCCAACGCGGCGAGTATCGTGGAGGAAGAAAGCCAAGACCATGCCTTGATAGCTAGGAGGGCTCCCAGTATCACGAACTCCCTCTTGAGCGGCTTTTTCCTCTCGGTCACATACTCCGCGAACCTTATCGAGCCCCAGAGGAATATTATGTAGGACGGCATCAGGCCTATGAAAGAGAAACCGGTCGCCGCCGGGGAGAATATGTCAACGTGCCCCGCAAGGGTGCTCACCTGCCCGGGGTAAAGATAGTGCTGCCACGCCCCGAGGGAGACTCCCAATAACTCGTTGAACGCCGTCATGCAAAGGGTGATGAACGCGAAGTGGCGGTCGCCGGGTATCCTAAAGAGCATTAGGAGCAGCGCCAGGACGCATAGGTCAAGCACCCACACCGGGCGCAGGTCGAGCGCCGTAGCGTCCAGGACAAAGAAGAGCGCAATCAGCGACGCCGCGAAGAGGATGAAGTTCTTCTCCCGTATCTTATACTTTTTAGACCCGCGCTTCCAGAGGTTGTAGCAGGCCCAGTACATGGCGGCGTATCCCGGTATGAGCCAAAGGGGGGTCTGGTAGAAGACCCCGGACGTGTAGACGAACCACCCTTCCATCCCGCCGACGACCTCGTGGATATAACCTATCGAAGCTGCGGCGACCATCAGTATCTTGCCCGTTTTGTCCGAGTGCTCCCAGAAGACTACGGCCGTCGCGAAGAGGGCGAGGAACGGGAGGACCTCGTCGCCCGTCTTTGAATAGTAGAGAAGGGCCGCGACTATCAGGAAGAGCGAGAAGGCGAAGAACTTCTTCGCGTCGCTAAGGAGCTTCTTCTCCTCGCGGCCAACGCCCTTCTCGAGCTTCAGGAACTTGGACTTTACCTTGGCGTAGGTTTTCATCTCGGGTGGATTATCATCGGGCGCATTCGGTCTTTGTTGCGCGCCGGGCAGCTAAATTAATGGGGCGGGATATAAAACCTATTTAAAACCGGTTTTTATTTCTCCACGTCCTAAAGTCCCTCTTGGGGGGTAAGCGGGCGCATGAGCAAGAAAGCTGCGCTTGGGGTTATGAAAGACATAGTCATAAAGGGGGCGAGGGAACACAACCTGAAGGACATCTCGGTAGCGATGCCCAGGGACAAGTTCATAGTCATAACCGGGCTCTCGGGCTCCGGGAAGTCCACGCTGGCTTTTGACACCCTCTACGCCGAGGGCCAAAGAAGATACGTTGAGTCCCTGTCCGCATACGCCCGCCAGTTCCTCGGCCTGATGAACAAGCCGGACGTCGATTCCATAGAGGGCCTCTCGCCCGCTATTTCCATCGAGCAGAAGACTACTAGTAAAAACCCTAGAAGCACTGTGGGGACCGTTACGGAAATCTACGATTACTTAAGGCTCCTTTTCGCGAGGATAGGGGTGCCCTGCTGCCCTGAGCACGGGATCAGGATAGACGCGCAGTCGCCGGAGAAGATAGCGGGCAGGATAGCCGGGGACTTCCCAGCCGGCGCGACGATACTCGCCCCGGTGGTGCGACAGAAGAAGGGGACGTATGAAAAACTCGTCGAGGATTTGAATAAGGAGGGTTACACCCGCGCGCGGGTGGACGGTAAGATCCAAAGGACGGACGAGAAGTTGAAGCTCGGGCGGTACGAGAAGCACGATATCGACGCCGTTATAGACCGGCTGGAGACAAGCGACACCTCCCGCCTCGCCGAAGCCGTGGAAAACGCGCTGAAAAAGTCGGGCGGGCTTGTGATAGCGATTGATGAAGGCAAATCAGCAGGTGGTGAACCGCAGACCGCAGACCGTAAACCAAAGACAGCCGAGATCCTCTACTCCTCAAAGATGGCCTGCCCGAAGTGCGGCTTGACCTTTGAGGAGCTGCAGCCGAGGATGTTCTCGTTCAACAGCCCGTTCGGCGCCTGCGAGGAGTGCCACGGCCTCGGGATAAAGATGGACTTCGACCCCGAACTAATAATACCCGACAAGACGCTCTCCATCGCCGACGGGGCGATAATGATCTACCGGAACGCGATAGACGGCTGGAGGGGGCAGTACCTGGGCGCCGTCGCGAAGAACAACGGGTTTGACGTCTTCACCCCGATCAAGGACCTGACGAAAAAGCAGCTCGACGTCCTGATGTACGGTTCGGGCGAGAGGATGAGGTTCCACATGAGCATGAACGGCGGGGACGCCAGCTGGTCGCACACAGGGGAGTGGGAGGGCCTCATCCCGCAGTCGGAGAGGCTCTACAAGCAGACTGAGTCGGAATACCGAAGGACCGAACTGGAAAAGTTCATGAGGACGACCCCGTGCCCGAAGTGCAAGGGGAAGAGGCTGAAGGAAAAGATCCTCGCCGTCAAGGTCGCTGACAGGTCCATAATCGACGTCACGGACATGCCGATCAAGGGTTCCATAGCTTTCTTCGAGGGGCTGAAGCTAAGCGAGAAAGAGGGCGAGATAGCAAAGCAGATACTCAAGGAGATAAAGGCCCGCCTCGGTTTCCTCGAGCAGGTGGGCCTCGGTTATATCACGCTCTCAAGGAACGCGAGTACCCTTTCAGGCGGCGAGGCGCAGAGGATAAGGCTGGCCACCCAAATCGGCTCAAACCTGATGGGGGTGATGTATATATTAGATGAGCCCTCCATAGGCCTTCACCAGAGGGACAACCAGAAGCTGATAGACACGCTGCACCGTTTAAGGGATATCGGCAACACCCTGATAGTAGTCGAGCACGACGAGGACACCATCCGGCGCGCGGACTGGGTGATAGACATGGGGCCGGGAGCGGGGCTCGCGGGAGGCGAAGTGGTCGCCGAGGGGACGCCGGAGGAGATAGAGAGGAACCCGAAGTCGCTCACCGGCAAATACTTATCTGGGAAACTTAGCATACCCGTCCCGAAAGAGAGGCGGAAAACAAAAAAGTCCATTCGCGTCCTCGGCTGCAGGGAGAACAATTTGAAGGATATCGACGTGGACATCCCAATAGGCCTGCTCACCCTCATAACGGGCGTCTCGGGGAGCGGGAAATCAACGCTCATCTACGAGATACTCTACAAGGGGCTGATGAAGAAGATATACGAGTCGCGGGAGCAGCCCGGCGACCACGACAAGATCGAGCTCGGCTCCGAGATAGATAAGGTGATAGTGATAGACCAAAGCCCCATAGGGAAGACTCCGCGGAGCAACCCGGCGACTTATACGAAACTCTTTGACGAGATAAGAAGCCTCTTTGCGGAAACCAAGGAGGCTAAGATGCGCGGCTACAAGCCCGGGCGGTTTTCCTTCAACGTCGAAGGCGGAAGATGCGAAGCGTGCCAGGGCGACGGGGTCATCAAGATAGAGATGAACTTCCTCCCGGACGTGTATGTCGAGTGCGAGGAGTGCAGGGGGAAAAGATATAACCGGGAGACTCTCGAGGTGACCTACAAAGGCAAATCAATAGCCGACGTCCTTGCGATGAGCGTCGATGAGGCGATGGAAGTTTTCGGGAATATCCCGCCCATCAAGAGCAAGCTTGACACGCTCTCGCGCGTCGGCCTCGGGTACATAAAACTGGGCCAGAGCTCGACGACCCTTTCCGGCGGCGAGTCGCAGAGGATAAAGCTGACAAGGGAGCTTGCGAAGCGGGCGACCGGAAAGACGCTGTATCTATTGGACGAGCCGACGACCGGCCTTCACTTCCACGACGTGAGCAAGCTGATAAAGGTCCTGAACGACCTCGTCGAAATGGGCAACAGCGTCGTCGTGATAGAGCACAACCTTGACGTGATAAAATCCGCCGACCACATTATCGACCTCGGGCCTGAAGGCGGGGACGAGGGCGGGCGGGTCATTGCAACGGGGACGCCCGAGGAAGTTGCTATGAACAAGAGCAGCTATACAGGTAAGTTCCTCAAAAAGATGCTCAAGCCGGGTGGCTAAAGCGCAGCCTAAGGCTAATATGGGCAAATATGGGGCGAATAGGGACAAATCGTGCTCAAAAAGTAAGAATTTACCTACAAAGGGGTAAGATTGGGCTACTTAGTATATATTAGGGGCCCTAAGACACAAGGATGATAAACCTTAAAGCCGTACCAGACAAGCCGGGCTGCTACCTGTTCAAGGATGGCGACGGCAAAGTCCTTTACGTCGGCAAGGCGAAGGATCTGAAAAAGCGGGTCTCGAGCTACTTCCAGAAGAGAGATAAGGACGCGAAGACCGAAGCGATGCTGAAGAACGTAGCGTCCCTTGACTTCATAGTCACCGACAGCGACGTCGAAGCCTTCATCCTCGAGAACAACCTGATAAAGAAGAACAGCCCGAAGTATAATATAGACCTCAGGGACGCGAAGAGATATGCGTACATCCGTTTGACAGATGAACCGTTCCCGCGCCTTCTCCTATCCCGCAAGCGGGACGGGAAGGGCGAGTACTTCGGCCCGTTCGTGTCCGGGGAGGAAAGGGACTACGTCCTTGCCGTTTTGAAAAAGGCGTTCAAGCTGAGGACCTGCAAGAGGCTGCCGAAGAAGGCGTGCATGAGGGAAAGCATCGGGCTCTGCCTTGCGCCGTGCCTGGCTGCGGGCGATAATGATATTCGCGATAGCTACGCAGAGGCCGTAAAGGCGGTAAGAGCCGCCCTCTCGGGAAAAATGCCCGAACTCGCGAAGGCCATAGAGGCTGAGATGAAAAGAGAGTCCCTCGCGCAGAACTACGAGCGCGCGAAGGTGCTCAAGGAGCGGCTCGACGCGGTGAAACACCTGGGCGAAAGGCAAAGGATGGAGCGGGGCAGGGAATACGACGAGGACGTGGTCAATTACCAAATCAGGAACGGCACCGTCTATCTCATGCTCTTCAACGTCGCGAAGGGGATGCTCGAGAACAAGCGCGAGTTCGAGTTCTCAATGTCCGGTCCCGGGTCTGCAGGTCGTGAGTCTGCCGGCTTCTTAACCGAGTTCCTCGCGCAGTACTACTCCGAGAACCCGGTCCCGAAGGAGGTCATAGTCCCGGAGCCGCTCGAACCCGGGATGGCTGAATACCTCTCGGGGATGCGGGGGAGCAATGTCGCGATTATCGTGCCGCAGAAGGGCGATAAAAAGCATCTTCTTGACCTCGTTGGGAAGAACGTGGAGCTCTCTTTCTTCGGGGGGGAGAGGAGGATGGCGGATTTAAGGGAACGGCTAGATCTGGAAAAGCTCCCGGCAATAATCGAGTGCTTCGACGTCTCGCACCTGTCGGGCACGTCAAACGTCGCCTCGATGGTGCAGTTCAGGAACGGGCGGCCGGACATGGGCAATTACCGCAGGTTCAAGATACGGGGATTTGTCGGCGCCGACGACTTCAGGTCGATAGGGGAAGTGGTGAAGAGGAGATATTCCCGGCTTGTCGATGAGAAGTCGCAGATGCCGGATTTGATACTGATAGACGGCGGGAAAGGGCAGCTGAATGCGGCGCTTGGTGAGTTAAAGAAGCTCGGGCTGGAACGGGAGATACCTGTGATTTCCATCGCCAAAGAGTTCGAGGAGGTCTATGTGCCCGGCGGCGACGCACCGATCCGTCTTGGTGAGAAAACCGACGCCCTAAAGCTGCTCCAGGAGATCCGCGACGAGGCGCACCGCTTCGCGATAGCTTATAACCGTTTGCTAAGAAAGAAGGGGCTGACCGCTTAGAACGAAGGGGCTGAGAGAGTAAGCGCATGAGGGATAATGGGCAAAAAAGCCGAAAGCAGGGGGCCAAAATCGCAGACAAAGAATGCCGAAACCAGCTTTCGCCTGGTCTCGGACTTCGCCCCGAAGGGGTCCCAGCCGGAGGCGATAAGAAAGCTGGTCGCGGGCATAAGCCGCGGCGACAAGTCGCAGACACTTCTTGGCGTGACCGGCTCGGGGAAGACGTTCACAATGGCAAACGTGATAGCAGAGACCCAAAAGCCGACGCTCGTCATCGCCCACAACAAGACCCTTGCGGCCCAGCTCTACAATGAATTCAGGGAGTTCTTCCCCGAGAACCGGGTCGAGTACTTCGTGTCGTATTACGACTATTACCAGCCCGAGTCCTACATCCCCTCAAAGGACCAGTACATCGAGAAGGACTCCCAGATAAACCCGAAGATAGAGCAAATGAGGCTTGCGGCGACGGCGTCGCTCCTATCAAGGAAAGACGTAATAGTCGTCGCGTCGGTATCGTGCATCTACAGCGTCGGCGACCCGAGAGACTTCTCGTACATGGGGTTTGAGATATCGGTCGGGCAGGGGGTCGGGAGGAAAGACCTGCTGATGAAACTTGTGGACGCGCAGTTCGAGAGGAACGAGGCGGAACTCATGCCCGGGCGGTTCAGGGTCAAGGGCGACACCATAGACTTCATCCCGGGATACTTTGACAACATAATGCGGGTCGAGATGTGCGGGGACAAGATAGAGCGCATAGCTGAAGTGGATAGGATAACGGGCGCCGTCGTGAACACGCTCCCATACTTCTTTGTCTACCCCGCCAAGCACTTCGTCATCCCCGAGGGGAAGCTGAAGAGCGCCGAGGACGCGATAAGGGATGAGCTTGAGGAAAGGCTTCCCGAACTTGACATGATCGAGGCGCACCGTTTGAAGCAAAGGACGCTCCACGACCTTGAGATGATCAAGGAGACCGGGTTTTGCAAGGGGATAGAGAATTATTCAAGACACTTCGACGGGAGGGCCGCCGGGGAAAAGCCGTTCTGCCTAATCGATTACTTCCCAAAGGGCTTCCTCCTCATAATCGACGAGAGCCACCAGACTGTGCCGCAGCTGCACGCGATGTACAACGGGGACAAGTCGAGAAAGAAGGCCCTTATAGATTACGGCTTTCGCCTCCCGAGCGCGTACGACAACCGGCCGCTCAAGTTCCAGGAGTTCGAGAAATACATGGACCTGTGCAGCACGGTCTTTGTCTCCGCGACGCCGGGGGATTATGAAACCGGAAGGTCGTCCCAGCTCGTCGAGCAGATAATCCGCCCGACCGGCCTAGTCGACCCGGGCGTTCTGGTGAGGCCGATAAAAGGGCAAGTCGAGGACCTGAAGGCCGAGATCGCGAGGGTTGTCAAAGACGGGAACCGCGCCCTTGTCACGACGCTCACTAAGAAACTCGCGGAGGAATTGAGCGAGTACCTCGCCGAGCAGGGGATAAAGACAAGGTACCTGCACTCGGACATCGAGACCCTTGAGAGGAGCGAGATAATACGCCAGCTCCGGCTGGGTAAATTCGACGTCCTTGTGGGGATCAACCTCCTCAGGGAGGGGATAGACATCCCGGAAGTCGGCTTTATCGGGATACTTGACGCCGACAAGGAAGGGTTCCTGAGGGACGCGCGCAGCCTGATACAGATAATCGGCAGGGCGGCGAGGAACGTCGACTCGAAAGTCGTCCTCTATGCGGACAAGTTGACAGACTCGATAAAACAAGCCCTCCTTGAGACAAAGAGGAGGAGAGAGATGCAGCTGGCGTATAACAAGAAGAAGAACATAACCCCCAAGACAATAGTCAAACCGATTAAGGAGAAAGAGGTCGATTTGAAGGATGTGAAGCACATACCGAAGACTGACATACCGAATATCCTCATCGGCCTTGAGGCCGAGATGAGGGAGGCGGCGGACGAGCTCGACTTTGAGACCGCTATACGCCTGAGGGATAGGATAAAGAACCTTAGGGAGCGGATAGGGAAATAGTACACCGAAGATTAGGCTAAAAAGACTGCCCGCAATAAGCCGCCCAGGCCCGAATGTTTTTTACCCGCAAGACGGATAATAAAGCATGGCTCCCAGAGTAGTATGCCTCGTCCATGAGAACAAGCCCCGCGTGTGCAGGAAGCTTCGCCCCGCAGATTTCCACGGGCATTCGCCGGACCTCGAGCCTATGGGCGACGAGTGCTACCAATGCGGCACATGCTGCCACGGCAACAAGCAGGTGCATCCGGGCGAGATGGCCGACCTCATAACTGCGGTCAATGCGAAAAAGGCCCACCTGATGAGCTTAAACGTCGATGCGGGGAAAGCCGCATCGCATATCGGCCTAAGGGGCACAACGCCCACGCGGAGGGACACCGGCGCAGGCTCCCTGAAATGGGAAGGCGGTGTCCTGCCGGAAGACGCCTGCGCCATGCTTGCCCCCGAGGAAAAGGGCAAGCGGCGCAAATGACCGGGATTGCCGGGGCGGCGCAATAAACCGCAGCAGCCGAAAAGGCGATCAGCTCAGCATGTCAAGCCTTATCATCATCTTCTGCGCCGCGTAGTCGAAGTTCCGGTAGCGCGCGCCGCGTTCCACCAAACCCTCGCAGAATTTCCCCAATTTCTTGACGAACGCCTCGTCCATACCGCAGTCGCGGGCAAGCGACGTCGCGAGCTTTGAGTCGGACAGTATCATGCTAAGCCCCATAAGCCCGTTTATCACGTCGTCGTACGTGTCGCCCTTAGAGCCCATCGCTTTCAGCTTGTTCTTCGTATCCTCATCAACAGATATGCATGCCTTCCGGTCCATTGTCATCTTATTGCTGACGCCCTCGCCCGGGCCATTGCCGCTGCGCGGCTTTGAAGAAAGATCATTTCCTGTTCAGCAGCCTCAGTATTATCGCCTCGTAGCTCTCGCCCATCCTGCCGCGCCGCCTTATGAGCTCCCTCGTCTTCGGGGTCAGCTGGATTGTGGTGTACTTCATTTGCATTGTGCGAGCGCTTCGCGTATAGATTAGCGATGAAGCGCTTTGCGTATAGGTTAGCGCTTCGGCGCTTCGCGTATAGATTAGGGCAGGGGGTATTTAAACCAATATACTGTCTATAGACGTTATATAAAGTATAAGGTTTTTATAGACCGTCCTTCTAGAAGGAATAACCAAAGAGGGCCAAAATAACCGGCCGGCCTAAAAGTCGGTAAAAAGGGCCGGGCGGCGAGGACGCCGAAAACCCGGAAGGCCTCTTTGGTACAGCTGCCCCCTCATATCGAGGAAGGCAGTCAACGGGAAATGGGCCTGGGGTGCAAATCAAAAAAACGCCAGTGCTCGCAAAGGAACGGAGCCAACTAGCGCATCTAGACCTCAAGCCTTTATGGGGCGGCGGTCGCGCGGGAGAGGCGGTCGCCGCCCTCTTCAAATTGAGAAAACTGGGGAGGGTGGAAATGACCAAGTTAGAAAAAGAGGACTTGGAGTGGGGGCAGAACTTCGACCCTAGCGATGTCGAGAGGGACATAAACGACAGGTTCAAGTGATGCCGTCCGGAAACGCGTTTATATTGCACAGTCCGTTATAGGTAGGGTGGATGGCAGAGGGGCATCAGCGCGCGAGGTGCGTAAGATAGTTACAAGTAAAACAAGCTTGGAGGTGTCTTATGGCTAGGGTGCTGATAGTGGACGACGAACCGAACATAAGGAAGGCCGTAGGCCTGCTCCTGCAATCGGAGGGATTTGAAACCGACTTCGCTGCCGACGGGGATGAGGCGCTGGATGTCATGGCGATGGAAAAGCCCGACCTCGTCCTCCTTGACATGTTCATGCCAAAGGTATCCGGCAGGGCGCTTTGCGAGATGATGCGCAAGGACCCGAATCTCAAGGGCGTGAAGGTCATCTTCCTGACGGTCGCCCTGCTGTCCGAGGCCGGCAAGGGCGAATTGAAGGCGCTTAGGATATCCGACTACGTGACAAAGCCCTTTGACAACGACGATCTGGTCAAACGGATCAACAAGGCCCTTAAATCCTGATGGCCAAAAGCGCGACGCGCGGGAGGCCAAGCCGCTCGGAGGGCAGTTTAAAACTGCTCTTTGAATACGCCCCCGACACCATATACCTGCATGACCTGAAGGGCGTCATAGTCGACGGCAACAAGAAGGCCGAGGAGCTGACGGGCTACAGCCGCGACGAGCTCATAGGCAAGAGCCTGCTTGAAACGGGCCTCTTGCCGGAAGACCAGACGTCCAAGGTCGTGGAAAGCATAAGGATGCACGCCGCGGGCAAAGAGGTCCCGCCGCGCGAGTACGTGATCAGGCGCAAGGACGGCAGGCTGGTCGACGTCGAGATAACGACTTACCTAATCAGCCTCGGCGGGAACAAGTATGTCATGGGGGTCGTCAGGGACATAACGAGGAGGAAGAACATCGAGGAAGCGCTGATGCGCGAAAGGGACATTGCCAAAAGCTACCTCGAAGTGGCGGCGGACCTTGTCGTCGCAATAGACAATGGCCAAAGGGTAACGCTGATAAACGACCGGGGCTGCGAGCTGCTCGGGTGCAAGCGGGCGGATGTCCTGGGCAAAAACTGGTTTGACGGTTTCGTGCCTGAAAAGGCGAGGGCTGGCGTCAAGGCGGCCTTCTCGAGACTGATGGGCGGGGGGGGCAAAGCCGTGGAGCGCTATGAGAACCCCGTAGTGACCTGCACAGGCGAGGAAAAGCTCATAGAGTGGAGGAATACCCTGCTGAGGGACGAGGAAGGGCACATAATCGGCACGCTCAGCTCCGGCAGGGACATAACCGACAGGCGGCGGACGAGGATCGAGCTTGAGAACGCGTATGCGATGACGCGGAACATCCTCGACAAGGCCCCGTTCGGCATATATGTCACCAACAAGGATGGCGGCATAGACTACGTCAACCCCAAGATGCTGGCGATATCCGGCTATAACAAAAAGGATTTCATGGCGTTCAACGTGTACAAGCTTCCCGGGTACGTGCGGACGGGGATATCGGACCACATACGCTGGGTGTTGGGGGGCAAGTCCTTCTTCATCGGCCCGGTGGATTACGTCTCGATGCGGGGCAAAAAGACCATAAGGAATTTCATGGGCATGCCGCTGGAGGAGCGCGGGGAAAAAAAGGCGCTCGTCTTCGTCGAGGACGTGACGAAGCGCAGGGAGGCGGAGATGGTGATGGAGAGGGCATATGAGGAGCTAAAGACCCTTGACGCGATAAAGGACGACTTTGTCAATGCGACCTCGCACGCGCTAAAGACGCCGCTGACGTCCATAACAAGCTTTGTCGGCCTCCTGCAAAAGGAGAAGCTCGGCCCGCTGAACGACCGCCAGAGGCATGGCCTTGACATCGTCCGCTCCGAGTGCATGCGCCTGCAGAGGCTGATAGACCACATACTCGACTCGTCGAGGATAGACGCCGGCGAGTTCGCCATAAGGAAGGCAAAGACTGACCTTGCCGGGCTGGCCGCAAACACCATTGAGTCCGTCGCCAACGCGCGCACGAACAACGAGGACCAGCTCTTCTTCCATGCGAAGGGCCCGGTGTATGCAAAAGCAGACCCGTTTTGGGTCGAGAAGGTCATGGACAACCTCATAAGCAACGCCGTGAAGTTCACCCAGAAGGGCAGGATAGACATCACCATAGAAAAGACAAAAGGGGGGGTTAAGTTCTCGGTGAAAGACACCGGCCGCGGCGTTTCAGAAGAGCAGATACCCAAACTCTTTGACAAGTTCTACCAGGCGGAAAAGCAGACGGCCACCGGCACCGGGCTCGGGCTCTATATATCCAAGAAGCTGGTCGAGGCGCACGGCGGGAAAATCGGGTGCGAGAGCGATGGGCCCGGGAAAGGAGCCACTTTCTGGTTCACGCTGCCGGGCTGAAGGCTTATCTATGGTTTAATGCAAGCCCGGGAGGACCCTCCGTCAGTCCCTGTATCTCCACAAAACCAGGACACCTGCCGCAACGGCCAGCACCGCAAAGATGTGCAGCCATTCGAATCCGGGCGCTCCTGCGACTGCCGCCGGCACCATCTCTATGACTTCAGGCTCTTCGGGCGCCACAATGTTCTCACGTAACGGCGGGTTATCCATCGGTTCGGCCGCCTTCCCAGCGACCGCTATCGTCGCCATGGCTGTCCGCCCCTCGGAGTCCACATAGGTTATCGTCCACGTGCCCGCCTGGTCCAGCGGTATCTGCACCTTCCCGTCCACTATCGGGAGGATTATAACCGTTCCATCCGGCTTTGTGACTGTCGCCTCGCCCGTCGCCGGGTCCCCCTCAGCGTCCGTGATTATGGCTTGAAGAGTGTCGCCCTCGGTCGCGTGGCTATCGACCGCTATCTTCGGCGCGCCCACGGGTGGTGCGGGCGGTGCCGGCGGCTGCCCGGATGGGCCTGCGGTGAATGTGTATCCTATCACCTCGCCGCCACCCTCCTCGCAGTCGTTGTGGTGGCTGCAATCCCGGTCCCTGCAGTCCTTCCTGCCGTCGCAGTCGTCGTCCCTGCCATTCGAGCACCTCTCCTTGGCGCCCGGGTTGACACTGCTAAGACTGTCATCGCAGTCCGACGGGCACATCCCGCCGTCCGCGGCATAACCGTCGCCGTCAGCGTCGGTGAAGCCCTGCCACTGCAGCGGGGGATAACAGGTATCGTCAAAGATAGTGTCCCATACGTCTTCGAAATCCCAAAGGAATTCGTACATCTCGCTCGTGTCGGCGACATCGAAGAAGTACGGCTCGTTGTCGTCTATCCGCAGGCAGAGGGATAACCCCTCGTCGGTGCCGATGCACCAGTCCGGGTTGCTGGCATCGTGGTTGTAGAAGCCCAATAGGACGAAGGTGTTTACCCCGGCAAAGCCCCCTATGCTGGGGCAGTCCATGCCCGCTTCGGCGTCCACCCCGCCGGTCGAGAATGCCATTATTATCTCGAAATCGTTCCAGGCGGCAAAGCCTGCTATGTGGGCATACCCAGTGATCGAACCTGTCGAGTAGGCGAGTTCTATAAGCCCCATGTTCCACCCGGCAAAGCCCCCGGAGAATGCGTAGGCATCGACATCGCCCCGTGAGTACGAGTTTACTATTATGCCTAACGGCTCCGACGGGAGCTCGTAGCCCTCCCCGGCGGCCGTTGAAATCCCCTCGCCTTCCAGGTAGTCGGCCGGTATCTCTGGTATCTCGATGCCCGCCAGCTCCGTTATCTCCTCCGCCGACAGCTGCGCCGCATTCTGCAGCTCCGCGTCCAGTATATCATTCACTTCCCCGGGCTGTTCCTCCTCAAAGAAAGCGAGTAGGCTGTCGCCGGGCATTGCCTCGTCCCCGGCGCCGGCCTCCTGCACAGCCAGGCCTAAGATAAGCTCATCCCTGATATCATCTATGAACTCCGGGTCCGCCAGGTTCGCACCGACAAATCCGCCGGTGTAGAAGCTGCCCGTGACCTGGCCGGTAGCGAACGACTCGGCGATGAGACCCGAACCCGAGCCAAGAACCCCGAACCCACCGTTGCGGCCGACAAGGCCGCCGATGAATACACTGCCGAGCTCGTCGACTATGTCGTCTTCGGTGGCAGTGATCCCGTCAATATCGCCATCAGGGGGGAAACTCGGCACGCCCGTTACGCGGCCGGTGGCCGAACAGCCGATTATTAGGTCCTCGTTGAACCCCACAAGGCCGCCGACCGAGATGGCGCCTGACACATCAGCCGACGAATGGCAGTCGATTATCGACCCCTCGGATTCTTCCAACAAGCGCGAGCCGCCGGCCAGCCCGCCGGTGCCGCCCAGTATCTTCAAGTTCCGGCCGCTGACCCGGCCGCTGACGGTGACGCCCTCTATGTGGCCCGTGTTCAGGCCGACGAGGCCGCCGGTGCGGATGTTGCCCGTCACGTCGACGTCCTCGAGCACCAGGTCATATATCTCCGCGTCCGGGCCCGTGACGCCGAAAAGCCCCACGAAGTTCCCGGTAGGCAGCCAGATGAAGAGGTTGCTTATCTTGTGCCCCTGCCCGTCAAAAACGCCTTCGAACGGCTCGGAAAGGGTGCCTATCGGCATGAAGCCAGGGTAGCCAAGGCCCGGGTCGGGGTCGATGCAGTCGGCGTAGTCCACGTCAGCGACGAGTATGTAGTAATAATACCCCTCATCGTAGATATCCCGGACGGCCCCAAGGTCCTCGCAGTCGGCTATCTGCCACGGGTCCCCCGAGCTGCCGTCGCCGTCAAGTTCGTGAACAGGTATCGCCCCTATCAGCGAAGGTGTCATCAACAGAGCCAGGGCCACAATCGGTATTAAGGATTTTAGGGTCATCGTACTCCCGACTACTTATGGGGGCGCCTATAAAAGCCTTAAACGGCCTTAGCCCCTGCTCCGCCAGAAGACAAGCGCGCCCGCCGCTATCGCCAAAGCCACAAAGAAGTACGCCAAGTTGAAGCCCTGCTCTCCCGTGACGGCTGCCGGAGCGAGGATTATGGCTTCAGGCTCTTCGGGCGCCACAATCTTTTCCGACTGCGGGTTGCCCATAGGTTCGGCCGCCTTCCCAGCGACCGCTATCGTCGCCATGGCAGTCCTTCCCTCCGAGTCCACGTAGGTTATGGTCCAAGTGCCCGGCTGGTCTAATGGTATCTGCACCTTCCCGTCCACTATCGGGAGAATTATAACCGTTCCATCCGGCTTTGTGACTGTCACCTCGCCCGTCGCCGGGTCCCCCTCAGCGTCCGTGATTATGGCTTGAAGAGCGTCGCCCTCGGTCGCGTGGCTATCGACCGCTATCTTCGGCGCGCCCACGGGTGGTGCGGGCGGTGCCGGCGGCTGCCCGGATGGGCCTGCGGTGAATGTGTATCCTATCACCTCGCCGCCCTCCTCGCAGTCGTTGTGGTGGCTGCAATCCCGGTCCCTGCAGTCCTTCCTGCCGTCGCAGTCGTCGTCCCTGTTGTTCGAGCATCTCTCCTTGGCGCCCGGGTTGACGCTGCTAAGACTGTCATCGCAGTCGGCCGGGTTGCACAAGCTAGCCCCGGTTGCGTATCCATCGCCGTCTTCGTCAAAGAGGCCCTGCCATTGCAGCGGCGGGTAGCAGATATCGTCAAAGACCGTGTCCCACACGCCATCGAAGTTCCAGTCCGCGTCCTCGTAGAGCGGGTACGTGTCGGCGACGTCAAAGAAGGATGCCTTGTTTGGCTCATAATAGCAGCCCTCTTCGGAGCCGTAACCGGCGCAATCATCCAGGCCGTTTGACCAGTAGCAGTCAATGAGGTCCGCGGTGTCATCCTCTTCAAAGCCGTTCGTGCCCATAAATCCGCCGCCGTAGGCGCAGTCCGGGCAGTCGACCTCGCCGGCCGCGAAGCATCCCTCTATCAAGCCGCCGTCGGCGCCCCCCACAAAGCCGCCGGCGTTGCTGTCTTGCACGGGGTTCACGACATCGCTTGTCGAATAGGAGTTTGTTATGGTGCTGGTTCCTTCGTCATAGGATTCTATAAAGCCTACAAACCCCCCTATGTCGGTGCTGAGGTACGTTGCCAGCGTCCCGTAGTACATTATCTTGAACGCGAAGTCGCCGCCCCCGATCTCATCCTTGGGTATCGCAAAGCTGCAGGTCTTGTGCTTGTATGGGGCCTTGTCCGTCAGCCCGAAGCTGCAGCCGCCCCAGGTGTCGTCCGAAGCGTCTATCCTAAAAGCCCTGCCGTTTATGAACGCGATGGCCCAGTCCGCCCCGGGGTCGTTCGTGTTGTCGGGCGTGACGTCCATGTCTATGTACACGTTGTCGGCGTCATCTGTGATGTCCACATACATCGTGCCCGGCGGGTGGCCGGTCGCAGGCTTGATGTATGCGCTGTATGAGGCGCCCGTCCCGGCCTCGTAGGACTCATAGCCGTATACCGGGAAAAGAACCGGCACGCCCTCCTCGCCGGAATATTCGTTAGCGGTCAGGTAAAGCGCCGCATCGGAACAGGGCACATCCCATGAGACCTCGATTGTCTTGTCGTGGGCCGCCACCACGTTGTTGTCATTGGACAGTATGTCCTCCAGCACGCTATCGCCCGTCGTGTACTTTGCATAAGCCGGGGCTATCGCGCCCCCGCAAGCCTCAAGCCGTATCTCGTCGATGTCGGCGAATTCCTTGTTCGCCTGGGATATCCTCAGGGTCAAGGCG
The DNA here is from genome assembly GCA_041306005.1 of Candidatus Altarchaeota archaeon. Lineage (GTDB taxonomy): Archaea > Altiarchaeota > Altiarchaeia > JAFGQM01 > JAFGQM01 > JBFYKJ01. The sequence goes on along the minus strand of JBFYKJ010000001.1, from coordinate 2,443 downwards.
CCTTCGATGCCCGTGAAGCTGAACTGCTCGGTCGAGTACTCCGTGGCAAAGCTCTTTGTGTAAGCCTCGCCCCAGCCGGAACCTGCCTGGCGCTCTATGGTGTAGGTCGCGGTAATGTCGTGCAAGTCGAACTCCATTGCGGAAACGCTGCCGCCGGTATAGCAGTTGCTTATTTCCCCCTGGGACACCCCTACAAGGCCGCCGCAGGCAAAATGGCAAGAGACGTCGGCGATTGCGTAGCAGCTGGTTATCTCGCCGTCCGGGCCGAGGAAACCTGCAAGCGCGCCGACCTCCGCAAAGCCCGAAACCCGCGCGCCCTCGATGCCCAACTCCGTGATGTAGCCGTCGACATACCCGAAGAGGCCCACTTCGAACGGCAACACCGGTACATCGGTAACCTCGGCGGGGCCGTCAAACTCCGTCGCCACATCTATCGTCACGCCCCTTATGACGTGCCCGCCTCCGTAGAGCTCGCCTGTAAAGCCGCCTAGGTCTATTGCCGGCCCGGCGCCGGCTGGCGCCGGCTCGGCCGCAGCAGGGCCGAGGGGCGGTATTATTATGATGCCCCCGGTCGCGGCGCATATGGGCGTTATGCTCTCGCCGGTGCAGTCTATGTCGTTCTTAAGCGAGTATGCGCCGTTGCAGTTCTCCTCGATCATCTCCTTGAGCTCGGCGCAGCTGTCGGGATTGATAGGCGTTATTTCGATTGCGGAAACTGACCCGGCAAGAAAGCATGCGGCTACGGCAACGATTGCGATATAAGCGGCACTGGAAGAAGTGTGTTTCATTTTACCACCGGGTAGTTTAAGGCGGGGTGTATAAAAGCCCTCCGGTCTGGTGCTGATGCGGGAAAACGAACGGGTTTGGGGCTTTTATCCCGCCCTTCTTAATATCCCCATGGCCCTAGAAAGCATAACCCTGAACGCCGCCGGGATGGCGCTCATCATCCTCGGCTGGCTGGTGCAGTTGATACCCATGCTGAAAGGCAGGAGAGAGATGACGCTTGGATTCGCCGCGCTGCAGATGGCGGGCATAATCCTGATATCGGTCAGCATGACCTCGGCTGAGGCCGGGATCAGCGTGCTGAACCTGATATCGGCATCGTGCGCCGCGGGCGTCGTCGTGCTGATAGTCGCGAGAAGGCCGAAGGCTGCCGGCGCAAGTCCCGCAAAGAAGAAAGCTGGAGGCGCGAAAAGAAAGAAGTGAGCTAGGTTGCCGACGTTGAAAGTGTCCCGTCCGCCATCATCGCATCGAGCGCATCCTGCCATGCCCTCACGGTCTCATCCGAAGTCCCCTTGCTGAATGCTATGTACATCGGGTCGGTGGATATCACATAGTCCTGCCTTATCGCCTCCGGGTCGACGCCCGCCCTCTCGGCCATGAACTCCAGGCTGTTGTCAAGGCCGATCCACGCGGCGACCTCGCCTGTCGCAAGTTTCCTCACGCACTCGATGTCGTTCGGATACGCCACAAGGTTCGTGAACCCCCGGCTCTCGAGCAGCTGGTACATCGCGTCCTCCTTCATCACGCAGATTGACGGCAGGCTCTTCGCAGAGTCCAAATCAGCGATGGTCGCGCTGGTGAAGGCGGGCTTGAAGAAGACGGTCCTCGCAGTCGCGATGGGCCCGACCCACTTGAACTTGTCCTCCCTAAGCGAAGTCCGGAGGGTGGAGTAAATGGCGACGTTCGGCGTGGTCAGGGCGATGTTGTAGCCCTCGTCCCAGGACATGACCTCTATCTCGGTCTTCACCCCAATGCGCATCATTATCTCCTTGACTATCTGCGTCGCCGGGCCCATGACCTCGCCGTCCTCGACGTAGTTGTAAGGCGAGAAGTCCTCGGTTATGACGCGAAGCTTCGGCGGGGCGCCGCTTAGTGCAAAAGCCAGGAATATCGCTGCGAATATCGCCGCCGCGATTATCGCGAAGAGGGCTTTCTTGCCAATGCAGTTACAGCAAGGGATTTTCCCTGGGGCGCTCTTCTTGGCCATGCGTAGATAACAAGGGCGGGTAGAAAAACCCGCAGCTGAAACGTTTTTATCCTTGGGGGCATTTAACTTATAATCATAAGGATATGCCCGAAAATGAAAACAAACAAACCCATTAAGTCCAATGCCAAAGGGGCGCGCACGGCGCCAAAGCGCAAACTCCCATCCGCCGGGGAGCTGGGAAAACTGGTGGATGCCCACAACCTGAACATGCAGGCGCCCCTCGAGCGATTCCCCCAGTGGGGCATAACGCTGAAGCGGCCGGCGGGCGGGAAATTCATAGTCAACAACTACACCGGCAACATACACAAATTCAGGGAGATGGAAGGCGGGAAGTGGATAGGCGATAATGCCGTCCTGACCCGGGGGCAGGGAGAGGAAAAGCTCGGCGGGAGCAGGATAATGACAAGGCCCCCCCGCGGCGGGGTGCCCGTCTATTCCGCCGTTCACAAAAAC